>JBKBSI010000081.1:0-13573 GCA_046291745.1 Pseudomonas sp. | reverse complement strand
TTACCCAGTACCGCGAAGTCACTTGGTACGGCAGCAATGTAGACGCCCGGGTGACTGTATTGAGCTGCGAACAGGACCGCTACCGCATCCGTACCGAGCTGTCACAGAACGGCAAGCACGTCGGCGTGCAGGACTGCCTGATGGCCGCCTTTGACCAGGGCCAGCAAGTCGAGCTGCCTGCGGAGATTCGCCAACAGCTGCAAGCTGCGGCCACAGATACTGCCGAGCCCTTCCCCGCGGCGGACTATATAGAGGTGGCGAGAGCTACCGCAAAGTTCCCCCTGCACCAACAGCTCAGTGGTCGCTATGCCGACCTGGATGCCGACAGTCAGCGCAGCGAAGCAGCGCTGGCGCGCTACATGGAGCAGGCCCGCTTCGGCGCAATACGCGGCATCGATATGGGTGGCCTGGGGATATTGATTGCGGCAGCGGATATCAGCTTTCTGCATTATCGCCCGGGCTGGAAGCCAGTGGAGCTGGGCTCCGGCATCAGCCGGACGGGCAATACTTCCTTCGTCTTTACTGGCGCAGCAACCAGCGAGCATGGCCTGCAGGCAGTGGCCAACAGTGTGATGGTGGTAATCGACCAGGCCAGTGGGCGCCCGGCGCCGTTGACTGAGTCCATCAGGGAACAACTGGCCAAACTGGCGTTGTAGCACCCACAGCGCCAACTCCCGTACTGCGCCTTGGCTTCAAAGGGATATTTATCCGGGTTACATGGTCATAACCGGCAACCTATGCCGGTTTGAGCCGGGACCGCGCTTCTCTTACCATAGAGAAGCCATAAGCCCTCAGGAGTAATAGTGCGCACACCCTCACACAGCCCCCAGTCCTCCCTGGAATGCGGCAAGCCGCACCGAGGGAAGCTACCAGGCCTGCTACTGAGCCTGGCATTCTGGCTTGCGCTCTGGGCATTACTGAGCAGCAACCAGAGCTGGGAATTCGGCGTCCCGTTGGCTCTGCTGGCAACCTGGGCCAGCCTGAAGGTCAAGCTCCAGGTCGGCCCTGTGCACCTGCGTTACCTGCCATCCTTTCTCGGCTTTTTCCTTGCCGAACTCTTTATTGGCGGCTGGGATGTGGCCCGCCGCGCCTGGCATCCGCGCCTGCCGATCGCACCCCAGTGGGTAACCTATGAGATGACCACCGAACAGCCACGTGTGCATCTGCTGCTGTCGGCCATGGTCGGCCTGCTGCCAGGCACCTTCGCCTCGCACTTCGAGGGCCAGACCCTGTACGTGCATGCGCTGGACCAGCGCCAGCACTGGCGCAACACCGCGCAGCGTCTTGAACAACACCTGGAACGGCTCCTGAAGGAAGCCCGGCCATGATCTGGCTAGCCGCCATATTGTTGCTCAGCGTGGGGGCCGGGTTGTGGCGCGTGTGGCACGGCCCCACCCGCGCCGACCGACTGATGGCCGTGCAACTGTTTGGCACCAGCGGGGCCGCCATCCTGATGTTGCTGGCCCACGTACAGAATCAGCCCGCATTGCTTGACGCAGCGTTACTGCTGGCACTGCTCGCTGCCGTAGTATGCGGCGCGCTGGTGCAACTGCTGCGGAGGCGTCATGACTGATTGGCTGCTATGGCTGAGTTGGCCATTCCTGCTCGGTGGCCTGTTCTTTTTTATTGCCGGTACCCTCGGCGTGCTGCGCTTCCCCGACGTTTACAGCCGTCTGCATGCGGTTACCAAAGCCGACACCCTGGGGCTGGGGTTACTGGCCTGTGGGCTAGCCCTGCGCAGTGACGGCTGGCAGCCCGCATTGTTGATGTTGCTGATCTGGCTGTTGGTGATGGCCTCAGGTGCTACCGCTTGCCAGTTGCTGGCCCGCTACCAGCGTGAAAGGGACGCCGCAGAGCAGAAGGAGCCGCATGATCAGCCCTGAACTGCTGTTTGATCTGACTCTGATTATCTTGTTGCTGGGCCTGGCGACCGCCGCCATGCACGCGCCCAGGCTCTATACCTCCGTGGTGTTGTTTATCGTCTTCGGCTTGATGCTGGCACTGACCTGGGCACGCCTGGGCGCAATGGATCTGGCCCTGGCCGAAGCAGCCATCGGCGCTGGGCTGATCGGGGTGATGCTGCTTGGTGCACTGGGTCGCAGCTCAGCCGAATCGGCCATACCGGCGAGCCGCCTGCAACACCTCTCCAGCCTGGTGCTGGGGCTGCTTGCTTTGTTGCTGCTCGGGCAGGCGGTCATGCCCCTGCCCGATGTCGAACCAGTTCTGCCCGGTCAGGTCATGCTGGCGCTGGATGACAGCGGTGCCAGCCACCCGGTTACCGCCGTGCTACTGAATTTCCGCTCCTGGGATACCTTGCTGGAGCTGGTGGTGCTACTGCTCGCGCTGCTCGGTGTGCGCCAGCTACGCCCACGCACGTCTGCCCTGCCAGTCGCCTGGCCACTGCTCAGCGCGTGGAGCAGAGTGCTGGCACCGCTGGCAGTAATGGTTGGCGGCTACCTGCTGTGGCGCGGTAGCCATGCGCCCGGCGGCGCCTTCCAGGCCGGTGCAGTGCTGGCCGCCGGAGCGGTGATACTGCGCCTGGGCGGAGTCCTGCCCCGAGTGGGCTGGCACCAGTGGCCGGTGCGCGCGCTGGTGCTGCTGGGTGTAGCAGTGTTCAGCCTGGTCGCTGCAGCTGGCGCCTGGCTCGGTGATGGCTGGCTGGTCTACCCGCTGGAATGGAGTGGCGGGCTGATTCTGCTGATCGAAATCGCTGCGACCCTGTCCATCGCTGCGGCCCTGACGCTATTAGTGGTGGGCGACACCGAGGAGTTAGCCGCATGAGCAGCCTACTCCTATACCTGTTTACCGGCGTCGCACTCTGGATACTCGGCCTGCATGGGCTGCTTGGCCAGCGCCATGCGCTGCGGCGGATCATTGCCGTCAACGTGATGGGTAGCGGGGTGTTCATGGTCATGGTCGCATTGGCCAGCCGCGTGCAACCCATAGATCCGGTTTTGCAGGCGCTGGTGGTGACCGGCCTGGTGGTGGCAGCCAGCGCCACGGCTTTTGCCCTGCGGCTGGCCACCGCCAGTAGTGACAGCTCCGATCAGGAGCCGCAATGAACTACGCCCTGCTCAGCTTGCTGATCCCGCTGACTACCAGCTTGCTGCTGCTATTGCTGCGCTCACGCGCAGGCGGTTTGGTGATACTGGCCAACATGCTGAGCCTGGTAGCCGCCGGTTTTGCCCTGCACACGGTAGTAGAACAAGGCAGTCAGCATCTGGCCCTAGGTGGTTGGGACACGCCCCTGGGCATTCGCTTCGAGCTCAGCCCGCTGACGGCGGTGCTGCTGGTGTTCACTGCGCTGACTCACCTGCTGGTTTCGGTTTACGCTGAGCGTAGCCGCCATAGCCAGACCCGAGACACCGACTTCTGGCCGCTGTCATGCCTGTTGCAGGCCAGCCTGGCAGCCCTCTGGCTGTCCCGCGATCTGTTCAACTGGTATGTCACCCTGGAGCTGCTCGGCCTGGTCGCCGTGGCCATGATCATCCTCTCCGGGCCCAAGGCTCATGCACCAGCATTACGCTATCTGCTGCTGTCACTGGCGGCTTCGCTTTGCTATCTGCTTGGCGTCGCGCTGTTGTACGGCGAATACGGCGTGCTGGATATCGCCCTGCTGGCGGAGCTGACCAACAACACCCTGACCACCCGAACAGCCCTGGTGCTCATGACCCTGGGGCTGATGCTCAAGGCCGCTTTCTGGCCATTGCACCAATGGCTCCCCGCTGCACATGCGGCCGCACCCACGGCCGTAAGCGCGCTACTTTCGGCGCTAGTGGTCAAGGGGCCGCTGTTTATTCTCTGGTTGCTGTGGAGCCGCATCGCCCCGGTCGATTTCGCCCAGCAGGCGGGCCTGTTGTTTGCCCTGGCCGGTATTGTCGCGCTGGTAGCTGGCGGCTGGGCGGCATTGCGCACCCCGTGGATAAAGGTGCTGGTCGCCTATTCCACCGTGGCGCAACTGGGCTATGCATTGCTGGCCCTGGGGTTGTTGCTGCACTGGCAGCAAAGTGAACTATCAACCGCCCTCTGGCTGTTCGTGCTGGCACACGGGCTGGCCAAGGTCAGCATGTTTCTGGCCGCTGGCGAAATGCAGGCGACCCTGGGCAGCAAACGCGTCAGCTCGCTCAAGGGCGCCAGCCAGACCATGCCGGTAGCCATGTTTGCCTTTGCCGTGGCGGGCGGCAGCCTGGTCGGCCTGCCACCCAGCGGCGGCTTCGTGGCCAAGTGGGTGTTGCTGCAACCGCTGTTCGCGGAACCAGCCAACTGGCCCTGGGCATTCGGTGTATTGCTGGGCACTCTGGCCAGCGCCGCTTACGTATTCCGCGTAGTAGCCATAGCCTTCGACCGCGCCGACCCGACTCCGCCTGACTACCAGCCTGATGCCTTTGCCCAATGGCTGGCAATGCTGCCTGCGCTGGTAGTCTGGGCCATGGCCCTGCTGAGTGAACCGCTGATCATCTGGTTTATGGAGGTCGGCCTGTGAACCTGTCCTGGACCAGCCTGCTACCGCTGATTATTATTCTCAGCTCACTGATACCGGGGCTGATCATCTTCAGCCTGCGCGAGGATCAGGTAAGGCTGCGCATAGCCCTGAACATGACCGGTGCGCTGCTCAAGCTTGGCCTGGTCAGCCTGATGCTGCTGGGCGTCAGTCAGGGCCTGGAGTTTCGCTTCAGCGTGCCGTTCCTGCCCGGCGGCGGCCTGGTACTGCACGGCGATGCGCTGTCGCTGCAGTTTATCGCCCTGTCATCGATCCTCTGGCTGGCTACCACCATTTACGCCATTGGTTATCTGGAAGATTCGCCCCTGCGCTCGCGCTTTTTCGGCTACTTCAGCCTCTGCGTCAGCGCCACCGTCGGGCTGGCCCTCGCGGGTAACCTGGTCACTTTCCTGCTGTTTTACGAACTCCTGACCCTGGCGACCTTCCCGCTGGTGGTGCATCGGGGTACGCCCCGCTCCCTGCGCGCCGGACGCGTCTACCTGAGCTATACGCTCGGCGGCGGTGCATTGCTGCTGATGGGCGTAGCGCTGTTGCATAGCCTGACCGGCAGCCCGGACTTCGTCGCGGGCGGTTATCTGCAACCACTTCTGGAGCAGCACAATGCCAGTCTGATACTGGCCTTCGGACTCATCATCGCCGGGCTCGGCGTCAAGGCAGCACTCCTACCGCTACACGGCTGGCTACCCCAGGCAATGGTTGCACCGGCGCCGGTCAGCGCCCTGCTGCATGCGGTGGCGGTGGTAAAGGCCGGGGCCTTCGGCATAGTCCGCGTGGTGTATGACGTATACGGCGTTGAGCCGATGCAGGCCTTGGGCTTGAGCCTGCCGCTGATGGCCCTGGCGGCGGCCACTATTCTTTATGGGTCGTTCAAGGCGCTACAACAGCGCGAGATCAAGAAGCGTCTGGCTTACTCCACCGTCAGCCAGGTGTCCTACATCACTCTGGGTGTGGCCATGCTCGGCCCCATCGCCGCCGTCGGTGCGCTGGCCCATCTGGTGCACCAGGGCCTGATGAAGGTCACGCTGTTCTATTGTGCTGGCAACTTTGCCGAAACCCTGGGCATCCACCACATTCGTGAAATGGACGGAGTAGGTCGGCGCATGCCACTGACCATGACCGCCTTCACCATAGGTGCACTGGGCATGATCGGCGTACCACCCACCGCTGGCTTTATCAGCAAATGGTACCTGGGCTATGGCGCACTGGACGCGGGACATGAGTGGGTACTGCTGGTCTTTGTGCTGTCCGGTCTGCTGAACGCTGCCTATTTCCTGCCGCTGGTATACCGCGGCTGGTTTGCCCGGCCACCCGCAAAATGGCCTGACGAATCGCGCCTGGGCACCGGCAAACCAGGATGGGGTGAAACGCACTGGATGCTACTGGCCCCCGCCCTGTTCACCGCCGCACTGGCCTTGCTGGTAGGTATTTTTGCCGGAACCACCTTGAGCCCGCTGTCCTGGAGCCAGTTGATCATCAACCGGGAGTTCGGCCTATGAGCGCGCTGTTATGGCTGGTCGTGCCGCTGTTGCCGCTGCTGGGCGGCGTGCTGCTCTGGTTGCGCCCACAGCAGGTAGCTCCCTGGTACTGGATAACCTGCCTTCCGGCCTTGCTGCTCAGCATCTGGCCCGCACCGGCGCTGGAACTGGCCATGCTCTGGCCCGGCGCCACCTGGGGCGCCGATGATCTGCTGGCCCGCGCCTGGCTGGGATTCAGCGCGCTGCTCTGGGGCTGTGCCAGCCGCTTTGCCGTGGCAGACCTTGATGATGGCCGCCACCTGCGGCGCTTCTGGCTGTTCTGGTTGCTGTCGCTGACCGGCAATCTGCTGCTGGTCATCGCCCAGGATGCCGCCAGCTTCTACATCGGCTTTACCCTGATGAGCCTCAGCGCCTATGGCCTGGTGGTGCACTTGCGCGGCCCGGGACCACGCCAGGCCGGGCGAATCTACTTACAATTGGCGGTGCTTGGCGAAATGCTGATCTACGCCGGTATGCTGCTGCGTATGCACGAGACCGGTGGGCTGTTGGGTTTTGTCGACTGGCAAAGCATTCCCACCAGCGGCCTGACCGCAGGCCTGCTGCTGGTCGGCTTTGGCCTCAAGGCCGGTTTCTGGCCATTGCACGTCTGGCTGCCACTGGCCCATCCAGCCGCCCCGGCGGCGGCCAGCGCGGTGCTCTCGGGCGCGATGATCAAGGCAGGCATCCTCGGTATCTGGCGCTTTCTGCCTGGAGAGGATGTCCTGTTGCAACAACTGGCAGCCTGGTTGCTGGCAGTCGGCGCCATCAGTGCTTTTTACGGGGTACTGCTCGGGCTGCTGCAACACAAGGCCAAGGCTGCACTGGCTTACTCTTCGGTCAGCCAGATGGGCTACCTGCTGATCATCCTGGCCCTGGGCTGGCAACAACCCGAGGCGCGTCCCGCCGCCGCATTGATGCTGGCGCTGTACGGGGTGCACCACGGCCTGACCAAGGGGGCGCTGTTCATGGGCGCCGGTTTGAGCGCACACGCCAGACTCAATCGCTGGCATGCTCTATTGATGGCTCTACCGGCGCTGGCACTGGCCGGTTTGCCGCTGACGAGCGGTGCAGCGGCGAAGGTGTTGCTCAAGCAAGGAGTGGAAGGCAGCTTGCCCGGCCTCTGGCTGACCCTGCTCAGCATCGGCGCACTGGCCACCCTGCTGGTAGTGGCGCGGGCCCTGTGGCTTATGCATCAGTCGCAAAAGACACCCGACCTGCCCATTGCACCAATTAGCCAGGTGCTGCCCTGGGGCCTGCTGTGCCTGACGCCCCTGGCGCTACCCTGGCTGTGGCCAGAGATGCGCGGCGCCCTGCAACAAAGCTTGCCGGTCTACGCACTTTGGGCCGCCATCTGGCCCCTGGTTCTGGGCCTGGCACTGTGCATGCTAGCTATCACTCTCGGCTGGCAAATTCCCAAGGCCCTGCGCCGCCTGCCGAATCCGGCCAGGGCGAGCTCGATCTACTTCAAGCGCTGGATGAGCAGACCACGCGCTCACCCACAGCCAACTGACAGCAAACAACGCTGGCGCAAGCTGGAGCGGCGCTGGAACCGGCTTTTTCAACCTGACACCGTAGCCGCAAGCGCCTGGTTGATAGGCGTACTTCTGTTGCTGGGCTGGTTGTATTGAGCTGGATTCTCACTGCAGCAACCTGCAGACTGAATCAGCTGACACAACCCTCTTCAGTCTGATTCCGGGGTTTTCCTGTCCAGTCGCCCCCAGTAGAAATAGCCGAACAACAATACCTGCAGGCGCTGAACCCAGGGCTTGGGCAAGCCCCGCAAGCGCCAATCAACGAACACCAATTCGATCAGATGAATAACCAGTGTGACCAGCGCCGCCTTGAGCACAAAACCACCGCCAATGCCCATTGCTGGAAACAGCATAGTTATCAGCGCCAGCAACCAGAGCAACGCCAGCAATACCTTGCCTAAAGTGAAAAATGCCATCTCTTCTTCCCTGTGTTTACGGTTGATTTCAGCTATATAAAAACCTCGGACCGGGATGCTCCCGGCCATCATCGACGCCTACTTCCAAAGCCACCAGATCGTTTAACCGAGTATTCAAGCCCTCGATCAACTGGCGGTGGGCCTCGGGCTGGTTTGCCAGATTGACCAACTCGTCCGGATCGTTTTGCAGGTCATAGAGCTCCAGGTCATTGCGCGCAACCAGGGCCTGCATGTCCTTCGGGGTATGGTGATCGCTCGGCGCGAAGTAGCGTGCGAACTTGTAACGCCCATCGTGAATCCCGCGAAACAGCGCACGATTATCCCGCGACGGCCCGAGCTGACCCTGGCGCAGCGACTCCCTGATAATGGTCCAGGGTGTGACCCGGTCGGCATTGAGCATCACCGACTCGGTAAACTCCGGGTCCAGATACATGCTCACGCCGTAATTGAACAGGTGGCCGCGTTCGTCTCGCAGCGAACGCTGACTGGCTCCACCCAGACTGCTGGCCAGGCTGACGCCGGTAAGATCCGGGTAGCGCTCGGCCTGCTGGGCATAGGGCAAACCTGCCAGCTCCAACAGCGTGGGCACAATGTCCACAGTCGAACCCAGCGCTGGCGTATCGCGGGCATACTGAATATCTGGATGACTGACGATGAAGTTGACCCGGGTATTTTCCTTGTACATATGCGGGCCTTTCTGCCGCAGCTTGTGCGCACCGGCCATTTCGCCATGATCGGAGGTCAGGATGACGATGGTGTCCTGATCACGCCCGCTCGCCTTGAGCGCGCCCAGCACCTGGGCAATCGACTGATCGACATCACGTATGCAATTGAAGTAGTAGCTTTGCAGGCCCTGCCACAAGGCCTCGTCGTGCGGGTCGATATGGCCGTAGACCTGATTGCAGATATGCACATCGGTCTGCTGCGCCCAGGGCTTGGTGCTCAGATCTTCCCGATAGAAACTGTCTGGCAGCGGCACATCCCAGTGCTTGGCGTAGACTCCCGTCGCCGGGCCTGGCGAGATGGGGCCCAGATAGTTTTCACGCAGACGGCTGCGTTGCTGCTCCGGGCCCGAGCTGTAGAACATGATGTCATGCGGATTAACGAAATTGACCGCCATGAACCAGGGTTTCTCGTCATCCTTGTGTTCATGCAACCAACTGACAGTGTCGCTGGCGGTCACCTTGTCAAAGATAAAGCCACTCATGTGCGAGCCATGCGGGTCGCCGTTAAGGTTGTAATCGGCAAAGCCAAATGGCAGGAGTGCATCGGTGGTGGTCTTTACTTCACCATAGGTCAGATCGGTGGCTTCGGGGATATGCGAGAGATGCCATTTGCCCTTGTAAGCGGTGTGATAGCCCAGATCACCGAGCATATGCCCCAGCGTCGGCAATGAAGAGGACAGCTCATTGAAGGGCGGCAGACCCAGGTTGGCGACAATGCCGGTCTTCTGCGTGTGCTGACCGGTAAAGATGACCGAACGCGATGGCGAACAAGGCGTGGTGTTGACGTGAAAATTGCCCAGGCTAACGCCGCGCTGCATCAGCGCCTCATGCCCCGGTAGGTGCAAAATACTGGGTAGGTCGGCCATGGCACGCTGCTGATCAGTGACGATAAAAAGAATGTTCAGTTTGCGCGGGCCGGACCGCCCAATACTCGTCGGCTGCGGCCTGGTAGTCGGCTCCTGACCCAGGCTGCGACCTGCGGCGACCTGAGTCAGGCCCGCAGCAGATAGGATTCCTGCCCACTTCAACAGTGCACGGCGTTCCATCAGTGACTCCCTGCGCAACAGCGCATGATTTTTGTTTTGGAGAACACTGGCAGGCTGCCAAAGCCGGAGCCATAATTCCAATGCATATTTATTGACCATTCAATGCGAGAAGCGCATGACTAATCTTCAGCAGTTACGCCACTTCGTTGCCGTAGCGGAACAGGGCAGCTTCGCCCGCGCCGCAGAGCAGATCAATCTCAGCCAGCCCGCGCTCAGCCGCAGCATCCAGACCCTGGAATCCAGCCTCAACTGCCAACTGCTTGATCGCCACAGCCGCGGCCTCAGTCTCACTGCCCATGGACAACTGGTACTGGAACATGCCCGCCGCCTGCTTGCAGGTGGCAGAGCGCTGCGCAATGCGGTCATGCAGTTGGGTAATCTGGAGGCTGGCGAACTGTTACTGGGCAGCGGCCCCTACCCTGCCGCCAGGCTGGTACCCCAGGCACTGGGGCGTATGGTCAGCGAGCATCCGCGAGTAAAGGTGAAGCTGCTAGTGGATAACTGGCGCGGCCTGCGTTCGCACTTGCTTAGCGATGAACTGGAATTGTTCGTCGCTGATATTCGCCACCTGGAGGATGACCCGCTGCTGCACGTGGAGGCGCTGGGCACCTACCCGGGTGTCATCTGCTGCCGTCCAGACCATCCGCTTGCTGAATTGAAGACAGTGAGCATGGAGACTGCGCTCACCTATCCACTGGCCGCTACACAACTGCCGTTGCTGGTGGCGCGC
The DNA here is from genome assembly GCA_046291745.1 of Pseudomonas sp. GTDB lineage: Bacteria > Pseudomonadota > Gammaproteobacteria > Pseudomonadales > Pseudomonadaceae > Halopseudomonas. Next base: position 3,109 of record JBKBSI010000081.1, on the reverse strand, counting down.
GAACTGAGCAGCCTGGCCGGACGCGAGGAACCCGTAAGTATTCAGTGTGACAATTTTATGGTGCTGAGGACGCTGGCGATAGAGAGCGACGTACTGGCTATTGCGCCGTGGGATGTAGTCGCGGAGGACGTAACTCGTGGAACACTGATAGTTCTGCAGATGGATGGCGAAGCCTTTCAGCAGAAATCCGCCTATGGCCTGGTAAGCAGGGCAGGACACAGTTTATCTCCTGCCGCACTCCTGCTACGCCAGCATGTGCTGGATCAGCCGATGATCAGGCCGCGCTAGGGGCCTCGATCAGAAAATCAGCATTAACAGACCGATTACCACAGCCAGGCCGATCAGAAAGATAATACCCACAGTGCTAGCGAGAAACTTCAACATAGTAAAACTCCTTATTTAAATTCATTCTCCCTGTTTACGACCCCCCGCTCCCGCTATCGTTCAGCAAACCGGTATCCTCGATGACCAACCCGAGCCCGCATTAGCCCATATGGGCGATGGATAAACCGTGGCTTTTTCTTCCTAATTCACCTAAATAGCACAGGGCCGCGCGCGGCCAGCCATCTATGCTGATCAATAACAAAACAACAAAACGCAGACGGCACAATGCTACATAGACTCCGGTATCCCCATGGGCGCTAAACGCGCTCTCGTCGTAGACGACTCACGCTCCGCACGCCTGGTCCTAAAACGTCAGTTGATCAAGCACGGCATCGAAGTGGATGAAGCCGCATCGGCTGAAGACGCGCTCGAGTATCTACTGCACAACAAACCCCACGCCATTTTCATGGATCACATGATGCCCGGCATGGATGGTTTTGAAGCCGTGCGCATCATCAAAGCGAACCCCACTACCGCGCTGATTCCGATCATGATGTACACCTCCAAGGAAGGCGGCGAGCTCTACCTGGGTCAGGCCCGGGCCCTAGGCGCCGTGGGCGTGCTGCCCAAGGAAGTGCAGTCGGTGGACCTGGTATCCAAGCTCAACTCGCTGCATCTGCTGGAACCAACGCCGGACAACGCGCCGCTTCCTGTCTACGATACGCAGCCCTTCAATCCGGCCAAGGAAATAGCCGCGCTGGCACGCGAAGCCGCCGACGAAACCATGATCGAGCTCTTGCAACCGCACCTGGAAGCTCAAAGCAGACGCCTGCATACCAGTATCCAGTCGGCCATGAGCAGTCTGCTGGAAGAACTACGCGAACCCGTAGAACCACCGCCAGCACGGCGCTGGCCAGCAGCACTCGGCGGCATGCTGTTGGGTGCAGTACTGGTGCTGGGCGGCTACAAGCTAATGCTTGAGGAAAACACTACAGCGCCTAGCCGCTCGTCCTCCGGATTGGCCGACACAGCCCCGGCACCAAGCCAGTTGCTCCTCGGCGCCCTGGCACAACAGCGCACGCGCGGCGACCAGGAGAAGGCGTCTCTACTCAAGGCAGTGGAATGGTCGATGAATCGCGAAGGTGAGTTTCCTCTGGGTGCCACACCCTTTGACGACCAACGCCTTAGCGCCATCAACGAGCTAGTGCAGATGCTCCACCAGGGCGGCTTCCAGGGCAGCATCCACCTCACTGCCCATGCAGGCAACTTCTGCATGGTCGAGGACGCACGAGGCGACCTGGCCCTGGCGCCTGACACACTGGCACTAACCGCCTGCGTCGGCTTTGGCAGCGAGGCATCCAGGCTGCAACGCAGCGGCCAACTGGAGTCCACCGCATTCGCCAGCTTTGCCAACCGCACCCCTTTGCTCGCAGGCAGCCCCATCCGCCTGGTGATCGAGCCACCACAGGACAACAGCCCACGGGTTGAATACCCGATTATCGATGGTTACTTGCAAGCTGGGGATTGGAACGCAATTGCCAGACAGAACCAGCGGGTGGAGGTGCGGTTGCAGCCGTGAGTGAAATGAAGCCGCCACTGAACATTAAATAGACAATATAAAAGGCCCGCATGGCTGCGGGCCAGCGTGCCAGCGTGCACCAAGGATGAGGCGATGGTGGATGTCTACGCCTTGAGCGTTCCGGAAGCTAGGACCTCCGCGGACTAGGCTGTCCGGCGCGGCTCGCCAAACTCAGCAGATTGATGATCTGCGAAAGCTCCTGAATAGGCGCGCACTCAGCGCGAAACGTGCGGGTACCAGGCCTAGGCGCAGAACGGATGACGGACACATCACAAGGATCCATCGGACTCGTTGAAATGTAAAAAACCACTAGAAAGCCGCCAACACCAAAATAGTAAATGAACCCATCCCCTTCCTTGAAAAGCTCCGAACCAAACCCGAAGATGGCGCGCTTGAGCATTTCCTGAAGGAGCGGGTCAGTTGGGCTGGTCAACTTAATAAGTCCAAGCTTGATGAAGTTATCAACTCGTAAGGGGCCACCAGCTAACAAAAGCGTACGATCTTTAAGGCAGTTCGCTATTCGCCTCTCCATTCCCTCGCTCAGCGTAACGCCGTTGAACGCTTTTAGTGTGGACACCCCAGCGCGCCATAGAATGCTCAGAAAGAACAGGTAGGTATCCTCATACCGGAAGTCCTTGAACTTAACCTGACCGCCCATATCGACGATCAGCTTCTTTTGGTTGCGTGTGGGGTAAAACAATCGGGTTCCCCAGTGTTCATACGCGATGGACAAGTGCTGCTCGCAACCATGGCAAAGCAGCCTTTCCTTTGGGTCAGCGTTGGTTAACACAGGCTTGCCGCCCGGAGAAGCGGTGAACTCAACTAACTGGGGGCTACCCGCCTTCGCACGCTTATAGAATGCCCGGGGAATAATGTGGGACTGCTGCAGCGGCGCAGCTTGGCCACACAGCTTACAGGTACCCACGGCTGCAGATGCCATACCATCACCCAACTAATAATTTAAACAATCCTGCCAACAAAAACCCGCCATGAAATATTTTCAGGCGACGTAAGCTCAGAGAAGCCAGGGGCGACACGGTGAATCATCGCTAGCCTGCAGAAAAGTAAACGATGATGAATGTTAACAGCTCAAGTGTGCTAAGGTTGAGCCGTCAGCAGGATGAAAAAAGGTTCATCACGCATTTCCGGGGAATGCGGCTTTGATCTTCAGAAAGAAGTAATCAGTGTCACGGTATCCATAGGCTA
>JBKBSI010000080.1:0-13663 GCA_046291745.1 Pseudomonas sp. | reverse complement strand
TCGGCAACGTACAGGACGATATCCCGTTCGCCCGGGTGTTCGTTCAGCAGGGTGTCGGCGAGCAACTGGTAGTCGGAAAAGGTCTGACCGAACAGTAGCCTGCCCCAGCCGCAGTGCACTGCGGCATCGGCGGCTGCGCCCGTGGTGGTTCCGTGTTTGGCGTGGCTGGCGCGCAAACCCTCGTAGGTTGGCGCATTGCCGCGCTGCATTCGCTGTTGATTGGGTGGCATGGGTTTGGACATGTCGCTCTTTCCTCACAGATTGTGGGCGTCAAGCCACAGGCCAAGCATCGCCAGTTGCCACAGCTTCGAACCGCGCAACGGCGTTATGTGCGCCTTGGGATCACTGAGCAGGTTATCGATGTAGGCGGGGTTGAACAGGCCGCGTTCCCTGGCTCGTTGGCTGATCAGCGAATCCTTGACCCAGTCCAGGGTCGAGCCTTCCAGATATTTAAGCCCGGGTACCGGGAAATAGCCCTTGGGCCGGTCAATTACCGCCGCCGGGATCACCTTGCGCGAGGCCTCCTTGAGCACGTATTTGCCCTCGTCCGGCAGCTTGAAGCGGCCGGGCACGCGGGCTGCCAGTTCCACTACTTCATGGTCGAGGAAGGGTACGCGTGCCTCCAGACCCCAGGCCATGGTCATGTTGTCCACACGCTTGACCGGGTCATCCACCAGCATCACCGTGGTATCCAGGCGCAGGGCTTTGTCCAGCCCGCTACGTGCCCCCGGTTGAGCGAAATGCTGGCGAATGAATTCGCCAGCATAATCATGGCTGGCCCAGCCCGCACTGACGGTTTGCTGATACTCGGCAAAGCTGCGATCCATAAAGGCTTGCTGGTAGGCATCCACCGGGTCAGCGGCCTGATCAACCTGCGGATACCAGTGATAGCCGGCAAAAATCTCATCCGCGCCCTGTCCGCTTTGCACTACTTTGCAGTGCTTGCTGACCTCGCGTGACAGCAGGTAGAAGGCAATGCAGTCATGACTGACCATGGGCTCGTTCATGGCGGCTATGGCGCTGGGTAGTTGGGACAGAATCTCCTGCTCAGGAATCATCAACTGGTGGTGCTCGGTAGCAAAGTGCTCGGCGATCAGATCGGAATACTGGAACTCGTTACCTGCCTCACCGTTTACGTCGGCAAAGCCGATGGAGAAGGTCTGTAGTTTCTCCGCTCCGGCTTCGCGCAACAGACCCACCAGCAGGCTGGAATCGACGCCGCCGGAGAGCAGTACGCCGACATCTACGGCCGCCAGATTGCGACGCTTTACCGAGGTGCGCAGGCTGTCGAGCACTCGGTCCTGCCAGTCGTCAAAGGACAGCGACTGCTCGTCTGCTCGGGCGCCGTATTGCAGATCCCACCAGCGTTGCTGATGGCTGCTGCCGTCGCTCTCCACGCGCATCCAGTGGCCCGGCGGCAGCTTTTCTATACCGTTAAGCAGGGTCAGGGGTGGTGGTACCACGGCGTGGAAAGACAGGTAGTGATTAAGCGCTACGGGATTGATGCTGGTGTCTACACCGTCGCCCTGCAGCAGCGCGGTAAGGCTGGAGGCAAAGCGCAGGCGTTGGTCGTTGCGGTTCAGGTACAGAGGTTTGATACCCAAACGATCACGGGCCAGGAACAGGCGCTGGGTATCGCGTTCCCAGATGGCCAGGGCAAACATGCCATTCAGACGTGGCAGCAGCTTCTCGCCCCAGGCGTGATAGCCCTTGAGGACCACCTCGGTATCGCCTTCGGAAAAGAATCGGTAGCCCATACCCTCAAGCTCGGCGCGTAGCGCTGGGTAGTTGTAGATGGCGCCGTTGAACACCAGTGACAGGCCAGCTTCGGCATCGACCATGGGCTGGCCGGAGGCTTCCGCCAGGTCCATGACCTTGAGACGGCGATGTCCCAGGCCCAGGCTGCCTTGCGCCCAGAGCCCCGAGGCATCCGGACCACGCTGGGCCATATGTCGGGTAATACGATCCAGGGTGGCCATATCTGCTGGCAACCCGTCAAAACGAAACTCTCCTGCAATTCCGCACATACTGTCGCCCTTGTCAGGGGGTGAGTGTAGGTGGGCTGGTTGGCCCTCTAGGGAATGGCTTAGTACTCCCCAAACTAATGGACAGAAACTCGCGCCTAGAGTTGCTTTTAATTGAAAGGGCAGTGTGCAGAGGGAGGGTGAGAATCCCCAGCCGGTGAGCCCGGCTGGGGGTGACGCAGAGATCCGGTTTTACGCGGAAATCGGGGTGCGCCAGTCGTCGGAACCAGAGGTGCCGGAGACTTCGTGGGTCCAGATGATCTTGCGGTAGGTGAAGTACACATCTTCAAGGTGAGTGAAGTGTGCCTGCGCCGGATCCTGGCAGTTCGGCATGTGCGACTGCACATCAACAATGATGGCGTCCTGCAGCTCGATGGTGAAGTAGTGCTCCTGGGTGCCGGTAGAAGAGGTGCGGTACCACTCCAGACGGCAGTTGCTCAGGCGCTCACCAGAGGTCAGAGCGTTGAAGATCAGCGGTGAAGATTTGTCGAACACTTTGGTGATCATCAGCGGTTTGTGTACACGCTGGCCAGTAGGCTGACCGGACTGCGGGTCGCGCGGGATGATGACCTGGTGGTCGAAGGCTTGAACCAGGATCTGGTCTTCGTGACCTTCTTGGAAGATGTTACCTACGGAATCTTCGGTGAAGGTACCGGCGGTGATCAGACCTTGTTTGGTGCCCTCGATGGACATATACGCGGGTGTTGGCATGAAAGCTCTCCTTGGCTGTATAAAATGGACTTGGTGTCCGGGAGCCTGAGAACTATCAATAGTCGTGCCACACAGAAAAAAGCTAGTTTAATCATATGGTTATATTTTCATGGTATTGCTTCGGTGGCTAACTGTGAACTGGATCACGCAAAAGTGCGCAAGTTCTTGCGCACTGCTGTGCAGAAAATTGCGCATTTTGCATAACTTTATGAAAAATAATGGATATTTTTAGTTTAAGCACTGCGGGCTGATTCCAGTTGCGCAAAAACCTGCGCACTTCCCAGGCTGTCGCCGCACATGCCGGGGTGGCCGCGCCAAAATGGCTGGCCGCGCTGCATAAATGCCTGCATGCAAGCAGGTGATTCTGGTTGATTTTGGCAATGTGTTTTGAACTATAACTAAATTTGCTCTAATATCTGCTAAGAATTTAGGGGTAATTAGGTTTTAGGCCCTTGATTATAGGGGTAGGATTTGTAGCTTAAGCTTCTTATCTAATTACTACTGTAATATTTAGACTGTGTGGCAAAATAGGCAATCGATATGATTGTGCCGCCGGGAGTTAAACATGTACATGATGCACGATCTTTACCTTGCACTGCGTCGCCTGCAACGGGCCACTGAAATCCATGCCAAGCGTCTGGGTCGCCATAGCGGGCTGACGCCCATCCAGTTGCTGATCATGCATAGCATTCAGGCTATGGGTGAAGGCACTCTGGGGGATCTGGCGAAAAAGGTCAGTGTGTCCCAGGCTACCTTGAGCACTATTATTGATCGCCTGGAAAACCGCGAACTGCTGCAGCGTATTCGCAGCAAGAGCGACAAGCGCAAGGTGCACCTGGCATTGACCAGCAAAGGGCTTGCGGCGATTCAAGCCGAGCCGGCTTTGCTACCCCCCGAGTTCCTTGAGCGTTTCGGCAAGCTGGCTGACTGGGAGCAATTGATGATGCTGGCAAGCCTGCAGCGTGTTGCCGGGTTGCTGGAAGCGGACCAGCATGGCCCTGCGGAGCTGTTCGAAAGCGAATCTGCTGCCTGATCTCTTCTGTGATTTCCTACCATACCGGGGCTCCTGTGCCCCGGTTGTCTCGGCCTGATACAGCACTCTGCACGGTCTGACGTTATAGCGATAAATCCTCTGCTGTTTTACCTTCGGGCTATTGCCTGAAACCTTTCCGCGCCTTAGCATGTTTGAAATATCAAACATCTATGTTGTAAATGCATTACGCGCAACGCGTAGGCTTTACGCGCTTCAACTGAGGAAAGGCTATGGAACTGCAAGTCCCCGATCTGTTTCGGCAGCAGGCGTATATCAATGGTCGCTGGTGTGAGGCCGATCAGGGCGCACGTACCGAGATATTCAATCCGGCCAATGCCGAGCGCCTTGGCAGTGTGCCGAACATGGGCGCGGCTGAAACAGCTGGTGCCATTGAGGCCGCTCGCTTGGCCCAGCCTGCCTGGCGCAAACGGACCGCCAAGGAGCGTACAGCGGTGCTGCGCAAGTGGTTCGATCTGATGATGCTGCACCAGGAAGATCTGGCGCGCATCATGACTGCTGAGCAGGGTAAGCCGTTGGCTGAAGCTCGGGGCGAAGTCGCCTATGCCGCTTCCTTTATCGAATGGTTCGCCGAAGAAGCCAAGCGCGTTTATGGCGAGACCATTCCTGGTCATCAGCCGGACAAGCGCATCATCGTGCAGAAGGAGCCGGTGGGTGTGACTGCGGCCATTACACCGTGGAATTTTCCGGCGGCGATGATTACCCGCAAGGCGGCACCGGCGCTGGCTGCTGGTTGTGCCATGGTGCTCAAGCCGGCACCGCAGACGCCCTTCTCGGCCCTTGCGTTGGTGGCGCTGGCGGAACAGGCTGGCCTGCCAGCAGGTCTGCTCAGCGTGATCACCGCTGACGTCGACAACTCCATCGCGGTGGGCGGCGAACTGTGTCGCAACCCGGTAGTACGCAAGCTGTCCTTTACCGGCTCCACCGGGGTCGGCATCAAGCTAATGGAGCAATGTGCTCCAACGCTGAAAAAGCTGTCGCTGGAATTGGGCGGCAATGCACCCTTTATCGTGTTCGATGACGCTGATCTGGATGCCGCCGTTGAAGGGGCGATGATTTCCAAGTACCGCAATGCCGGGCAGACCTGCGTCTGCGCCAACCGCATCTATGTGCAGGACGGGGTTTACGATGCCTTTGCCGCCAAGCTGGTCGAGGCGGTGAAAAAGCTCAAGGTCGGCGATGGGGCAAAAGCGGACGTCACTACCGGTCCTCTGATCAACGCTGCTGCGGTGAGCAAGGTGCAGCAGCACCTCAAGGACGCCACAGACAAAGGCGCCAGGGTTTTGGTTGGCGGCAGGCCGCATGAGCTTGGCGGCTTTTTCTTCGAGCCGACGGTACTGGCGGATATCGACAGCAGCATGTTGGTGGCCCGTGAGGAAACCTTCGGCCCGCTTGCGCCGCTGTTCCGTTTCAGTGATGAAGAGGACGTTATCCGCCAGGCCAACGATACCGAGTTTGGTCTTGCTGCCTACTTCTATGCCCGCGACCTGAGCCGCGCCTTCCGTGTTGCTGAGGCGCTGGAGTACGGCATGGTGGGTATCAATACCGGCCTGATCTCTACCGAAGTGGCGCCCTTTGGCGGCATGAAATCCTCGGGCCTGGGTCGTGAAGGATCAAGGCATGGCATCGACGAATACGTTGAAATCAAATACCTGTGTCTGGGCGGCATCTGACGCCCGGCTATCGCCCGTACCTGGAGGTTGGACATGAGCAAGACCAATGAGTCCCTGATGCAGCGTCGGCATGCCGCAGTAGCCCGGGGCGTGAGCCAGATTCACCCGGTGTTTGTACAGCGTGCGGAAAACGCCACCATCTGGGATGTGGAAGGCCGCCAGTACATCGATTTCGCCGGTGGTATTGCCGTGCTCAATACCGGCCATCGGCATCCGAAGGTCATGGATGCGGTCAAGCGGCAGATGGAGCAGTTCACCCATACCTGCTTCCAGGTACTGGCCTACGAGCCCTATGTAGCCCTGTGCGAAAAGCTCAACGAGTTGGTGCCTGGCGATTTTGCCAAGAAGACGCTGTTGGTCACCACCGGCTCCGAAGCGCTAGAAAACGCGGTAAAAATTGCCCGGGCCGCCACCGGGCGTGCGGGTGTTATCGCCTTTACCGGGGGCTACCACGGTCGCACCATGATGACCCTGTCGATGAACGGCAAGGTTTCGCCCTACTCCGCCGGTATGGGTCTGATGCCGGGTGGCGTCTATCGCGCGCAGTTTCCCTGTGCGCTGCATGGCGTCAGTGATGAGGATGCGATTGCCAGTATCGAACGCATATTCAAGAACGATGCCGAGCCGCGCGATATTGCCGCAATCGTCATAGAGCCAGTGCAGGGCGAAGGCGGCTTTTACGTGGCTAGCCAGGGCTTTATGAAAAAGCTGCGTGAGCTATGCGACCTGCACGGCATCCTGTTGGTCGCAGATGAGGTGCAGACCGGCGCGGGGCGTACCGGTACTTTTTTTGCGATGGAGCAGATGGGCGTCGCGCCGGATCTGACCACCTTTGCCAAATCGATAGCCGGTGGTTTCCCGGTCGCGGGTGTCTGTGGCCGCGCCGAGCTGATGGATGCCATTGCGCCGGGCGGTTTGGGCGGTACCTATGCCGGTAATCCGCTGGCCTGCGCTGCGGCGCTGGCGGTATTCGAGGTGTTTGAGGAGGAAAACCTGCTGGCGCGCAGCCGCACACTGGGCGAGATGATCAAGGAGCGCCTGCGCGCTGTGGCAGCTCAGGATAAGCGGATCGGTGATGTGCGTGGCCTGGGCGCGATGGTTGCCTGCGAGCTGTTCACCGCCGACTGCCGCCCAGACCCGGAGCTGGCTGCCAAGGTGGTCGCCCTGGCCCGCGAAAAAGGCCTGATTCTGCTGTCCTGTGGTCAGTACGGCAACGTTATCCGCATCCTGGTGCCGCTGACTGCCAGTGATGTCGAGGTGTTAGCCGGGATGGACATTGTTGCCGCCTGTTTTGCCGAGCTGGAGGACTGACGGACACTGTTCGTCAGTCAGCTACAAGTCTCAAGCTTCAAGCTGCAAGCTGCAAGCTGCAAGCTACAAGCTACAAGCTACAAGCTACAGGCGACAAGCGACAAGCGACAAGCGACGAGCCTGAACCATGCTCCGATGGCAGAGCCTATGCTTGCAGCTTGCAGCTTGCAGCTTGCAGCTGCGCCAGCCCCACTGGCGCCTAAAAGGTCGAGAGCCCGGTAAATTCCATAAACCGGTATAAAGCATAACGCCAGCGCGAATCGTCAGCGAAATCCTCGTAGGGTAGGCTGTGCTGTTCGTCGCTGGGATTGTTCCAACTGCGCTCAAACTGCTCCCGTGCGGCTTGCATGACCGCTTGCTGTCCAGGGGCGAGAATGCGAGCGCTGGTTTCCAGGTTCAGATTATCCAGGTTGCGCCGGGTGAAGTTGGCCGAGCCGCTGATCAACTCGCTGCGGCCGTCGGCGCGATCCAGGCGCAGCCATTTACGGTGGCACTGTTCGCCCTGGGTCGCGCACCAGCGCACCTCGATGCCCGCCCGGTGCAGATCCCCCGCTACCTGGCGATTGGGAATGCCATTCTTCTCGCGGCCAAAGGCGTCGCGATTGGCGTCCAGCAGTACCCGTATCCCGACACCGCGCTCCTGTGCCCTGATCAGTGCTTTGGCCAAGGGTCTGTGAGCAAAGTAGAACACCTCCAGGTCCAGTTGATCGCCCGCCTCGCTGCTGTTAATCAGCTCCAGCAGGGCATCACGGATGGCCCCTTCGGTGAGGATTTGGATCTGCTCTTGATTTGTGGAAGCAGCAGCGGGTGCGGTCGGCCAGTCAGCCGTATCGATCTCAGCGGAAAAGCGCAGCACGGCCGCTTCCGTGGCCAGCAGGTCGAGGGCTGCAGCGCCGCTGAAGGTCACGGCATTGTTGCTGTGGCGGCTGCTGGCGTCATGCGGGTTGGCGGAGGTCACCAGGCCGGTCCAGGTGTCGCCCTCATCGACTACCAGGGTCTTGCGGTGATTGGCGCGAAAATTAAGCAAATGCAGGTAACTGCGTAGCGTGACCTTGTCGTCCCCGACCGGATTGGGCAACCAGCCACCGCTGGAGTTGTTGCCCAGATAGCTGCAGCAAAGGCTCCAGAGGCCGGTCCACAACGGGTTGGACGCGGGCAGTCGGCTGAGGTCGGTCATGACCACGCTTACGTTTGCCTGTTGCAGCCGCTCCAGATGATCAGCACGCACGCCGCCATAAAGGGTATTGAATGGGTCGGTAATGACCAGGATCGGCATCTGCGGCTGCTGCTCACGGGCTGTCAGCAAAGCTTCGGTAAGTTCGCCCGACAGGTCGCGGTAGCTGTCCTGTCCGGCGAAGTTGTTGAACAGGAACATGTCGACAACTACCAGTTGTTGCGCCTGGCGAATCAGTCGCAGTACCTCGTCGAATACGTGTTGCTCGCTGACCTCTTGCCCGGCTTTTGTGTAGGTCTGGTCGGTGAGCAGGTTCAGGCTCTCTACCGGGCGCAGCGGTGATGCAGTGTCCAAGCCCTCGGGTAGTGGTTTCAGCGCCTGCCAAAGGGTTGCGATAAGCCAGCAAGCCACTATTGCCAGAACTATCCAGCGCAGTGGGCGAAAGGTTGAAGCGGGTGTGGCGCGCATGCGTGGTGCTCGTGGAAGTGGCCGGGACCGACCAGGCCTTGGCTGGCGCTGTAGCAGAGCGGGCTTGGTCTGGGGATTATAAGGATCAGTATGAAGTACGGCTACCGGCGTAGTTCGGCGGTAATCGTTGTCTGACATGCTAATCTGGCAAAAATACCAGCAAGAGGCAGCGCATGCGCAAGGCGTTAAGCATAGGGGTAGCGGTGGTATGCCTGGTACTGGTGCTGGTTCTGACTGCCTGGGTGCTAGCTCAGCGTGCCCTGACCGCAGCGGGTATCGAACAGCTCGAGTGGCGGGGCCTGAGCCTGTCGGGTGGCGCTGTGCAACTGCAAGAGCTGTCCGGAGTTTATCGTGATGCCCAAGGTGAAGCGGCCTTTGAGCTATCCGGCTTGCGAGTGCGTCCGGGAGGTCAGTCGCGTTCGCGCCTGGCTGAAGTCAGCGCAGAAAGTGCGCGGCTGAGCTGGCAACCACTGCCAGACGTCAGGCAGGCCAGCGAAACGGCTATGCCTGATCCGCTGGCCTGGGCCGAAAGTCTGGAGTGGCTACCAGATAGCTTGCATGTCCGGCAGCTCGCAATAACGCTGGCCTGTCCGGCTGGAGAGTGCCGCGCCCAGGGCGAACTCAGCTTGCAACGGGTAGGGGTTGACGAGATCGCCCTGCAGTTGGACTTGAATACCCAGGATGGCCAGCTTGGGCTGCGCGCTCAGGTGCAACATGCTGGTCAGAATCTGGCCCTGCAGGGTGAGCTGCTACTGGCCGACGAGCCAGCGATGCTGCTGGACAGCAGTTGGTCGGATGTAGATGGGGTTCCACATTCGCAGGGGCAGTTGCAGATCCCTGGCTGGCCGCAGGCCGACTGGCTGATTGATTATGTAGCACCCTGGACCGGGCATGGCGGGCTGCCTTTCGAGCAGTTGCCAAAAGATTTGCAAGCGGACTTGTGGTGGGATCTGCTGCCTGCGCAACGCCCAGAGCAATGGATTGATTTTCTCGACGGCATTGCAGAGTTGAAGGTTCAAGCCAATTTGCCCCAGGCCTGGCGTTGGGCGGAGTTGGGCGATATGCAAGGGCTGCTGCGCATAGATGTGTTGGGCGATCACGGTCGCTGGCAGTTGCGTGAGGGGCTTGCCGAGCTGCAGCTTGATCAGCCGCAACTGCCTGCGTTGACGCAATTGCCTCAGGAGATACGCCCAGAGCGTATCAATATGCGCCTGCAGCCTGACACCGACAGCGCGCTGGACTGGGCCACGGCACTGCCTTTGGCAATAGAGATTGATGCGAAAGGGGCAGCCGAGATGAGCCTGGCAGGTCGCCTGTTGCTCTCTACCCAACCCGTCTGGCAGGCGGAATGGGATCAATTGGTGCTGATCGCGAGTACCGCTGGCCTGGTCTGGAATGATCTGCAAGTGCGCGGCCTGAGCCTCAACCTACCCTTGAGTGGCAAGGTGGATGCCGCGCAGCTTGCTGTCCGCCTGGGTACTGGTGCGGTAATACGTGCAAGCGCGCTGACCGAGGCGGCTACCGATCTGCAATTGCGCGGCCTGCGCCTGGACGTGGCGGGCCTGCAACTGGCACTGCCGATCTCACAGCCGGGGCAGGCAACGGCCAAGGGAAGACTGGATATTGCCGCGGAGAATCTGGCCCATGACCTGCTCAAGCCCCAAAGCTGGACCTTCAATGGCGAGCTGGGCTACTCCCCTGAACGTATCGGCTGGCGTGGCACGGCCCAGGCTGCCAGCGGCTTGAATCTGGAGCTGGATCTGGCGTTGCCCGCAGACCGGCCCTGGAGTGCTGCAATAAAGCTCCAAGAGGTGTTTCTGCGTGCGGCCAATCCGCTGGCAGCAACCTTTGCAGATTGGCCAGCGCTATTGAGCTTTGCCAGCGGCCGCTTGACTGGACAGTTTCAAGCCGGTGGTGCGTCGGGGCTGGACCAGCTGCAGGGACAGCTGAATTTGACTGGTGGCAAAGGTATATATGATCGTGCGACCTTCGAGGGCCTGACCACGGCCATCAATGTGTCGTTAAAGGGCGATAATCTGCATCTGCGCGTCCCGGATTTGCGGGTTGATGCCCTGGATCCTGGCCTGCCGCTGGGTCCGCTTAATCTGAGCGCAGACTACAGTGCCGAACTGGGCGCCGTGACTACCGGCAAGCTGGAGTTGGTGTCCGGGCGTCTGGGTATGCTGGGTGGGCAACTGCGCGTTAGTCCGGCCACGCTGGACCTGGCCTTGGCACGCCAGAGCCTGGTGGTGGAGCTGGAGGGTATTGAACTGACACGGCTTTTTGAGGTCTACCCTGCAGAAGGTCTGAGTGGCCGCGGCACCCTGGACGGGCGGCTGCCGGTCAGTCTCGAGGGCGGCAAGCTGCTGATTGACTCAGGTCAGTTGCAGGCCCGCGAACCTGGCGGGTTCTTGCGCTATCGTTCGGACAAGCTGCAGGACCTGGCGCGTAGCAATATAGGTATGCGCCAGGTGGCCGAGGCACTGGATGATTTCCATTACAGTGTGCTGTCCTCGGATGTGGCCTATGATCAGGATGGTCTGTTGGTGCTGAGTCTTCAGTTGCAAGGCCGCAATCCTGCGCTCGAAGGCGGCAGGCCGATCCACCTGAATATCCAGTTGGAAGAGAATGTGCCAGCGCTACTGACCAGCCTGCAATTGAGTGGGCAGGTCAGCGACATTATTCGGAAGCGAGTGCAGGAGCGACTGTTGCAACAGCGCCTTGCACCTGATCCATGAACCAGGAGTAGCGAGCATGCGATGGCGTCTTGTACCGGTCACGGCAGTGGCGTTTCTTGTGCTGGTGGGCTGCACGCCCACTGTGCAGGTAAGAGCCCCCAGCGAGCCAATCAATATCAATTTGAATGTTAAGATCCAGCATGAGATCTATATCAAGGTCGACAAGCAGCTGGATGAACTCTTCAGTGAATCCAGCGGCCTGTTCTAGGGGAAAAGACATGCGCATGACGAGTCGATTTTTTGCACTGATGCTGGCGCTGGTTATGGTTTCGCCGGCTTGGGCTTTGAGCCTCAACGAGGCCATGTCCGCCTTGCCTGCGGCCAAAGCCTCGGGTCTGGTGGGTGAGCAGCCGGATGGCTATCTCGGGGTGGTAAGTGCTTCGGGCAATGCAGGCGAGATCGCCCGGCAAATCAACCAGGCGCGCCGCCAGGAATATCAGCGGCTGGCCCAGGAAAACGGTATACAGCTGCGTGAAGTGGAGTCTATTGCAGGCAAGAAGGCGCTGGAGCGGACCCCGTCCGGCCAGTACATTTTGCTCAATGATGTGTGGATGAAGAAGTAGCCAGTTAATCGCCAGCTGCATGCCAGCTGATATTGCCGTACCAGCCAGTGACCGACTGTTGCGTATTGTCGCAGTCGGTCATGATGGCTAGGCCATCGATACTGCCCGGATCCATACCGTGGTAGTTCTTAAAGTCCTCACGCACATTACGCTCTTCAGTTACCAACTCACCGGGTGTATGTGGCGGTCCGCTGCGTAGCGCCAGCATATGGGCGTTGCCGGTATAGGCGTTGGGCCAGTCCGCGCCTTTTGGCTGTGAGCTGGACCAGACATAGTTCATGGCTCTGGTGCGCCACGCCAGCAAGCCGCCGCTTTTGACCACATACAGACGCACGGGGTAGTCGTCCCCCGCTTTGCTGGTTTCATCAACCGCATCAAAGGTGTTGTCTATCGCCCAGGACCACCTGAGTATCGGCGTCTGTGTCAGATCAACCTGTTGCTGTAGATGGAGTGCTGAGGCGCCATTGCTGCATTGGGCGCGCAGCAGGGTCTGATCGTCGCGCTGTTCAAGGGTGTAGCGTGTTGGTCCGGCAAAATCCCGAGTTTCCCACCCGAGTAGGTCGGTGGGCGTCATGGTGGCTGGTTCAGCCAGGGCCCCAGCAGGCAGCAGCGCTAACAGTGCCAGGCACAGTGCGGCGCGAGAACTAATCATCCAGGGTCTTGTTGCTGTGCGGCTGGGCTTTGAATTTTTTCGCCCCACTGGCCTGGAATTTCTCCCAGTCTTCCCAGTCGTGTGGTGTACCGCTGCGGGGACGGTCTGGATGCAAGGCACGTTCGAGGGATTTGCCACGCAGGCTGTGATCACCCCGCTCATCGTCTTTGTCCAGGCCGTATTTCTTGATGAATTCGTCAGCGCGCATTGGTATAGCCCCTGGCCTGAGTATCAGAGGATCAGTATGCGCCTGAGCAACCAGGCTAGCTATGCCAGCCTGGGACCAAGCTGTTTCAGCGTCTGTCCGGCTCAGTCTTCACTCATGTCGAGCAGGGTAGCTACGCGCAGACGCTCGTTGCTGCTGAAGCGCTCCTGCAGCAACTCGTCAATCGCGCTTTGCTTGTCCTCATCTGCCAGCCCCTGGAAATCCAGTATTGCCTGCTTGTCGGCGCTGAAAGCGTCCAGACGTTGCTGCCATTGCGCGCGCTGGTGGTCAACCTGTTCCAGGCGCTGGGTTGCCTCTGGGCCCACCAGCGACAGTCGCAGTTGACGTATATCTGCCTGTCCGGCGCCCTCGGCCAGCAACCTGTCGGTTTCCTCGGTAAGGGTTTGGTGAATTTGCGGAATCAGTACAGCCTGAACTTCTTCTGGCAGGTTTTCGCGCAGGGCTTCGATCATTTCGCCCTTGTCCTGCTCGGGAATATTCGCGTCATGCAGTATCGCCAGGCGCTCGAGCGTAAAGCCGTTATAGAGCTCCTCGGTGGCGAAAAATGCCCTATGGGCTTCAGGGGTGAACAGTGTGGCACGCAGGCGTTGTACGGCGTCTTCACGGTCACGCAACATGCCGATGTCGGCTATCACCGGGAAATTACTTTCCAGATCGACCAGTTCGGTCTTGTAGGCAATATAACTGTCGAGCAGGGCATTGGCCTGCGAAAGGGCCGGATTGCGGAGTTGGCTGGCCAGGTACTGGCGAATGCGCGCGGTGGCCTGGTCGAACTCGATCTCGCCCACGGCGGTATAGAAATAGTCGAACAGGTGGCGTAACTCCTCGGTCACTATCAGATTGCCAGAGGCGTCGGTCTGCAGATCGCCGTCAACCTCGGTATCACGCAACGAGTCGATTCCTGCCGTAGGTGGTGTGGCGACGGAGCGGCTTGGCGCGGCGGCAGTAACCAGCGGTTGCGGGGATTGGGGCTGGGTTTGCACCATCGCCGGAGGGGGGCTGGATGCTTCCTGCGGTGCGAAAAAGTGCCACCCCAATAGTAGGCTGGCAGCGATGACTGGTAGGTAGATCA
>JBKBSI010000007.1:9856-36852 GCA_046291745.1 Pseudomonas sp. | reverse complement strand
ACATTAGGGCGCCCAGTACGGATGCAATTGCCGTTGAGGTCAGGGAGTTGTCGCCCACTGCGGCCGCTACCCATTCCGAGGGAATAATGCCCTCATGGCCGGGCCGCCCAAGGGCGAATCCGGCAACAAATACTCCGGCTAGCAGCAAAGGTAGGATCTGCTTGGCAAAATCCCAGCTTTGCACTGCCCATTCCCTGTCGCTGTCACGCAGGGTCGAGATCAGCATCAGGCCGCCGATACCCAGGGCGAAGGGCAGTTCCGGCACGCCGGGTACCAGCATGGCGGCGATCGCAATCACCGCTGCCAGCATCAGCAATGGCAGGATTGGCCACTGCCAGCGCCAGACCAGCAACGCACCCAGCGCTGCTGAAAGTGCGGCAGTGATGGGCCACTTCCACTGGTAGATCTGCATCCAGGTCTCGCTGTCAGCGGCGGCCCAGTTGGCAAAGACCAGGATGCCAACCATCAGCATGAAAAAGGTCACTATGACCCCCGTGGGTTTCTCGCCCTCTTCAGCAGTAAATCCCCGGCTGTTGGTAACTGCTCGCTGGCTTTCTTCCTTGCGGTAGATCAGGTGCATGATGGTGCCAATGACCAGAGCAAAGACAATCGCACCAACGGCGCGGGCAATGCCGATCTCGGCGCCCAACACCTTGGCCGTGACCACGATGGCCATGATATTGATGGCTGGTCCCGAGTAGAGAAAGGCAATGGCAGCGCCCAGGCCTGCCCCGCGCTTGTAGATGCCGCCAAACAGGGGCAACACAGTGCAGGAACAGACCGCCAGCAAGGTGCCCGAGACCGACGCCACCCCGAAGGCCACCGGCTTTGATGCGTCCGGCCCCAGATAACGCATTACCGAGCCTTGGCTGATGTACACCGCCATCGCGCCAGCAATCAGGAAGGCTGGCAACAGGCACAGAATCACGTGTTCGCGGGCGTACCAATTGGTCAGGTAGACAGCTTCCAGCAAGGCGTTGTCAAAGCGTGCCGTGCCTGCGGGGATGAAATAGATCACTAAAAACATGGTCAGCATGACCAGTAACAGATACGTCTGCCGTGGGTTGTCGCGATACAGCTGGAGCAGGCGGGTCATGATTGCTTTGGTTCCTAAGTGGCGGAGTCTGCCTGTGACGTTCAGTTGAGCGAGCTGGACCTGATTGGAATCAGCAGTTTGGTCCCGCCAGCTTTGCTGCTTTGAGAATAGGTCAATATACGGATAACCCCATATCTAGTCTTGATCTCGGTCAAGCCTGCGTGTGAACCCGTGCTCTTGGTACGGCGCGGTAGACGGCCAAGCGTCCCTGCATGCTACAATCGCGAGCACTTAAAAGTGGGGAAAAGGGTTGGTTCGCTCGGCTATCTGGCTGATTAAGCACATTTTTGCTCAAACTCAGCGTTTTGATCAGCGTCTACTCAAATAGCTTGTTTTCAATGGAAATTCGCAGCTTGGTGCCCAAGGCTGCGGTCGGCTACCAACCCGCCGACTCAATGCGCACTGCTCGGCTTCAAGCCCTGACCTGCCTACTTAAATTACTTATGTCCGGGTAGCGCGGCCCAGGGTTCCCAGCGCCGCGTACAGCAATGACTACCTATCGATTGCTATTAACATATTGAATACAAAGAGATATGTATGTCCAAGATACTGATGATCGATAATTACGATTCTTTCACCTACAACGTGGTGCAGTACCTGGGCGAGCTGGGGGCCGAGGTCAAGGTGATCCGCAACGACGAGCTGAGTGTGGCCGAGATCGAAGCCCTGCAGCCCGAACGTATCGTTATTTCCCCGGGCCCCTGCACACCAAATGAGGCAGGCGTGTCGGTGCCGGTGCTGCGGCATTTCGCCGGTAAGCTGCCGATCCTGGGTATCTGTCTTGGCCACCAGAGCATCGGCCAGGCCTTTGGCGGTGAGGTGATCCGTGCCCGCCAGGTCATGCATGGCAAGATCAGTCCGGTGTTCCATGAAAACCAGGGCGTATTTTCCGGGCTCAACAACCCCCTTACCGTGACCCGCTACCATTCCCTGGTAGTGCGCCGCGATCCGTTGCCGGACTGCCTGGAAATGACCGCCTGGACCCAGCTCGAAGATGGCTCGGTGGATGAGATCATGGGGCTGCGGCACCGTGAGTACATGATTGAAGGTGTGCAGTTTCACCCCGAGTCGATCCTGACCGACCAGGGCCATGAGCTGCTGGACAACTTCCTCAAACAACAGGGCGGCCTGCGCGGCTGAACGGACAAGGAGCGAACATGGATATCAAAACCGCATTGGCACGCGTGGTTGAGCAGATCGACCTGAGTACCGAAGAAATGCGCGAGGTCATGCGCGACATCATGACCGGGCAATGCACCGACGCGCAGATTGGCGCCTTTCTGGTCGGCCTGCGTATGAAGGGTGAGAGCATCGACGAGATCACCGGTGCGGCCATGGTTATGCGTGAGCTGGCCGCGGGCGTGCAGGTCAGTGGTGAGCGGGTGGTGGATACCTGTGGCACCGGCGGCGACGGCGCAAACATCTTCAACGTATCCACCGCAGCGGCACTGGTGGTCGCGGCGGCTGGTGGCAAGGTGGCCAAGCACGGCAACCGCGCCGTGTCCGGCAAGAGTGGCAGTGCTGATCTGCTCGAGGCTGCTGGGGTGAATCTGGCGCTGACGCCAGAACAAGTTGGCCGTTGCGTCGAGGCAGTGGGCGTAGGTTTCATGTTTGCTCCGGCCCATCACAGCGCGATGAAGCACGCAGTCGGCCCGCGCAAGGAGCTGGGTTTGCGCACCCTGTTCAATATGCTTGGGCCGATGACCAACCCGGCCGGAGTCAAGCATCAGGTAATTGGTGTATTCACCGACAAGTTGTGCCGCCCCATGGCCGAAGTGCTCAAGCGTCTGGGTAGTGAGCATGTGCTGGTGGTCAGCGCCCGCGACGGTTTGGATGAAGTCAGCCTGGCAGCGCCCACCCATGTGGCAGAGCTCAAGGACGGCGAAGTGCATGAATACGATGTCAGCCCCGAACAGCTGGGTATTCCAAGCCGCAGCCTGATTGGCCTGAGCGTAAATGATGCAGCTGAATCCCTGGCGCTGATCAATGATGCTCTGGGCAAGCGCAAGACCGAGGCTGGCGAGAAGGCCGCGGACATGATCATCCTGAATGCTGGTGCAGCGCTTTATGCCAGCGACCAGGCCAGCAGTTTCGAAGAGGGGGTCAAGCTGGCCTCCGACGCGCTGTTCTCCGGGCTGGCGCGGGAAAAGCTCAACGAACTGATCGCCTTTACCGATGTATTCCGTGAGGAAGCCAGCCAGTGAGCGTACCTACGATTCTGCAGAACATCATTGCCCGCAAGCATGAAGAAGTGGCTGAAAATCGCGCGCGCGTCAGCGTTGATGAGCTGGAACGGCTGGCGGCGGCCGCGGAGCCACCGCGTGGCTTTGCGGCGGCGCTGCAACGCTGCGCTGCCGCCCACAAGCCTGGGGTGATTGCCGAGATCAAGAAAGCGTCGCCGAGCAAGGGCATACTGCGCGAGGACTTCAACCCTGCGGAAATCGCGGCCAGTTACAAGCAGGGCGGGGCTGCCTGCCTGTCGGTATTGACTGATGTGGATTTCTTCCAGGGGCATGACGACTACCTGCGTGCGGCCAGAGCGGCCTGCAATCTGCCGGTGATCCGCAAGGACTTTCTGATTGATCCCTACCAGGTACTTGAAGCCCGGGCCATGGGTGCGGACTGCATCCTGCTGATTGTGTCCGCGCTGGACGATGGATTGATGCACGAGTTGGCCGCTGAAGCGCGGCGGCTTAAGCTGGATGTGCTGGTAGAGGTGCATGATGGCGATGAACTGCAGCGCGCCCTGCGTCTGGAGACGCCGCTGATCGGCATCAATAATCGCAACTTGCACACCTTTGAGGTGACCCTGGATACCACCCTGGATCTGCTGCCCAGAGTACCCAGTGACCGACTGTTGATTACTGAAAGCGGGCTGCTGTCACGGGCTGATGTGGAGCTGATGCTGGCCCACGAGGTCTACGGATTTCTGGTCGGCGAAGCCTTTATGCGCGCCGCCAACCCGGGTGCCGAGCTCAAGCGCCTGTTCTTTTAAGGATCCTCTTGGCTGCGCACCCGACGGGGCGCAGCTGTCGTTGACCTATCTGTTTATTCAATAGGTTGCATCCATATATTGCGCTATTTGTCTGGCTGGTTCGATGTGAGAATGCTACTCATCGACTTACCGGACCGGCATCATGCAGCTTAAAAACACTCTCCGCACCTACGGGCTCGTAGCTATCGGCCTGCACTGGCTGGTTGCCGTTACGGTAATTGGTCTGGCCATATTGGGTCTGTGGATGACCGATCTGACCTACTACAGCCCCTACTATCGCAGCGCGCCTTTCTGGCACAAGAGCATCGGTATTACCCTTGCGGCGGTGTTGCTGCTGCGCTTGATCTGGCGCTGGGTTAATCCGCGTCCTGCACATCTTGCTGCGCACAAGACCTGGGAAATTCGCCTGGCCAGCCTGGTACACGGTCTGCTGTATCTGTTGCTGGTGGCCATCGTATTCAGCGGTTATCTGATTTCCACCGCCACCGGCCAGGGTATCGACGTGTTTGGCTGGTTCACGCTGCCTGCGCTGATAACGGGTTTGCCGGCACAGGCTGACCGCGCCGGGCTGGTGCATTACTGGCTGGCAATAGCTGTACTGGTGCTGGCTGGCGTGCATGCGCTCGGCGCCCTGAAACACCACTTTATTGATCGCGATAAGACTTTGCGGCGCATGCTTGGCCTGCGTTTGCATTCACCTGAGGAGCATTAACATGAAAAAGACTTTCGCCGGACTCGCCCTGGGCGGCTTGATGGCCCTGAGCGGCAGCCTGCAGGCTGCTGATTATGTGATCGACAAGGAAGGCCAGCACGCCTTTATCAACTTCAAGATCAGCCACTTGGGCTACAGCTGGCTGTATGGCCGCTTCAATGACTTTGACGGTACCTTCAGTTGGGATGCCGACAAGCCAGAGGCCAGCGCCGTGAATGTCACCATCAACACCGCCAGCGTGGATTCCAACCATGCCGAGCGTGACAAGCACCTGCGCAGTGATGACTTCCTGAATGTCTCCAAGCATCCGCAGGCGACCTTCAAGTCCACTGCTGTGGAAATGACCGGTGAAGATACCGCTAATGTCACCGGCGACCTGACACTCAACGGCGTGACCAAGCCGGTGGTGCTGGATGCCAAGTTCCTCGGTGAAGGCGAAGACCCATGGGGCGGTTACCGTGCCGGTTTCGAGGGTACTACCAGTCTGCGTTTGAAGGATTTTGATATCCCCATGGATCTGGGTCCGGCTTCCCAGGAAGTGGAACTGATTCTGACCGTGGAAGGTATTCGTCAGTAATAGCTCGACCTACGTCCGCCGAGGGGTAGTCTCCCTCACTCCAGCCCAAGGCGCAGATCTGCGCCTTGGGCTGCCGTTCGATTAGCTGCAACGACTTGTCTCGGCTTTTGCGCCTGTCTGCTGTCAGTGGTTCTTGATACCATCTAAACAATAATTATTCGCATGAAGATTCTCATGTGAGTCGCTTGTTTCGTCTATCAAGGAAATCCGATGCTGTTACCGTATTTGCCCCAGGGCCGTACCCTGTCCGGCGTGTTGTTGTCCGCATTGCTCTGTTCCGCCGCGTTGGCCGCCGACACCGTTACCATTGCCCATAGCAGTGGCGAGACCCAGGTAGCGGTCAACCCGCAGAAAGCGGTGGTGATCGACTGGTCGACCCTGGATACCCTGCAGCAACTTGGGGTAGAGGTGCAGGGTACGCCGAGCAATGATGCGCCGGATCTGCTGGCGCGCTATCAGGGCGAGGGTTATATCCGCGCGGGCAGTCTGTTTGAGCCCGATCTGGAGGTGCTGAAGAACAGCAGTCCTGATCTGATCATTCTCGGTCGCCGCGCCCAAGGCCAGTACGCAGAAGTCTCGACATTTGGCCCCACCATTGACCTGACGCCGGATCCGAACGATCTGCTGGGTAGTCTGGAGCGCAATACGCGCATTCTCGGTGAAATCTATGGCAAGCAGGCTGAAGCCGAGGCGCTGCTTGCGCGCTTGAACGCCTCCATCACCGAACTGCGTGAGCTGGCTGCGACGCAGGGCAAGGGCCTACTGGTGCTGACTACGGGCGGGCGCATGGCGGCCTTCGGTGCGGGCACGCGCTTTGGCATGATTCACGATGTGTTTGGCGTGGAGCAGGCGGTGGGCAACCTGCAGGCGGGCAGGCACGGGCATTCGGTGTCCTTCGAGTTTCTGCTTGAGGCCAATCCGGACTGGTTGTTTGTCATGGACCGCGATGCGGCCATTGGCCGGGAAGGGGTTGCCGCTGCGCAGTTGATGGATAACGAGTTGGTCAAGGCAACGCCTGCTGGCAGCAAGGGACAGATCGTCTATCTCGATCCGGTCAGTTGGTACCTGTTGGACAATAGCGGCCTGGGCGTTATGCAGGCGAGTGTCGATCAGTTGATCGAGGTGTTCTCCGCTGGCCGCTGAAAGCCGGATGGAAGCCTGACCCATGCCACAAGATAACCTTCTGCAGCGCGAGGCTCCGAACTCGCGCATGAGCTGGCTGCTATTGCTGATACTGCTGGTGCTGGTAGTAGCGCTGGGAGTCTGGAGTCTGAACGTCGGCGCCAGTCGCATGAATCTGCTGAATGCCCTGGGCGCCGATCCGGATGACCGGGTCTCCAAGGTGCTTTTTGCCAGTCGCCTGCCACGTACCTTGGCGCTGATGCTTGCGGGCGCTGGGTTGGCGGTGGCGGGCCTGATACTGCAAATGATGGCGCGCAACCGTCTGGTCGAACCCGCCACAGTGGGCACCATGGAGGCCGCGGCGCTAGGCATGTTGTTGCTTGCCTGGCTGGCGCCGGGAGCATCGCTGCCGCTGCGTTTTGCCGTGGTCAGTCTGTTTGCCCTGGGTGGCACTCTGCTGTTTCTGGCGGTGTTGCAACGCATTCCCCTGCGCTCCGCGCTTATTGTTCCGTTGCTAGGTTTGGTGCTGGTCGGGGTAGTGGCCGCAGGTAGCGGGTTGCTGGCTCAGCAACTGGATCTTTCTCAGTCGCTACGGGCCTGGAGCAGTGGCGATTTCTCAGCGGTACTGCGTGGTCGCTACGAGCTGCTCTGGGTCGCGGCGGGTTTGACGCTGGCAGCCATGCTGGCAGCCGACCGCTTTACCGTGATCGGCATGGGCAAGGATTTTGCGACTAATGTCGGCGTCAACTACGGCCTGCTGATGGGGCTGGGTCTGCTGTTGGTGGCGATGATTTCTGCCAGCGTAGTGGTGGTGGCCGGGGTGATTCCCTTTGTCGGCCTGATCGCGCCGAATCTGGTGCGCTGGGCCTGTGGTGATCAACTGCGCCGCAGCATCCCCCTGGTGGCCCTGCTAGGTGCTGCTCTTTTGCTGGCGGCGGATATTACCGGACGCCTGCTGATCCATCCTTTCGAGGTGCCGTCCTCCAGTCTGCTGGCAATAGTCGGATGCTTGGTGTTTCTGTTCATTCTTTTTCAGGGGCGCCGCCAATGGGTATGACGAAGGCATGGCGCCTGACTCTGCTGGCAGCATTGGCGCTGCTGTGCATGGGCGCCTTCATGACGCTGCGGGTGCAGAGCGACTGGGGTTTTATTCTTGAGTACCGCGGCCCGCGGCTGGCAGCCATGCTGCTGGTCGCCTGGGCGATTGGGCTTTCCACTGTGCTGTTTCAGACCATTACCCAGAACCGGGTACTGACACCGGCGCTGATGGGCTTTGATGTGCTGTTCATATTGGTGCAGGCCCTGGCGATGCTGATCTGGGGCGCGTCCCAATGGCGCGAGCTGGCGCTACCCCTGCGTTTCTCGCTTGAGGTGCTGGCGGTGGTACTGCTGGCGCTGCTGGTATTTCGCCTGCTGTTCAGTGGTGCGGTGCGCAGTCTGCACCTGCTGATCCTGGTCGGCATGCTCGGCGGCATCCTGTTCCGTGAGCTGACCGAGGTGCTGCTGCGGGTGCTTGATCCTGGCGTCCTGGCAATCGACCGGGGCCGCAGTGCGGCCAGCTTCAATCGCATCAATCTGGGTCTGCTTGGCGTCGCCAGCCTCTTTGTGCTGGTCGCCAGTGGCTATTTGCTCTGGGTGCTGCGCAGGCTGGATGTGCTGGCGCTGGGTCGCGATATGGCACTGAATCTGGGGCTCGACTATCAACCCCAGGTACTGCGCCTGCTGGTCGTCATAGCGGTAATGGTCGCTGCGGCCACGGCGCTGGTAGGACCGACGCTGTTCTTCGGTTTGCTGGTGGCCAACCTTGCCTACTGGCTGATGGGTAGCCAACAGCACCGCTGGACGCTGCCCGCCAGCGTACTGAGTGGTGTGGTCTGTCTGGTCGGTGGCCAGGTGCTGCTGGAGCATGTGCTGGTCTCAAGTCTGCCGCTCTCCGGAGTGGTCGAGTTGGTCGGTGGCCTTCTGTTGATGCGCGGAGTGCGGCAATGATTGAAGTCCAGAAAGTCAGCAAGCGCTATGGTCACAGCCTGGTCGTGGATGATGTCAGCCTGAGCATCCCCAAGGGTGGCTTCACCGCAATCATCGGCCCCAATGGCGCGGGCAAGTCCACACTGCTGTCGATGATCAGCCGGTTGTTGCCGATGTCGGCCGGGCGGGTGTTGATTGACGAGCTGGATGTGACCCGCACCCCGGGGGCAGAGCTGGCACGACGCCTGTCGATTCTGCGTCAGCACAACCAGAGCAGTCTGCGCCTGACGGTTCGCGACCTGGTGGCCTTCGGTCGCTTTCCGCATTCCGCTGGCCGCCTGACGGCAGCAGACCAGCAAAAGATCGATGAAGCCATCGACTATCTAAGTCTAATGCCATTCCAGCACAAGGCCATTGATGAGCTGTCCGGCGGCCAGCGCCAGCGTGCCTATGTGGCCATGGTGATGTGTCAGGACACCGACTATGTACTGCTGGATGAGCCGCTGAACAATATCGACATGCGCCACGCGGTGGACATGATGCAGTTACTGCGCAGCGCCGCTGACGACAAAGGCAAGACTGTAGTGGTAGTACTGCATGACATCAATTTCGCCTCCTGCTATGCCGACCACATCATCGCCATGCAGGACGGCAAGCTGGCAGGGCAGGGCAGCCCCGATCAATTGATTCGCGACGGAGTGCTGCGCGATCTCTACCAGCTAGATATCCGCGTGCATGAAATCGATGGGCAGCGGATCTGTACCTATTACCGCTAGAGCTGGCCGGAAAATTATCAGCCTAGACCGCTCTATGCCCTTGATTGCTGCGCGTTTCCTGCCGCTGCGATGCGCGGATGTTTGCTGTGTGGGGTGGCTTACGCTGCATGTAACGGTTTGATCCGCTCAACTTCTTTTTTGATCGACTGGGCTGCAGTCCATAGATCAACATTACGCTGTGCGTTCAGCCAGAATTCTGGCGAGTTGCCGAAGAAACGGGCAAGCCTGAGCGCCATTTCAGGGCTGACAGCGCGACGCTCGCGCAGCAGTTCATTAACCGATTGGCGCGAGACGCCCAAGGATTCAGCTAACCCCGAAACCGTGAGGCCGTAGTCCTGCAGGAAATCCTCGCGCAGCATTTCGCCGGGATGTGTCGGCTTACGCTGCATGCCGGTAGTGTTTGGAATCGTCATGGCCATTGTCTCACTTAGTGGTAGTCACAAACTTCGACCTCATATGCATCGCCATCGTCATAACGAAAACAGATGCGCCACTGATCGTTGATTGAAATCGAATGCTGCCCTTGCCGGTTCCCTGATAGGGGATGAAGGCGGTTGCCGGGCGGCGTCTTCAAGTCCTCTAGCTGAGTAGCCAGGTTCACGTATTCAAGTTTTCTGGCTGCTCTTTGAGCAACGTCCGCAGGAAACCTTTTTGAGCTGCCTTTGGAATAGATCTCTTGGGTTCGTTTGTCAGCAAATGACTTGATCATGGCTTAGATTGTAATTCGTCACGTGACAAGGATCAAATGCGGTGGTGGCGCCCCTATATAGCAATCAAAGGATCAGCGCTACAGCGCGTTTGTTGATGATTGAGTCATAGCGTGCTCAAGCGTGCTGCGGTGAGAATTGGTCCAGTCCTTAGTCGCAGTGCTCTTCGCCCCGTCGGTAGGCTTTCGCCTCTGTTAAAAGCCAGTCCCTGAACGCCTGCAGCGTAGCGGATTCTGCTTTACGCTCAGGAATCACCAGATGGTAGGCCTGGTCGCTGTCGAAGCTGTGCGGACAAGGGGTGATCAGGCGACCGCTTTCCAGTTCGTCACGGATCAGAAAGGGCGGGATCAATGCGACTCCCATGCCGTGCATTGCCGCCTTGGCCAGCATCGAAAAGAGCTCCAGGCGCGTACCGTTCAGGTCGTGCGCAATACGCATATCAAGAGAGGCGAACCACTGACGCCAGGCATAGGGCCTGGTGGTCTGTTGCAGTAGCGGCATCTGGCTGATCTGTTCGGCGGTCAATGAGTTGTGTGGCGCAATCAGGCCGGGGCTGCACACCGGGACCGGCGACTCCTTCATCAGGAAGTGCGCCTCGGTACCGGACCAGTCGCCATCGCCAAAGTAGATCGCAGCATCGAACTCGGTGTCAGCGAACAGGAACGGGCGGGTGCGGTTGGTCAGGTTCACCGAAACATGCGGATGTGCCTGCAGAAAGCCGCTCAGGCGTGGCAGCAGCCACTGGGTGCTGAAGGTCGGTACCGCCGCCAATTCCAGGGTCGCGGTACCCTGATTGCCCATGACTGATAGCGTATCGCGCTCCACCGCATCCAGGCGGCTGCTGATGCGCCGACTGTAGGTCTCGCCCGCTTCAGTCAGCTTGACGCCGCGTCGGGTGCGACGAAACAACTGTACATCGAGAAATTCCTCCAGATTGGCAATCTGCCGACATACCGCACTCTGCGTCAGTGACAGTTCCTCGGCAGCTTTGGTAAAGCTCTCGTGTCGGGCAGATGACTCGAAACAGATCAGGGCCTGTGTCGGCGGGATCTTGCGGCGCATGGGGGCTCCTTTGGAGCAGCGGCAAGCTTCAAGCTGCAAGCGATAAGCTGGCCGTGCATTGGCAGGGATGCTGTGCCCGGCACCGGTCAGGTTTGCTTGTAGCTTGACGCTTGCGGCTTGTGGCTGGTTTTTCCGGAGTTCCAAAATAGCACAAGTGGCTGAGAAAAACGCGTTTGCCGTAGGGGCTGATCGGGTCTAGTCTTGTTGCCACTGCAGGCGTCCCTTGGGCGCTTACCTATACTGACAATACTACGGAGTTCCCATGGCTGATTCGAAAGCGAGTTTCAACTGGATTGATCCGCTGCTGCTTGATTCGCAGTTGACTGAAGAAGAGCGGATGGTGCGTGATTCTGCCGCCCAGTACTGCAACGACAAGCTGATGCCACGGGTGCTCGAGTCCTTCCGCAACGAGAACACTGACGCTTCGATCTTCCGCGAGATGGGGGAACTGGGTCTGCTGGGTGCGACCATTCCTGAGCAGTACGGCGGCAGCGGTCTGAGCTATGTGTGCTACGGCCTGATTGCCCGTGAAGTAGAGCGTGTCGACTCCGGCTACCGTTCGATGATGAGTGTGCAATCCTCACTTGTCATGGTGCCGATCAACGAATTTGGTAGTGAAGAGCAGAAGCAGAAGTACCTGCCCAAGCTGGCCAGCGGCGAATATATTGGTTGCTTTGGTCTGACTGAGCCGGACCACGGTTCCGATCCGGGTTCGATGATTACCCGCGCGCGTTCCGTTGACGGTGGTTACCTGCTCAAGGGCGCGAAGATGTGGATCACCAACAGCCCCATCGCCGACGTGTTCGTGGTTTGGGCCAAGACCGATGATGACGTGATTCGCGGCTTCATTCTGGAAAAAGGCTGGAAAGGCCTGAGCGCACCAGCGATCAAGGGCAAGGTGGGTCTGCGTACCTCGATTACCGGCCAGATCGTGATGGAAGATGTGTTTGTACCGGCAGAAAACATGCTGCCGGGCGTGACCGGTCTGAAAGGCCCGTTCACCTGCCTGAACTCGGCTCGCTACGGTATTTCCTGGGGCGCCCTGGGTGCCGCTGAATTCTGCTGGCACACCGCGCGTCAGTACACGCTGGACCGCAAGCAGTTCGGCCGTCCGCTGGCCCAGACCCAGCTGATTCAGAAGAAGCTGGCCGACATGCAGACCGACATCACCATGGCCCTGCAAGGCTGTCTGCGCCTGGGCCGCATGAAGGATGAAGGGACTGCGGCGGTGGAAATCACTTCGATGATGAAGCGCAACTCCTGCGGCAAATCACTGGATATCGCCCGTGTGGCCCGTGACATGCTCGGTGGTAACGGCATCTCCGACGAATACGGCGTGATCCGCCACGTGGTCAACCTGGAAGTGGTCAACACCTATGAAGGTACGCACGACGTGCATGCCTTGATTCTGGGTCGGGCGCAGACCGGGCTTCAGGCGTTCTTTTAACGCCTCAAGGCTGCTGCAAGATACAAGCTATAAGCGGCAAGCCAAACCGAAAGGGGTGGCTTGCCGTTTGTCTTTAGGGCTACTAGATGATGTGTTCAGATACTTCAGTCAAGGCTCGCATAGCCTACTTGCCGCTTGAAGCTTGCGGCTTGTGGCTGCGCAGCCAGAGGCTGCGCCCATGAGTGCACTGGCTGGTCTTAAAGTCCTCGATCTCTCCCGCGTGCTGGCCGGCCCTTGGGCTGGGCAGTTGTTGGCGGATCTGGGGGCAGATGTGGTCAAGGTCGAGCGGCCGCTGTTGGGGGATGATACCCGTGCCTGGGGGCCCCCCTATCTGCAGGATGAGCGTGGACATGACACGACCGAGGCGGCCTACTTTCTCTGCGCCAACCGCAATAAACGCTCGATTGCCATCGACTTCACCCAGCCCGACGGGCAGCAGCAGGTACGCGAGCTGGTGGCCAAGGCCGATGTGCTGATCGAGAACTTCAAGGTCGGTGGCTTGGCGGCCTATGGGCTGGACTATGCCAGCCTGCAGTCAATCAATCCGCGGCTGATTTATTGCTCGGTTACCGGCTTTGGTCAGGATGGGCCCTATGCTCAGCGTGCTGGCTACGATTTCATGATTCAGGGCCTGGGTGGGCTGATGAGTGTCACCGGGCGGGCGGCTGACGAGCCGGGTGCCGGGCCGGTCAAGGTAGGCGTGGCGGTCACCGATATCCTCACCGGCCTGTATGCCAGTAACGCCATTCTGGCGGCTTTGGCAGAACGTGAGCGTAGCGGGCAGGGGCAACATATTGACCTGGCTCTGCTGGATGTACAGGTGGCCTGTCTGGCCAATCAGGCGCTGAACTACCTGACTACCGGGGTGGCGCCGCAGCGGTTGGGCAATGCGCATCCGAATATCGTGCCCTACCAGGACTTTCCCACCGCCGACGGCGATTTGATCCTTACCATTGGCAATGACAGTCAGTTCCGCAAGTTCTGCGATCTGGCAGGAAAACCAGAATGGGCTGCTGATCCGCGTTTTGCCAGCAATGCTGCGCGGGTAGCGAACCGCACGACCTTGATCCCCTTGATCCGCCAGGTCACGGTATTTCGTACCACCGCGCAGTGGATCACCGATCTGGAGCAGGCCGGTGTGCCCTGTGGCCCGATCAACAACCTGGCTCAGGTATTTGATGATCCGCAGGTTTGTGCGCGTGGTTTGCAGATCAGCATGGAGCATGCGCTTTCCGGATCGGTAAAGCTGGTGGCCAATCCCATTCGTCTTTCACGCACGCCGGTGGATTATCGGCTTGCGCCCCCTCTGCTGAATCAGCATCAAACCGAAATCCTCCGTGATTGGCTTGCCGATAAAGAGTAATTCCTTTGTTCGGTAGCGCACATAATCGTCAATAAAATAGCTTAAATTCACCAATTTCTTCGAAAGTGCCAAATTAACGACATTTAATCGTACGCCACTTCAAATACTAGCGTAGGCTCCACGATGCTACTAAATCGCCAGCACGTTTCCATGTGCCTGACGCCTTGTCATCGTTGACTATTAGAAGGGAGTGACCGATTTGCTCAATAACGTGGCAGGGAGAAGAGTTGTTGCTTGCTGCTTTTCCCTGGGAATGTCCCTGGGCTCCAGCCTGGTTTGGGCTGATCAGTCTTATCTCCATCTGATAGAACGGGCGCGCATGGGTGAGCAGCAGCCAGCGCTGGATTACCTGCGCCAGTTGCCCGCGCCGACAGCCAGGCAGCAGTTGGATCTGTTGCTGATTGCCAGTTGGGCTGGTGAGGATGAGGAAGTGCTGCGGCTCTATCAGGGCAATACCACAGTGTATTCAAAAAATGCTGATGCGGTAGCGGCGATGGCGCGAGCACACCGTAACCGGGGTGAGTGGGCGCAAGCCATTAACGGCTTCCACCAGGCGCGCGCGCTGGCGCCAGAACGCGCTGATTTGCTGCAGGCGCAGTTGATGACCACCGCCGATATGGGCCAAACCCCGGCCGCGATCAAGCGCGCCAGGCTCTGGACCCAACAGTCTCCGAATCAGTTGGAAGCACGTCTGGCACTGGGCTATGCGTTGATGCACGACGGTCAGCAACACGCTTCGCTGGCCGAGTATGACCGCGCCTGGAAGCTGGCTCCGGAGCGTCGCGATGTGCTGCGCGAGTATCTGTTTGCGCTGCAGCGTGCCGGTTTGCCGGTGCTGGCGCTGGGGATTGCCGAGCAGCATCCAGAGTTGCTGGGCGAGGCTGAGCTGCGCACCATGCGCGCCGATGCATTGGCCGAGCGCGTTCGTTTGTCTGATACCTCCAGTCGCTCGGAGTCGGAACGCTTCGTTGTGGCGGACCGGGCTCTGGCCCAGGCCGATGCCATGATGCAGGAGTGGGGTGCTTCGCCCGATGCACAGGCTGACGTCATTCGGGTGCGGGTTGATCGAATGGGCGCCCTGCATGCCCGGGTAGATATGCAGAGTGTGGTCGATGAGTACCATGCGCTGAAGGCTATGCAGGTCGCATTGCCACCCTATGCCCTGCGCTGGGTAGCCAGCGCCATGTTGTACCTGCGCCAACCGGAGCTGTCTGCCGAGCTGTACCGCGAAGTTATTGCGGCAAGTAATGAGCGGGATCAGAGCTGGCAGAGTGACCACCAGAGCCTGTATTACGCCCTGATTGAGAGCGAAGAGCTGGAAGAGGCCAATCAGATCAGCAATACGCTGGTCGAAGCGCAGCCGCCGCGCCTTTATCCGCTGGGCGTGCCTGGGGGGCGTCCGAACAATAACTGGCTCGATAGCCAGACCCTGGCCGCAAACAACGCCTTGTACCGTGATGACCTGCCCACCGCACAGCGGGCGTTTGAGCAGCTATCGGATGCTGCTCCCGGCAATGTGTCATTGCGTACCAGCCGCGCCAGTGTCTACGGCGCGCGGGGTTGGCCACGGCGTGCCGAAGAACAGTTGAAGATTGCTGAAAGCACAGCACCCAAGACCCTAGAGGTCCAGGCAAGTCAGGCGACCAACGCCCTGGCCCTGCAGGAGTGGCGGCAGGTCGATCTATTGGCTGACGACCTGGTCGAGCGTTTCCCGGAAAACCTCCGTGCCCAGCGGGTTGATCGATTGCGCGACGTGCACCACATGGCTGAGCTACGTATCAGCGGTTACCGTGGCCGCAGCTCTGACGATAGCGTATCCGGGGATGACGACTTCGGTCTCGATACAGTGGTTTACAGCTCGCCGTTCAAGGACGACTGGCGTGCCTTTGCTGGCGCGGGTATGGGCCGTGGTGAATTCCTCGAGGGTGATGCCGAGCACGACTGGTTGCGTGCCGGACTGGAACACCGGATCCGCAATCACACCCTGGAGGCTGAGCTCTCCAGCCACGAGTTTGGCTTTGGTCGTCGGATGGGAGCCAGGTTGGGCGGGGTGCATGACATAAACGATATCTGGCAATACGGCTGGTCAGCCGAGCTGCTTTCCGCCTCAACCCCGCTGCGGGCATTGAACAGCAATATCGACGCCGACAGTCTCTCCGTCTATGCGCGCTGGCGCGAAAGCGAACGTCGGGCGGTGAGCCTGTCGATTATGCCGATGTCCTTCAGCGACGGTAATGAGCGCTTGAGCCTGGTGCTCGATGGCAGTCAGCGGCTGTATACGGCGCCGCGCATGACCCTGGATGCGGGTTTAGCCCTGGCCACCAGCCGCAACAGTCAGGGTGGTGAAGGCCCCTATTTCAACCCTGAGGCAGATGCCAGCGCGATGTCCACGCTGAACCTGTCGCACATCATGCATCGGCGTTACGAGACAGTCTGGAGTCAGGACCTGCAGTTCGGGCT
Source organism: Pseudomonas sp. (assembly GCA_046291745.1). Lineage (GTDB taxonomy): Bacteria > Pseudomonadota > Gammaproteobacteria > Pseudomonadales > Pseudomonadaceae > Halopseudomonas. The sequence continues at coordinate 20,567 of JBKBSI010000007.1, read as the reverse complement.
GGGTTATTACGACCAGCGTGACTTTGCTGGTGGCGGTATGGCCATGCTTGGTTACGGCCAGCGCCTGCGGATGAACGATGTGTTCGACGCTGGCTTTCTGCTGTCTGCCCTGAGCAGGCCCTATGACGGAGACCGCGAGCAGGAATACCGCCTGGTCCTCGATCTCAACTTTCGCTTCGAGGGACTGTGATGATGCTGCATGGTCGTATTTTCCTGTTTCTCACCCTGTTTCTGACCTTGCTGTTCAGCACGGCCTGCGCCCAGCAACCGGTGCCCTTTACCGCCCCTGCGGATCGACCCGAAACCGGTCGTGAAGCGCCCTGGCCGAAGAATCATGTTCTGGCCCTGGCCTACCATGATGTGCAGGACGCGGACGCGGACAACACCTTTCTTTCCGTGCGCACGCTGAATCTGGTCGACCAGTTGGCCTGGTTGCGCGAGAACGGCTATCAGGCGGTATCCATCGATCAGATCCTGGAGGCTCGCCAGGGCGGCGCCGTGCTGCCGGAAAAAGCCATACTGCTGAGCTTTGATGATGGCTTCAGTAGCTTTAGCGAACGTGTTTTGCCGCTGTTGAGGGCCTATCAGTGGCCTGCTGTGCTGGCGCCTGTCGGCGTGTGGATGGATACCCCCAGTGATCAGAAAGTCGACTTTGGTGGCCTGTCGGTAGCGCGTGGACGCTTCGCAACCCGCGCGCAGATCCGCGAGATTTCCGAATCAGGTCTGGTGGAGATTGCTGCTCACACCGACAACCTGCATTTTGGTGCGCTGGCCAATTCCCAGGGCAACCAGTTGCCAGCCGCAGCCAATCGTCTGTACGACCCGGCAACCGGCAAGTACGAGACCAGTGCGCAGTACAAGGCCCGGCTTGAGACCGATGTGCAGCGTATCAGCCAGAAAATACGCGAGGTGACAGGTCGCAGCCCGCGGGTCTGGGTCTGGCCCTATGGCGCCGCCAATGGCATGGCGCTGGAAGTGATGGACGACAACGGTTATCAGATGGCCTTGACCCTGGAGGGTGGTCTGGCAAAGGTACAGAATCTGCGCGATACCGGACGCTACCTTGTCGGTGAAGACCCTAGCACCCAGAGTTTTGCTGCGGCTATCAGCGGCATGCAGGACAGCCCGGCCATGCGCGTAGCGCACGTGGATCTGGATTATGTTTATGACCCCGACCCGGTGCAGATGGAGGCGAATCTGGGTCTGCTGGTCCAGCGTATCTCCGACTTGCGCATCAATACCGTGTTTCTGCAGGCCTATGCTGATCCCGAGGGTGACGGCACGGTCAAGGCGTTGTATTTCCCCAATCGCCAACTACCAATGCGTGCGGATCTGTTCAATCGTGCAGCCTGGCAATTGCGTACGCGCGCGGGTGTGCAGATCTATGCCTGGATGCCGGTCATGAGTTTTGATCTGGATCCGGCATTGCCGCGGGTAACCGCTATTGATGTGGAGGCGGGCGCCAAGGCGGTGGACCCGGTTCAGTATCAGCGCTTGTCACCCTTCGATCCTGTCGTGCGTCAGCAGATCGGCGAGATCTATGAAGATCTGGCAGCGCATGCCAGCTTCGAGGGATTGCTGTTTCACGATGACGCCCTGCTTTCCGACTTTGAGGATGCCGACAGCGCTGCACGACAGGCATACGCTGAGGCGGGTCTGAGTTCAGACCTGACAGCGCTGCGCGCAGATCCCGAGCAGATGGCTGCCTGGACCCGGTTCAAAAGCCAGTACCTCATCGATTTCACCCTGGAGCTGGCGGGCAAGGTCAAAGCCATCCGCGGGCCGCAGGTGAAAACCGCGCGGAATATCTTCGCCATGCCGATCCTTGAGCCGGAAAGCGAGGCCTGGTTTGCGCAGAACCTGCACGATTTCCTGAACAACTATGACTGGACTGCGGTAATGGCCATGCCCTTGATGGAGGGCGTCAGCAAGGCTGATTCGCACGCCTGGCTGTCGCGTCTGGTGCGTCAGGTGAAAGCGTATCCCGGTGCGATGGACAAGACCGTATTCGAGCTTCAGGCGCGCGACTGGCGCGTAGGACAAGAGGGGGCGGTGGATAGCGAATTATTGGTGCGCTGGATGCACCGCCTGCAATGGGAGGGAGTACGGCATTTTGGTTACTACCCGGATGACTTTCATACCGATAACCCGCGCCTGGAGCTTGTTCGCCCGGCTCTGTCCAATGCCTGGAGCACCGAGCGATGAGAGAACGGATAATTGCTTTTCTGGTCCTGGCACTGGTATTGCTCGGCCCGTTGGCCTTGGCCATGGCGCTTACCGGCACGCTGATGCTCAACTTCGTGTTTTTCTATCCGCTGTTGATGTCGGCGTTGTGGATAGCCGGGGGGCTGTATTTCTGGTTGCATTGGGAGCGCCAGTGGCCCTGGTCGCGCGAAGGCGAAGTGCCTGCTCCGGAACTGGTCGGCAATCCGCTTGTATCCATATTGATCCCTTGTTTCAACGAAGGTCCACAAGTCGTCGAAACCGTCGAGGCTGCGCTGGCTCAGCGCTATCAGAATATTGAAGTTGTGGCGATCAACGACGGCTCAAGTGATGACACCGGGGCGCTCCTCGATCAGCTTGCCGGGCAGTACCCGCTTTTGCGGGTGGTGCACCTGGCCAGAAATCAGGGCAAGGCGGTGGCCTTGCGTATGGGCGCCTTGGCTGCGCGCAGTGAGTATCTGGTGTGCATCGACGGTGATGCCCTGCTGGCAGAAGACGCGGTGGCCTATCTGGTCGCACCTCTGATTGAGAACCCAAGGGTTGGTGCTGTTACTGGCAATCCGCGTATTCGCACCCGCTCGACGCTGATTGGACGGATTCAGGTCGGTGAGTTTTCTTCGATTATTGGTCTGATCAAGCGTACGCAGCGGGTCTATGGTCGGGTTTTTACCGTCTCGGGGGTAGTTGCTGCCTTCCGCCGCAGCGCACTGGACCGGGTCGAGTACTGGAGCCCGGATATGATCACCGAGGATATCGACATCAGTTGGAAGCTGCAGCTGGATCACTGGTCAATATTCTATGAGCCGCGCGCCCTGTGCTGGATCCTTATGCCCGAGACTCTGCGGGGTTTGTGGAAGCAGCGGTTGCGATGGTCCCGTGGTGGTGCCGAGGTACTGCGCAAGAATATTTCCAGCATCTGGAAATGGCGTTTCCGCTACATGTGGCCGTTGCTGATCGAGTTCTGTCTGTCGGCGGTTTGGGCCTTTACCTTTGCCATTACCATTGTGCTCTGGGTGCTGGGGTTGATCTTCGTGCTACCGCAGAATCTCCAGGTGGTGGATATAGTGCCGCCTGGTTTTACCGGTCTGGTTCTGGCCTGCGTTTGCCTTATGCAGTTCAGTCTTAGCCTGATAATCGAGCGGCGCTATGAGGAGCGGTTGGGTCGTACCCTGTTCTGGGTCATCTGGTACCCGTTGGTTTTCTGGACTATCACGCTGTTTACCACCCTGGCGAGTTTCCCCAGAGTCATGCTCCGGCCGCGGCAGGAGCGGGCACGCTGGACCAGTCCCGACCGTGGTATTGCGAGGAATGACACATGAAATTGATTCGTACGCCAAGGCACTGGCTACCGCGTCTGGTAGATATCCTCCTGACAGTGATCGCTTGGGTTCTGTTCGTCTGGCTGATGTACAACGGGATCATTGATCTGATTGCTGACCAGAGACAGGGGCCGCGTATCGAGCTGGGTACGGAGTTGCTGTCAGGTCTGGACAGCCTGTTGTTGTATCTGGTCATGAGCCTATTGGTCGCATGTGTTCTGACCATGTGGGCCAGCTACCGGAGGGACCAGGCGGCTGGGTTCGAGCGTCGCCAGCGCGTGCCGATCATGAGCGATGAGACATTGTCGAGCAGCTTCGGGGTGAATCCGCGGCTAATGCAGTTGCTGCAGAAGCAGCAGGTGCTCAGGGTACACAATGATGAGCATGGGCATTTGCTCTCAGTGGAAATGCCGGAGCTGAACAAACACTATGCAGCCCGCAAAAAGCGCGCTGCACCGGAGTTGACTAGCGAGCAGTCCTGAAGCTGGGAGCTGCGTTCAGGCCCAGTGTGGCGCCTCATGCGCGACACTGGGGTTGTGCTTCAGGGTACCAATAGCACGGGGTAACGTGATTCACGGGCAACGGTGGCGGCGGTGCTACCCAGGAGCATGTCGCTGATGGGGGTGGTACCGCGTTTGCCAATCACGATCAGGGCGGCGTTTTCCTGCTCTGCAGCATTTACCAGTTCGCGTGCAGGTTCACCTTTGAGGCGATGGGCCGTGGCGTTATCAAACTGGCCACTGATGCTTACCAGGGCGTTTTGTGCTTCGGCGTCCTCAAGGTGCTCACCATCATCTACCCAGACCACCAGGCCATGGTTGCCGCGTTGCATGAATTCGCCGAAGCGACGCTCCGCAGCCTTGGCTGAGGGTGAGCCATCGGTGGCCAGCATGATCACGCCATCGGGTTCTATGACCTTGCCGTCCATGGGCACGACCAGCAATGGCAGACGGGTCATGCGCACCAGGTTCATGGCGATGTTGCCGCGCAGGATCTCTCGACCTGCAGAGTGGCTGCGGTTCAGAACGATGATGCCGTCGGCCTCGATCCGCTTGGCGCAGTCGATAATTTCCGAGGCGGCAAAGCCTTGTTGTACGCGGTAGTCAGCCTGAAGGCCAAGCTCCTGCTGCAGTTGTCCGGCCAGTTTTTTCAGGTGGGCTTCGGCCGCTTCCGGGGTGTCCTCGATGTGGCGACGCTTGAAGGTTTCGACCACGTGGACCAGGGTAATGCGGGTCAGGCCGGTCAATGCGGTGATAGCTGGCAGATGCTCGAGCATCCTGCTCCAACCATCCGAATAGTCGACGCTGAGTACAAAATGTTGGGACATGGGCAGGCTCCTGCTGGTAATTGTCAATGCAGACTCAAACGCTTGTGATGTCTGCATCCCTCCCTTCAGCCTAGCACTCCTGAGCGACTTGGCATGGACCCAGGTCAATTCTAGGGCGCTAAATCGCCGCAATCCTCACTTACCCAAGTAGCTATCTCACTATGCTCAATGTCTACCGGCTGGTCGCTGGCCATGCCACGCATACTTTCGGGCAGCTCTTCGGCTGAGCCAATGTCAGCCATGCCCTTGCCGGTAAAGCGGGTATGCATTTCACGACGGCTGACCATGGTCAGTTCACCCTGCATGTCACCACTAAAGCCTTCGCCGCCGATGCAGTTGCCGCGGATGCGCATAGTCGATTCGCCAGATTGCTCGATCTCCATGGTGCAGTTTTGCATATCCTGGTTGGCGCGATCGATAAGGGCTTGAGGGTTGGTCAGGTCGGCGGCCTCTTGGGCAGTAATGCATTCCATCTCGACCCCGACAGCGTCATTTGCGCCGAGCATCTGGCGCATCATGTCCCGTTGTTCGGCGGGCAGATCCTTGAGCATTTCTTCCTGTGCGGCCAGTATGCCGGCCTGCAGATCCTGGCCGTTGATCAGCGTTTTCGCTTCGCTGCGCCAGAGGCCGGGTTCCGGCTGTGGCGAGATGCGATCAGCCTGTACGCTGGCAGTTGCTACAGTGACGGCGAGGCCGAGAGTGAAGCAAAGAGTCCTTTTCATGTTGTGCTCCTGAGGGGGTAGTTTGCTCAACTATAGCGCTGTGCACAGCAGTGCGGCAAAGAACTGGCGCACAAAAGCCGCAGCGCAGGTGCTGAAGGGGTAAAACAGACGGGCAAAAAAAAGAGGCTGATCAGCCTCTTTTTTTGTCATGCAGTAACGCGATCAGCGACCGAACAGAGCTGGCTTTTCACGCTGGGGGCGGTTGCCAGCCGGACGGCGGGGCGCTTCCTGGCGTGGGGTGGCAGGTGCCGCCTTGTTGCCATGTGCCTGGTGGCGGCGCTCTTCGGTGACGCTATCCTGTGGCTCGGCATTGGGGCGGGCAGCACGTTGTGGCTGATTGCTGCGCGGCTTGTCGCTACGTGGCTTCTCACTGCGCGGCTTGTCGCTGCGACCCTGGCCACGGCCGGGACCATTGGCTGGACGCTGACCGCGGCCATTGCTTGGCGCACCACGCGCCCGCTCGGGACGGTCACTGTTCATTTCAGCCTGGGCTGGAGGCTCGAAGCCTTCCAGGGTACCTTCGTCGATCTTCTGCTTGGTCATGCGCTCGATATCGCGCAGCAGTTTCTCTTCGTCGGGGCTGACCAGAGAAACGGCGCCGCCACTGCGACCGGCACGGCCAGTACGGCCAATACGGTGCACGTAGTCTTCGGAGACATTCGGCAGCTCGAAGTTGACCACGTGCGGCAGTTGATCGATGTCCAGACCGCGTGCGGCGATATCGGTGGCGACCAGAATGCGCAGCTTGTTGGCTTTGAAGTCGGCCAGTGCCTTGGTACGGGCGCTCTGGCTCTTGTTGCCATGGATGGCTGCGGCAGGCAGGCCATTCTTGTCCAGGTATTCGGCCAGGCGATTGGCACCATGCTTGGTGCGGGTGAATACCAACACCTGTTCCCAGGCACCCATGGTAATCAGGTGGGCAACCAGTGCGCGCTTGTGGCCAGCCGGTACCCGGTACACGGTCTGGGCTATGCGCTCGACGGTGGTGTTCGGCGGAGTAACCTGAATGCGCGCCGGATTATCCAGCAGCTTGTTCGCCAGATCGGTGATGTCCTTGGAGAAGGTCGCCGAGAACAGCAGGCTTTGACGTCTTGTCGGCAACTTGGCGATGACTTTCTTCACGTCATGCACGAAGCCCATATCCAGCATGCGGTCGGCTTCGTCGAGTACCAGTATCTCTACCTTGGACAGGTCGACAGCGCGCTGACCAACCAGGTCAAGCAGACGGCCGGGGCAGGCTACCAGCACATCAAGGCCGGGAGCTATGGCTTTCATTTGCGGGTTGGCGCCGACGCCGCCGAAGACACAGGCAGTTTTCATCGGCAGCTCGCCACCGTAGGTAACGAAGCTTTGGTGCACCTGGGCCGCCAGTTCGCGGGTCGGTGTCAGCACCAGTACGCGAACCTGCTTGGGTACGCGGCGGTGGGTAGAATCAGGGTGTCCACCGGGGAACAGCCTTTCGATAATTGGCAGCGCGAAGCCTGCAGTCTTGCCGGTACCAGTCTGTGCGGCGACCATCAGGTCGCGGCCTTCGAGTACGGCGGGGATTGCTTGAGCTTGAACAGGTGTTGGGGAGGTATAACCAGTGGCAGCAACGGCGCGCACGAGCACGTCGGAGAGACCGAGAGTAGCAAAGGACATTCAGATAAACCCTGTGATGGCCGTTTGCGGAACAGGTCTGTCCGTACGGCCGATGATGAAGGACGCAGAGTCTAACAGAAACTGGCCTTGTGAGCAGCTAAAACCTGCCGGAGCCGCGCGCAGACTGACCGGCGGGGCTTTTAAGCAGGTGTCAGCAGGTGCCCAAAGGGGCTCAATCAAGCCCTTCGTTGTACTCCCGGCGCGTTATACAGGTGGCCAATTGGCTTTCCAGCGCCGCCTGCAGTGCAGCCATAAAGGTGTCACTGTCATCGTCGGGGGTCAGCGCCGGGCCAATCACTACGTCGCAGTTGAAGGGTACGATCATCGAGCCGCCCTTGGGCAGGGCGCGCCCCAGACCATGCAGGGCAATGGGCGTAACAGTGGTGCCGGGGTGGCAGCGTGCCAGATGATAGATGCCCTTGCGCAGCGGTTGCAGTTGTTCCGGGTCGCCGCGGCTGCCTTCGGGGAACAGCAGCAGTATCTGGTCATCGCCCAGGGCTTGCTGGCACTGCTCGAACACCTTGTCCTTGTCGACCTGGCCCTGACGATCCAGTGGGATAATGCCGATCAGGTTCAGCGACAGCCAACTGGTAAAGCGGTTGCGCAGGAAATAGTCGGCGGCCGCCACCGGACGCAGGCGGTGCAGGGCCGACAGCGGATACAGTGCCATCAGCGCCAGGGTGTCTAGGTGGCTGTTGTGGTTGGCGGCGAGGATCGCCGGCCCTTTGGTTGGCAGCAGTTCGCGCTGCTGTACATTGAGCCCGAGCATCAGGTAAACCACGGGACGCACGATAAACAGGAAGAACAGAATCTTCGGCAGGCGTTTGATCAGGGGCATAGGAGTGTCCTTTGGCTCAGTATTTCATGTAGACCAGGTAATGGAAGAACAGCGGCGCGGTGTACATCAGGCTGTCGATGCGGTCGAGTATGCCGCCGTGGCCTGGAATCAGCCGTCCGGTGTCTTTGATGCACAGGTCGCGCTTGACCGCCGAGACGGTCAGGTCGCCAACAAAACCGGCTACGCCGATTAGCGCCCCGGCGAACAGGCCCTGCCAGAAATTCAATGGCGTCAGCCACAGGGCCAGTACGGCGCCGAGCAGGGTGGTGGTGGCCACGCCGCCGAGGAATCCGGCCCAGGTCTTGTTCGGGCTGATGGCTGGAACGATTTTGCGCTCACCCAGGGTCTTGCCCCAGATGTACTGGGCCACATCGTTGAACTGGGTGAGGAACACCAGGTAGATCACCAGGCCGACGCTGCCGCCGGCCGGGTTCACCTCCGGTGGCAGCATCAGCAGATAGGCCACATGGCTGATGGCAAACACGGTGGTCATTACCGCCCACTGGTAGGAAGCCACCGCACGAATAAAGCCCTTGGTTTCGCCGAGCATCAGCAGGCCGAAGGGGATCAGCAGGAACAGGTAGACGGGGATAAAGATAATGAACATGCCGTACCAGTCACTGGCGATCCAGTAGTAGTGCAGCGGAATCATCAGGTACAGGGCGAGTATCAGGCGACGGTCAGTCACCCGCACCGGCAGGATCGAAAAGAACTCACGTAGGGCGATAAAGCTGAGCACGGTGAAGAAGATCAACGAGGCGGTACGGCCGATCATCAGCGCGGTAAAGACCACGGCGACCATGACCCACCAGGAGTTGATGCGCTGGCGCAGCTCCATATGGGCTGACTCGGCCATGCTCATTTTCAGCACCCACTGGGTCAGGGTGGCAGCTACCAGCATCAGCAGGACGCAGATCATTGCCGTGAGTGTGTTGGACGTCAGTTCCAGCATGAAGGGCAAGCCGATATCACGATCCATGTTCAGGCACCTTTACCGTTTTGCAGAAGAGAGTAGGCCGTAGCCAGACGGCGCAGGCAGGTCAGGGCAGTACCCATTACCAGCACAATCAGACTTATCCAGAGCAGCAGTCCGCTTCCGTCCCAGAGAAACTCAATGGCCGAGAGCAGGCAGGCCAGGGTCAGCAGCGCCATGCGCTGCTGCTTGGCCATGGGCCCGCGAAAGTCGGCCGGCAACCCAAGGGATACACCCAATACGCGGATATAGGCACTGAGCACCGCCAGTAGCGCACCGAGCCAGGCCAACCAGACCGCCGAGGGATACTCCGGCAGGGCCAAGGCGCAGGCGACGATCAACAGCGGATCGGCGATGCGGTCCGGCACATCATTAAACAGCTCACCGGCCGGGGTCTGCTTGCCGCCTTCCATGGCCACCATGCCATCAAACAGGTTACACAGCAGGCGCAGCTGAATCATCAGCGCAGCCAGCACAAAGCAGGCCGACATCAGCCCGCCGCTGCTTTTGCCAGCCAGAAACAGGGCCAGAGCGCCGCCGAGGGCGAAGACCACGCTGAGTACCGAAATCTGGTTGGGCGTTACCTGACGATGCGAAAGCCAGGCGGCAAAACGAGTCATGATGCGCTGGTCACGCACCTTCAGGGGTCGACGGTTTGGTGTTTGGCTCATGCGGGGCTCAGGACTCAGGGGTGGTTGAACGGTTCTGCAGCGTCAATCTCGCAGTGAGAAACAGGCAGAAGGCGAAGGCGACCGCGCTGGGCGGCAGTATGGTTAGCCATAGCTGGGGCGTCTGACCGAGGCTATGCAGAATAAACAGCAGGCTGCTGGTGATGCTGACGATAATGCAGGGCGGTAATAGCAGGGCAATCAGGGGCTGACGAAACAGCGGGAACAGGCGGTTGATTGCCAGCGCCATGCACAGGGTGATAACGGCGCTCGCCGTGCCCTGGAGTATGCCGGCGATAATCGCCTGGCTGGTGGATGCTCCAAGGTTGGCATACAGCGCCCAGCCGCCCCAGAGGGCAAAAGCCAGCAGTGCGGGTAACCAGCGCATGGCGTTGTCAGCATCCTTGCTGGGCATGGCTTGTCATCCTTTGACTGAAAATGCGGGGGAGTTGATTGTTCGGGAGTATAAACAGCCTGAGATGCATGTAAAGCAGGGCCGCTGTGAATTGCCAGCCAGGTCTCAGCAGGCCGCGCGCCGTTAGCGGGTCGCGCGGTCAGCTGTGGACTGGTTTACAGGTTGCGCCAGACGGCCAGGGATGGCTCGGCCTGGTTCAGGGTGTAGAAGTGCAGGCTGGGTGCGCCGCCTTCTATCAGGCGCTGGCACAGTTCAGTGATGACCTGGGTGCCGAAGGCGCCAATGCTCTCGCTGTCGTCACCGTAGGATTCCAGTTGCTTGCGAATCCAGCGCGGGATCTCAGCGCCGCAGGCGTCGGAGAAACGTGCCAGCTTGCTGTAATTGGTGATCGGCATGATGCCGGGCACAATCGGAATATCCACCCCGGCCTTGCGCACCCGATCGACAAAGTAGAAATAGCAGTCGGCGGTGAAGAAGTACTGGGTGATGGCGCTGTCGGCGCCGGATTTGGCCTTGCGGATGAAGTTCTCAAGGTCTGCTTCAAAATGCCGAGCCTGGGGATGGGCTTCGGGGTAGGCGGCCACT
>JBKBSI010000007.1:0-9846 GCA_046291745.1 Pseudomonas sp. | reverse complement strand
ATGAAAGTGATCACCGGTTTCATTGCGGATGAATTCGACCAGCTCGTTGGCATAACGCAGCTCACCGGATGCCTGGCCCATGCCCGAGGGCAAGTCGCCACGCAGCGCGACAATACGCTTGATGCCGGACTCCCGGTACAGGTTCAGCAGGCTGCGCAGGTCTTCCTTGCTGTCGCCGACGCAGGATAAATGCGGCGCAGTAGGAACCTGCACTTCCTGGTCGAGCTGCAGTACGGTTTTCAGTGTGCCGTCGCGGGTTGAACCACCGGCACCATAGGTCACCGAAAAAAACTCGGGGTTTTCGGCGGCCAGTATCTTCCCTGTAGCGATCAGCTTTTCATGTCCGGCCTCGGTCTTGGTCGGAAAGAATTCGAAGCTGACCGGTTTTTGTTTATCTGTGCTCATGCTCTGTCTCACGCGAGCTTCAAGTCTTGAGCGGCAAGCTACGAAGGGTCGGTGCGCTGGGCGCCTTCCGCTTGTAGCTTGCCGCTGAGGGCTTGTCGCTGATTTTAGTAGCGGTAGTCTTCCGGCTTGAACGGGCCTTCAACGCTAACGCCGATGTAGTCGGCCTGGGTGCTGGTCAGCTTGGTGATCACGCCACCGAAACCCTTGACCATTTCCAGTGCGACTTCTTCGTCCAGTTTCTTCGGCAGCACTTCTACGCGCAGCAGTTCGGCTTTCTTTTCGGCCGACAGCTTGGCATAACCCTGACCGAACAGGTGAATCTGCGCCAGTACCTGGTTGGCAAAGGAGCCGTCCATGATGCGGCTGGGGTGGCCGGTGGCGTTGCCCAGGTTGACCAGACGGCCTTCGGCCAGCAGGATCAGGTAGTCATCGTTGGCCGCGTCGAAGTTGCCCTTGCCGGTGCGGTGCAGCTTGTGAACCTGCGGCTTGACCTCTTCCCAGTGCCAGTTGGCGCGGGTGTAGGCAGTATCGATTTCGTTGTCGAAGTGGCCGATGTTACAGACGATAGCGCGCTTCTTCAGGGCATTCAGCATGTTGGCATCGCAGACGTTGACGTTACCGGTGGTGGTCACCAGTACGTCGGTGCGGCCCAGTACATCGGTGTTGATGCAGGCGGGGGTGCCGTCGTTGATGCCGTCCTTGAACGGCGATACCAGCTCGAAGCCGTCCATGCAGGCCTGCATGGCGCAGATCGGGTCGACTTCAGTAACCTTGACGATCATGCCTTCCTGGCGCAGCGACTGGGCCGAACCCTTGCCCACGTCACCGTAGCCGATAACCAGCGCCTGCTTGCCGGACAACAGGTGGTCAGTGGCGCGCTTGATGGCGTCGTTGAGGCTGTGACGGCAACCGTACTTGTTGTCGTTCTTACTCTTGGTCACCGAGTCGTTGACGTTGATCGCCGGAATCTTCAGCGTGCCTTTCTTGAGCATTTCCAGCAGGCGGTGCACGCCGGTGGTGGTCTCTTCGGTGACGCCGTGGATGTTTTCCAGCATCTGCGGATACTTGTCATGCAGGATGCCGGTCAGGTCGCCGCCGTCGTCCAGTACCATGTTGGCATCCCATGGCTTGCCGCCGTTCAGGATGGTTTGCTCGATGCACCACTCGTACTCTTCTTCGGTTTCGCCTTTCCAGGCAAATACCGGGATACCGGCGGCGGCGATGGCAGCGGCGGCGTGATCCTGGGTGGAGAAGATGTTGCAGGATGACCAGCGCACTTCAGCGCCCAGCTCGATCAGTGTTTCGATCAGCACGGCGGTCTGGATGGTCATGTGGATGCAACCAATGATCTTGGCACCCTTGAGCGGTTGCTCGGCCTTGTATTTGCGACGCATGGCCATCAGCGCGGGCATTTCCGATTCGGCGATGATGATTTCCCGGCGACCGTAGTCAGCCAGGTTGATGTCGGCGACTTTATAGTCGTTGAAACCGGCAGGTTTGATTACAGCACTCATGCGATTACTCCATTCGTAGTTAGCGAATGGGCGCGGTTGGTTGTTTAACGACAACGTTCGAGCCTGACGACCTCGCTTGTGGTTTAGTCCGTGCCAGCGAGGCAGTGCGGTGGTGGACACGCCGTGAATACGTCCCTGTAGGCTCATCAATGGCATCCCTGCCATTGACGGTCCACCATCACACTGCCCCGCCAGCACTTGCCACGGATCAGCAAAAGTCGCTGCAGCGCCCCTCGAACGGGGTCAAATTCAATGGCCTGTACATGCTGAAACAGCCTGCACTTGGCCTGCTTTGCGGGGAGCGTGATATTGTCCCCCGCTTTGTTAAATCGTCAGTGGGAAGAAACCATGCCAGCCGTTCCAATCCCTAAAATATTGCTTTGTCTGCCCGTGCTCCTGGCCCTGGCTGGCTGCGGTAATCAGCAGGCCGACCCGGCTTCGCCTGAAGGCCAGCGTCAGGCTCTGTTCAAAGAGTTCCTGCAGCATAGCGAACCCATGGGCGGCATGTTATCCGGTCGGCTGGCCTTTGATGGCGAAGCCTTTGCCAGTCACGCCGGGCAGTTGTCGGTTCTGGCCGATGCGCCCTGGGCGCATTTCCCCGACCCCGACTCCGACAATCCGCAGCCCAATGCGGCGCTGCCTGCGGTCTGGTCCGATGCCGAGGGCTTTGCCGCCCGCATTGAACAGTACCAGGCTGCTGTTGCCGAGCTAAATCTCGTCACGCAACGGGGCGTCGAAGCCCCGGAGCAGGTGTCCTCTGCGATGCAGGAGGTACAGCAGGCCTGCAAGGCCTGTCACGACGGCTATCGGCAATGACACGCAGCGGCAAGTTGCAAGCTTCAAGCTATCCGCAGGGGTTTTAGCTTGTCGCTTACAGCTTGAGGCTTGCCGCTGCTTTTAGCGCCTCTGCCTTGTCCGTTTTCTCCCACGGGAAGGCGGTAAAGGTATCACCCTTGACTGTCATCTCGACCGGCGTACGGCCAAAGTGGCCATAGGCGGCGGTTGCGCGGTACATCGGGTGCAGCAGGTCGAGCATGCGCGTGATGGCATACGGGCGCAGGTCGAAGTGCTCGCGAACCAGTTTGACGATCTGCTCGTCGCTGATCTTGCCGGTGCCGAAGGTGTTGATCGAAACCGAAGTCGGCAGGGCTACGCCGATGGCGTAGGACACCTGGATTTCGCAACGCTCGGCCAGACCTGCAGCGACGATGTTCTTGGCGACATAGCGACCAGCATAGGCGGCGCTGCGGTCGACTTTGGACGGATCCTTGCCGGAGAAGGCGCCGCCGCCGTGGCGGGCCATGCCACCGTAGGTGTCGACGATGATCTTGCGACCGGTCAGGCCGCAGTCGCCCACCGGGCCACCAATCACGAACTTGCCGGTTGGGTTGATGTGGTACTGGGTGTCGGCGTGCAGCAGTTCCGCCGGGATCACATTCTTGACGATCTCTTCCATTACCGCTTCGCGCAGGTCGGCCAGGCTGATCTCCGGGTTGTGTTGAGTCGACAGCACTATGGCGTCGATGCCGACTACCTTGCCGTTTTCATAGCGGCAGGTGACCTGGGACTTGGCATCCGGACGCAACCAGTCAAGCGTGCCATTCTTGCGCACTTCCGACTGGCGCTCGACCAGACGGTGGGCAAAGGTTACGGGAGCGGGCATGAGGACGTCGGTCTCATTGCTGGCATAACCGAACATCAGGCCCTGGTCGCCAGCGCCCTGGTCTTCCGGCTTCTGGCGATCAACGCCTTGGGCGATATCCGGTGACTGTTTGCCGATGATGTTGATCACGCCGCAGGTGTCGCCGTCGTAGCCGACATCCGAAGAGGTGTAGCCAACATCCTTGATCACGTTGCGCACCAGATCTTCCAGATCAACCCAGGCGCTGGTGGTGATTTCACCGCCGACGATGGCAACACCGGTCTTGACCATGGTTTCGCAGGCGACGCGGGCGAATTTGTCTTCGCTGATGATGGCGTCCAGCACTGCATCGGAAATCTGGTCAGCCAGTTTGTCCGGGTGGCCCTCGGAAACGGATTCGGAGGTGAAAATCGAATAGTCGCTCATGCTGCGGTCCCTTGTGTACGGAATACGGGTTCGGAAATTGGTCTGGTGAAATGCTGTAATTGAATCTGGAAGCCGTTACGCAGGCCTATATACAGGCTGTTGCTCTGGATCAGTCCGGCTTGGGTGGCCCAGCGGGCCAGGTCCAGTTGGTCGAAGCCGAGCCAGAGATCGCCGCAGGTATCACGCACCCAGCTTTGATCGTGACTGCATAGCTCGGTGAGAATCAGGCTGCCGCCGGGCTTGAGCAACTGGGTGAAGCGCTTCAGCGCTTCCGCCGGTGCAGGCATGTGATGCAGCACCATGTTGCATACCAGGCAGTCTGCCGCTGGCAGGCTCTGGGGCGTGAGGGCATCGGCGAGCAGGCACTCGACATTGCTCAGACCCGCATCGGCACACTGCTGGCGCGCTCGCTCAAGCATTGAGGGCGCATTGTCCAGGCCGATGACCCGGGCAAAACGGCTAGCCAGGTCAGGCAGAAAACCGCCCTCACCAGGACCGACTTCAAGTGCCAGGCTGGTGTCCGGCAGGTGCAGGTTGTCGATCAGGCTGAGCAGCGGCTCACGGTACAGGCCAAAGTGCGCAATCAGATCCTGCTGCGCGGGTGTGCCTTCAGCGAAACGGGCAAAGAACTGCCTGGACAGATCTGCCCGCTGGCTGTGTACCTCGGCAATTGCCAGCTCCAGCGTGGGCTCCAGTGGCAGATCATCCAGCCCGCCGAGCAACTGACGATGAACCTGATGCCAGAGCGAGTTGCTGTCGGGCAGGCTACGGCGATAGAAAATCGAATTGCCTTCGCGGCGGGTAGTCACCAGTCCGGCGTTGGCCAAAACCTTGAGGTGGTGACTCATGCCGGATTGGCGCATGGCAAATATGCGCGCCAACTCGAGTACAGCAAAAGAGTCATCGCGCAGCACCCGCAGAATATCCAGGCGCAACACTTCGCCCGTGGCCTTGCAAAAGGCGGCGAGCTGTTCGGTAGCGCTGGTAGTAGGCGGCGCAAGCTGCGCAATCTGGTTCATGCGGGGCAGTTTAGGTGGGCAAGGGCGGTGGCGCAAGATCTATATCAAAAAAGTTTGATATAGATGTAAGCGCGCTTTTCGTCGGTGCCATGCTGGGCGGAGTGCAGGCATCTGCGGGGTTTTCATTGCCCGCTGGCGCTGTTTGCGCGAAAATGCCCGGCCTTGTTATCGGACTGCAGGTCTAGCGCCTGCAGTTCTACTGTCTGTCAGCCACAGGAGTTACCCATGCCCAGCCGTCGTGACCGCGCCAATGCCATTCGTGCCCTCAGCATGGATGCCGTGCAGAAAGCCAACAGCGGCCATCCCGGCGCGCCCATGGGCATGGCGGATATCGCCGAAGTCCTGTGGCGTGACTATATGAAGCACAACCCGGTTAACCCGAACTGGGCTGACCGTGACCGCTTTGTGTTGTCCAACGGCCATGGCTCGATGCTGATCTACTCGCTGCTGCATCTGACCGGCTATGACCTGTCGATTGAAGAGCTGAAGAACTTCCGTCAGTTGCACAGCAAGACCCCGGGCCATCCTGAGTTCGGCTACACCCCGGGCGTGGAAACCACCACCGGACCGCTGGGTCAGGGCCTGGCCAACGCCGTGGGCTTTGCCCTGGCGGAAAAGATCATGGCCGATCAGTTCAACCGCCCCGGCCACAAGGTAGTGGATCACTACACTTACGCCTTTATGGGCGACGGTTGTCTGATGGAGGGTATCTCCCACGAGGTCTGTTCCCTGGCCGGTACCCTGGGTCTGAACAAGCTGATCGGCTTCTATGACGACAACGGTATTTCCATCGATGGTGAAGTGCACGGCTGGTTTACCGACGATACGCCTAAGCGCTTCGAGTCCTACGGCTGGCAGGTTGTGCGTAATGTTGATGGGCATGATGCTGACGAGATTCGCACTGCGATTGAAACGGCGCGCAAGAGCGACAAGCCGACGCTGATTTGCTGCAAGACCATTATCGGTTTTGGTTCGCCAAACAAGCAGGGCAAGGAAGAGAGCCACGGTGCTGCCCTGGGTGATGCGGAAATCGCCCTGACCCGTGAGCAACTGGGTTGGAAGCATGCGCCCTTCGAGATTCCGGCGGATATCTACGCCGAGTGGGATGCACGTCAGGCTGGTAACCAGGCCGAGGCCGAGTGGAACCAGCGCTTCGCTGCCTACCAGGCAGCATTCCCCGAGCTGGCCAGCGAGTTCGAGCGGCGTATGGCCGGTGAGCTGCCGGCTGATTTCTCCGAGAAGGCTTCGGCCTTTATCCGTGAAGTGGCAGACAAGGGCGAGACCATCGCCAGCCGCAAGGCCAGCCAGAACTGCTTGAACGCCTTCGGCCCGCTGCTGCCGGAACTGCTCGGCGGCTCCGCTGACCTGGCAGGTTCCAATCTGACGCTGTGGAAGGGCTGCAAGCCGGTGACCGCAGAAGATGCCTCAGGCAACTACATGTACTACGGCGTGCGCGAGTTCGGCATGAGCGCGATCATGAACGGTGTGGCGCTGCACGGTGGCCTGATTCCCTACGGCGCGACCTTTCTGATGTTCATGGAGTACGCGCGCAACGCAGTGCGCATGTCCGCGCTGATGAAGCTGCGGGTGCTCTACGTGTTTACCCATGACTCCATCGGTCTGGGTGAAGACGGCCCGACCCACCAGCCGGTCGAGCAACTGTCCAGCCTGCGCAGCACGCCCAACCTGGATACCTGGCGCCCGGCGGATACCGTCGAGTCGGCAGTGGCCTGGAAGTACGCGGTAGAGCGCAAGAATGGTCCCAGTGCACTGATCTTCTCGCGCCAGAACCTGCCTTATCATATCCGTGACAACGAAACCGAATCGGCCATTGCCCGTGGCGGTTATGTGCTGAAGAACTGCGAAGGCGAACCGCAACTGATCCTGATTGCTACAGGCTCAGAAGTCGGTCTGGCCATGCAGGCCTGCGACAAACTGAGTGAGCAGGGCTATCGGGTTCGCGTTGTCTCCATGCCCTGTACCAGCGTCTTCGATCAGCAGGATGCCGAGTACAAGCAGGCGGTACTGCCGCTGGAAGTGGGCGCGCGTATTGCCATCGAGGCTGCGCATGGCGACTTCTGGTACAAGTACGTGGGTCTGGATGGTCGCGTTATCGGCATGAACACCTTCGGCGAGTCGGCGCCAGCGCCTGCGCTGTTCGAAGAGTTCGGCTTTACCGTCGACAATATCCTGGCTGCCGCCGAAGAGTTGTTGGAAGACTAATCCCGCAACAGGCTCCGAGCGGCAGGCGCCCTGCTGCAGCTCGGGGCCTGAAGCTTAACGGAGTTGCTGTATGCCTTCCCCTGGTCCCTATCGCATCGCGCTCAACGGCTATGGCCGCATCGGGCGCTGCGTGTTGCGTGCGTTGCACGAGCGGGGCGGGGAGGGTATGCAGATTGTTGCTCTGAACGATTTGGCCGATCAGGCCAGCGTCGAATATCTGACCCGTTTTGACTCTACCCATGGGCGCTTTCCGGGGCGCGTAAGGGTTCAGGGCGATTGCCTGCATATCGACGGTCAGTCAATTCAGGTGCTCTGCCATCCGCAGCCGGAAACGGTTGACTGGCAGGCGTTGAATATCGATCTGCTGCTCGAATGCTCGGGTCAGTACACCACCCGCGACCAGGCCCTGCGTTTTACCCACGCCGGTGTGCCGCGGGTGTTGTTTTCCCAACCGATGGCCAATGAGTCGGCGGTGGATGCAACTATTGTTTACGGCGTCAATCACACTGAGCTGGATGGCGCAGCACGGCTGGTTTCCAATGCCTCCTGTACGACCAATTGCGGGGTGCCGTTGCTCAAATTGCTGAACGAGCAACTGGGTATCGAGTACGTTTCCATCACTACTATTCACTCGGCAATGAACGATCAACCGGTAATTGATGCCTACCATCATGATGATTTGCGCCGCACGCGTTCGGCATTTCAGTCGGTGATCCCGGTTTCGACCGGTTTGGCGCGGGGTATTGAGCGTCTGTTGCCGGAATTGGCGGGTCGTATCCAGGCCAAGGCGATCCGCGTGCCGACGGTGAATGTGTCGGCTCTGGACATCACTTTGCAAACTGCCCGTGATACCACGGCGGAGGAGGTCAATGCGCTGTTGCGCGCGGCCGCCGAGGGTGAATACGCCGGGCTGCTGGATTACACCGAGTTGCCGCATGCCAGCTGCGATTTCAACCACGACCCGCATTCGGCTATCGTCGACGGCAGTCAGACCCGGGTCTCCGGGCCGCGCATGGTCAATTTGTTGGTGTGGTTTGATAATGAGTGGGGTTTTGCCAATCGGATGCTGGATGTGGCGGGGTATTGGTTGAAGCGGGGCGAGTCGGAGTGATTTGTCAGAGGCGCTGATGATTCTCAAGTGCTGGTGTGCCTGTGAAGGCGTGCATGGCGCCATTGCCGGTAGCCGATCACGGACACGCTGCAAGTACGTCCCTGTAAGCTCGCTATGCCCGTCCATGGGCATAGACGGTCCGAGATCGGCTACCGGCAACGTCGCCGCCGAATTGCGCGGATCCTTTGGGCTAGGGTAGTGCGAATAATGTGCAGTTTATTGGATTGAAATATTGATTTATTCAAGGAGCCAGAAATGAGCGTATTGACCATGCAGGAGCTGGAACTCAAGGGCCAGCGGGTATTGATCCGGGAAGACCTGAACGTGCCCGTCAAGGATGGCCAGGTCAAGAGCGATGCGCGCATTGTCGCCGCCCTGCCGACCATCAAGCTGGCGCTGGAACAGGGCGCGGCAGTGATGATCTGCTCGCACCTTGGACGCCCCGAAGAAGGCGTGTTCAGCGAAGAGGACAGCCTGGCTCCGGTCGCTGCCTATCTGAGCCAAGCCCTGGGCCGAGAAGTGCCATTGGTACGTGATTACCTGGCCGGCGTGGCGATCCAGCCTGGCGAAGTAGTGTTGCTGGAAAACGTACGCTTCAACAAGGGCGAGAAAAAGAACACCGACGAGCTGGCTCAGCAATACGCCGCGCTCTGTGATGTCTTCGTGATGGATGCCTTCGGCACCGCACACCGCGCCCAGGGCTCCACCCATGGCGTAGCCAAGTTTGCCAAAGTCGCTTGCGCGGGCCCGCTGCTGGCTGCCGAGCTGGACGCGCTGGCCAAGGCGCTACTCAAGCCCGCCCGCCCGATGGCCGCCATTGTTGCCGGTTCCAAGGTCTCGACCAAGCTGGATGTACTCAATGCCCTGTCCGAGAAGTGTGACCAACTGATTGTCGGTGGCGGTATCGCCAATACCTTTCTGGCCGCAGCGGGCTATCCGGTAGGCAAATCGCTGCATGAGGCGGACCTGCTGGATACCGCGCGCGCTATTGCCGAAAAGGTCAGTGTGCCGCTGCCAATCGATGTAGTAGTGGCCAGTGAGTTTGCCGAAACGGCGACGGCCACGGTCAAGCTGGTGGCGGATGTCGGTGCCGATGACATGATCCTGGATATCGGTCCGCAGACTGCGGCGCACTTTGCCGAGCTGCTCAAGTCAGCAGGGACCATCCTCTGGAACGGTCCGGTCGGCGTGTTCGAGTTTGATCAATTTGGCGAAGGGACCAAGGCCCTGGCCCTGGCTATTGCCGATAGCCCGGCGTTTTCGATTGCCGGGGGTGGCGACACGCTGGCAGCCATTGATAAGTACGGCGTGGCCGAGCGGATTTCCTACATCTCTACCGGTGGTGGCGCTTTCCTCGAGTTTGTCGAGGGCAAGGTCTTGCCAGCGTTAGATATTTTGCAGCAGCGAGCGCGCTGAAGCGCGCAGCGGCAAGCTGCAAGCCATAAGCGACAAGCTACCCAGAGTGCAGAGGCGTTTGAAGAAAAGCCGTTAAACTGCCAGTCTGTG
>JBKBSI010000079.1:0-13809 GCA_046291745.1 Pseudomonas sp. | reverse complement strand
GAGAACTCACCGAGGTTTTGGGGCGGGAGCTCACACGCATGACCGGCACCCGTCTGGATGCCAGTGCCTGGGAGGAGGTCAGCCTGGAAGAGCATCTGTTGATGCGCATCGAGGTAGTGGACTCCGAAGGCAAGATCATCGCCAGCGGCCGCGATCATAGCGCCCTGTGCCGTCAGTCGGCCGGTGAACAGCCGCAGCGCCAACAGCCGCAACCAACTAGACAGGAACAATCGGTCGATCAGCCGACTGCGGGTAGCTATGCATTGCCGGAAACCCGCGTGCGCAATCAGGCTGGTTTCGATGTGACCTTCTGGCCGGCCTGGGCCGAGCAGGGTGATCAAGTGGTTGAGCAGTTGTTCGACAGTCCAGCCCAGGCACTGCAGGCACATCGCTTCGGTTTGCAGCGATTGTTGCTGCAGGCACAGTCCGAGCAGGCGCGGTTTCTAAGGCAGAAGCTTGCTCCAATCAAAGAAGCGGCTATCTACTACCGTGAGCTGGGTACCCAGGCACAACTGGCCGAGGATCTGTTGCTGGCGGCTATTGATCAGGTATTTCTGCCCGATAACCAGCCCATGCCCCGTGATCCGCAGCAATTGGCTGCCAGGCTGCAGGCCGGGCGCGCCGACTGGGTGGCGGTAAGTGAGCAGTTGGCAGGCGAGGTGCTGGGTATTCTCAAGGCCTGGCATGCCTTGCAGAAGCGCCTGAAGGGCAAGATCGATCTGTCCTGGGCGCTGGCCCTGAATGATATTCGAGGTCAGCTCGGTGCATTGGTTTATCCGGGCTTTGTCCGCCAGGTACCGTCCCAGTGGCTGAGCCAGTACCCGCGCTATCTGCAAGGGATCGCCCAGCGGCTCGACAAGCTGCCAGGTCAGGTGCAGCGTGATCGGGTCTGGACTGACGAAATCCAGCATCTGCAAGAGCAGTATCAGGCGCGCGAACTCAAACACCGCCAGGAGGGCAGGGTGGACGAGCAGTTGCAGCAGTGGCGCTGGATGCTGGAAGAGTACCGGGTATCGCTGTTTGCTCAGCAATTGGGTACGCGCATGCCGGTGTCGATCAAGCGGCTGAACAAGCTCTGGCAGGAGATAGCCAGTTGAACGCCAGGTTAATGGCGTGATCTGGAGCACGGATTCGACTATGCTCTGTCACTGATAGCGTTGAACTGTAACATTACATTGAAACCGAACAGCCTCGAGCTTGCTGGTTGTTCGAGGGTGGCGCCAGGCACTGGCGACGCCTTGTCCATAACATCAAAGAGGACCGACCGTGCAGAAAGTAGTGATCAGCGGAACAGGTTTGTACACCCCCGCCAACAGCATCAGCAATGAAGAACTGGTAGACAGCTTCAATGCCTATGTCGAGCAGTTCAATCAGAGCAATGCCGAAGCCATTGCGGCAGGTACGCTGTCTGCGCTGACGCCCTCGAGCACTGACTTTATTGAAAAGGCCTCGGGTATCAAGAGCCGCTATGTGATGAACAAAAGCGGCATTCTGGATATCAACCGCATGAAGCCGGACATTCCCGAGCGCAGTAATGAAGAGTGGTCGATCCTCTGTGAAATGTCGGTCAAGGCCGCCACCGATGCGCTGGCCAAGGCCGGTCGTACTGCAGCAGACATTGATGGCGTGATCGTCGCCTGCTCGAATCTTCAGCGGGCCTATCCGGCGATTGCCGTGGAAGTGCAAGAAGCATTGGGGATCGAGGGTTTTGGTTTCGACATGAACGTTGCCTGTTCCTCTGCGACTTTCGGCATCCAGGTCGCGGCCAACTCGGTACAGCTGGGCCAGGCCCGCGCGATTCTCATGGTCAATCCGGAAATTTGTACCGGACACATGAACTTCTGTGATCGCGACAGTCATTTCATCTTTGGTGATGCTTGTACCGCAGTGATAATCGAGCGCGCCGACCAGGCCGTATCCGACTGCCAGTTCGATATTCTCGGCACCAAACTGTTGACCAAGTTCTCCAACAATATCCGTAACAACTTCGGCTTCCTCAATCGCGCGGATGACAGCGGCGTCGGCAAGAACGATAAGCTGTTCGTGCAGCAGGGCCGCAAGGTGTTCAAAGATGTTTGCCCGATGGTTGCCGAGCTGATTGCCGATCACCTCAAGGAGTTCGACCTGCCGGTCAGCGACATTCGCCGCTTCTGGCTGCACCAGGCCAACCTGAACATGAACATGCTGATCGCGCGCAAGCTGCTCGGTCGCGACCCGGAGGAGCATGAGGCTCCGGTGGTGCTGGATGAGTACGCCAATACCAGCTCGGCGGGTTCGATTATCGCCTTCCACAAACACCAGAATGATCTGCCCTCTGGCAGCCATGGGGTGATTTGCTCCTTTGGCGCGGGTTATTCGATTGGCAGCGTTATCGTGCGCAAGCACTGATACACCAGACGCTAGGCTGACACAGGCCTGTCATATTTCTGTGTCAGATTAATAGTGCTCGATTCGTTCGACTCATGTGGTTGAGTTTCGTGGCTGTCGTCGCACTGCTCCTTACAACCCCACCCCTTGGTGGGGTTTTTTTTGGCCTCTTTGGCGCGACTGCGCGGCATGAATCAGCACTTTGGCAAAAAGTTCCCTCCGCCATCAAATGTTCACCGTTCGGTAACCGTTTGTTCATCTACGGTTTTCATACTCCATCCCAGTCGAAACAACGACGTCACGTCACCCCGAGCTGACGTTTTATAAACTGAAGGAGTTTTCCGATGAAGAAGAACCTGATTGCGATAGTTGTAGGGGCTGCTGCAGCCATGCCCGCCCTGGCGATGGCTGCCGACGTGTCCGTATACGGCCGTGTACACGTTTCCGTAGACTACCTGGACGACGGCGCAGACTATTCAGAGACCAACATTTCCAGCAACTCCTCGCGTCTTGGCTTCAAAGGCAGCCGCGACCTGGAATCCATGAAGGCGTTCTTCCAGATCGAGCAGGAAGTCAACATCAGCAACAACGGTACCTCTGACACTTTGACTACTCGTGACACCTTTGTTGGTCTGAGTGGTGATTTCGGTATGTTCCGCCTGGGTCGCTTCGACACCCCGTTCAAGACTGCCCGTGGCCCGGCCAACATCTTCGGTGACATGGTTGGCGACATGCGTAACCTGACCCGTGTTGGCAATGCCCGTTTCGACGAGCGCACGCCCAACACTATTCATTACCAGACTCCAAAGTTCGGCGGCCTGGCCGGTAACATCGCCTACTCGTTGCACGAAGGCACCACCAATGATGACGGCACCAACAACAAAGACAAGGACGACGCCATCAGCCTGTCCCTGACTTACGCTGAAGGTCCATTTGATGCTGCCATCGCTTACGAAAGTTACAGTGAAGATGCTGAGCGTGGTGACCGTAAAGCCTGGCGTACAGCTCTGGGTTACAAGGTAACTGATGCGGTCAAGGTAGTTGGTTTCTATCAGAACGTTGACTACAAAGCGGGCGTTCAGGCGGTTCAGGATGCCAACACTTCTGATACCTGGGGCCTGGGCGCAGATTTCAAAGTCGCTCCCAAGACCTACCTGCGTGGCATGTGGATGACCCGCGACGCCGATCTGGACGACAGCAAGAGCAACATGCTGGCAGTAGGTGTTGAGCACCGTCTGGATAGCGCCCTGCGCGTTTACGCCAACTACGCTGTGGTATCCAACGATGACAACGTTGCGCTGAATCCTTGGAGCCAAGGTCGTACTGCTGCCCGCGCTGGCGCGGCTGGTGAGAACGCCAAGGGCTTCTCCACAGGTCTGCGTTACGACTTCTGATGCTCTGAGTACCACCCCTGTCCCGAATCACGGTCCGGGACAGGACTAAAAGCCAGGTTGCTGTCGTTGACGCAACCTGGCTTTTTCACTTCACGAAACTGTCATATCACCGCCTTATTATTGCCTTGTGTCTGTCATATCCATGCAGCCACGCTCACCTGTCCGGTGACAACACCATTTCGCCACGAGGATTGTCCATGCGTATCCTGCTTAGTCTTGTTCTAGTCAGTCTCCTTGCCGGCTGCGCCCAGCAGGGTCCGGTAAAGCTGTATTCCGGCGCCGAGCGCCCGGCCAGCCAGGTCCTGGTAGTCCAGGTGCCGGTTGATCTGGAAATTCTCGATATCAACGGTGAAGAAGTCGCCGAACTCAAGAGTCTGGTGCGTGGTGACGAGCAGACACTGCATCTGCAACCTGGTCAGTACCGTATCAATGCCTTCTACCGCCGCATCTTTGATATTGGCGGCATGACTCACGAGGTAGTGCGTTCGCGCAGTGCCTATTTCACCATCGACGGCCAAGCAGGTGACGTCTGGCGCCTGGCCTACAAGCAGCCTGATAACCTTGAACAGGCCCGCGAACTGAGCCGCAACTTCGACGCCTGGAGTCAGAACCTGGCTACCGGGGAGCGTCTTCAGGCAAGCACCGGTCAGGTCCCTGCAACCCTGGTCAGCCAGTTGTTGGGTGGCGCTGAGAGTACTGCAGCACCGCGCGCCGAGGGCGTTGCGCCTTTGAATCAGCCAACCAGCCAACCAGCCGCACCTGCGCCCATGCCGGTTGCAGCCGCACCTGCGCCGCAGCCCCAGGCCCGGCTGCCGCACAACGACGCTACGCTGGCTACGCTGCAGCAGTTGTGGCAGTTGCTCACACCGGAAAGCCAGAAGGCTTTCATGGACTGGGCCGGTCGTTAAGTCTGCTGATACGCCCTGGAAGGCCCGGCATAGTGCCGGGCCTTAACCTTCGCGGGCCATTCGGGGATTGCCGAAATCAGGGCATATCCGCATGCTAGGCGGCATGAAGCTAAAGCGTCTCGATCATATTCAGCAACTAACGGCCAACGACTGGGACGCCCTGGTGCCCGCAGGCTATCCATTCTTGCGTCATGGCTTTCTGGCTGCGCTGGAGCACAGCGGCGCCGTCAGCGCTGAAACCGGTTGGCGACCGGCACACCGGATAGTCGAGCAGGCAGGTCAGCTTAGCGCCTTGCTGCCTGGATATCTGAAGCAGCACTCCTACGGCGAGTACGTGTTCGACTTCCAGTGGGCCCAGGCCTGGGAGCGGGCAGGGCAGGCCTATTATCCCAAACACCTGTCAGCGGTACCCTTTTCGCCAGTCCAGGGTCCGCGCCTGCTGGCCAGGGATGCGCAGAGTGCCGCGCTGATTCTTGATGATCTGGATGCGGAGCTTGAGCAGCAACAGGTCTCCAGCTTGCACCTGCTGTTCAACACTGACGCAGAGGCTGACTGGTTGCGCGGCCGTGATTGGCTTCAGCGGCTGGGCTGTCAGTTCCATTGGTTGAATCACGGCTATCAGTGTTTTGACGACTTCCTGGCACGCTGCAACGCCCGCAAACGCAAGAACTTCCGCAAGGAGCGCCAGGCCGTGGCCGCTCAGGGCATCAGCTTTCACTGGGTAGTCGGCAATGAAATTGATAGCGCTACCTGGGAGCGCTTTTATCCGTTCTATGCCGCTACCTATCTCAAGCGCGGCCAGCACCCCTACCTCAACCTCGAGTTCTTCCTGCGACTATCCACGCAGTTGTCGTCCAGCCTTCGTCTGGTGTTTGCAGTACACCAGGGCCGCGAAGTCGCCGGAGCTCTGTTTCTGGTCGGCGGCGACACCCTTTATGGGCGCTATTGGGGCTGCCTGGAAGAATATGATCGGCTGCACTTCGAAACCTGTTTCTACCAGGGCATGGAGCGCTGCATAAGCGAAGGTCTGGCGCGGTTTGATGCTGGCGCCCAGGGCGAGCACAAGCTGATTCGTGGCTTCGAGCCGGTTATCACCCAATCCTGGCACAAGCTGCAGCCGGAACTGCACGAAGCAGTGCGTGAGTTTCTCAAGCGTGAACGGGTTGGGGTGCAGGCCTATCATCGCGAGGCGCGGGACTATCTGCCTTTTCGCCAGCCAGACTGAGGTAGGCAGTGGGGGTGCTATTTCGAATGGTGCGAGGGGAATACTGACTTGGGAGAGGGCGCAGGGCTGATCCCTGCGCCAAAACCTTACTCTGCGCTAGCCTCAACCCGCTTGGCGCTGATGATGGTTACCGGATTGGTCGGTACATCCTGATGGCCGTTACGGGTGGCTGTAGGCACTTTGGCAATGGTCTCGACCACGTGCTCGCCTTCTACTACCTTGCCGAAAACCGCATAACCGAAGTCGCGGCCACCGTGATCGAGGAAGCTGTTATTGCCATGGTTGATAAAGAACTGGCTGGTGGCGCTGTCGACCACATTGGTACGGGCCATGGCCAGGGTGTAGCGCTGGTTGCGCAAGCCGTTGTCGGCCTCGTTCTTGATCGGCTTACCTACTTCGCGCTGACGCATGTCCGGAGTAAAGCCGCCGCCCTGGATCATGAAGCCGGGGATCACGCGGTGAAAGATCAGGCCGTCGTAATGCCCTGCATCGGTGTAGCGCAGGAAGTTCTCGACGCTGATTGGCGCCTTTTCTGCATCCAGCTCCAGCACCATGTCGCCATGGCTGGTGTTCAATATAACGCGTGGATTCTCGGCCAGGGCCGTGGTTGCCGCAGTGGCTGTCAGGACGAGGGCGCAGGTGCCTATAAGGCGTTTCAACATTGTTATTCTCCGTTCTGGTTGGTTTGACTAAGTTGGCTAAGGCCGGGGTTGCCGGTCTGCTGAAGAAAGTCCAGCAGCAGGCGATTGAACTCATCTGCCTGATCGATGGGCGTGCCGTGGCGAGAGTCTTCGACTACCTCCAGTCGCGCATCGCCCAAGTGGGCAACGTATTCACGTTTCTGCTCCACCGGGGTGTAATCCTGATCGGCCGCGATCACCAGTACCGGGCAGGTAATGCGCTCCAGCTTGCTGGTCACTCCCCAGCCGATAATGGCGCGCAGGGAGGCCAGATAGGCCGTGCGATCATTCTCTGCCCAGCGGCTTTCGAAGGTATCGCGGATATCCTGCTGCTCAGGCTTGGGAAAGAGCAGTTTGGCCAGCCCCTTGGCAACCACCTTCATGGGCAGCACATGGGCAAAGAACAGGCGCTTGGCAACCATCACGTATTCCGCCGGACGCCGCGGTATGACCTCTGGCGCACTGTTGACGATGGTCAGGCTGCCGGGGACTTCGGGCTCATCGGTCGCCAGTTGAAAAGCGATCATGGCGCCCATGGAAATGCCGACAATATGCGGTTTGCTCAGGTTCATCTGACTGATAAAGGCCAGAGTGTCATCGGCAAAACCTTTGATCGAGTAGCGGCCACGCGGCTTGTCGCTCTCGCCGTGACCGCGCATGTCCAGGCAGATAACTCGATAGTGGGGTAGCAGGACCGGAATCTGATGTTCCCAGTCCCTGCTACTGGAACCCAGGCCGTGAATCAGCAAAACCGTCTGACCCTCACCCTGGTCGGTGTAATGCAGGCGAATATCGTTGATTGTCAGGTGTGGCATGAATCCCTTCCCGGTTAAGAATCAGCCCCCATTCTAGCCATGCTGGGGGGCAGATGTCAGTCTGTCATTGAATGTTCAATAAGCAGGTCGGCAAGGATCCGCGTCGCCGGGCCCAGGGGCTTGTCCTTGTTGGCGTACAGATAGAGGTAGTGGGAGCGATGGGTACCCTGTTCCAGCGGCAGTGGCAGCAAGGCGCCCTGATCAAGTTGCTGCTGAATCTCATGCCTGGGTAGCCAGGCAAAACCCAGGCCGTTGGCTACCAGCATGGCCGCGGTACTGAGGCTGGTCACCGTCCAGCGCTGCTCCGCGCCGAGCCAGCCGGAGTCCACCGGATGGTGCCCCGAGTCACGGATTACCACCTGCAACTGCGATTGCAGATCATCATGGGTCAGTTGGCGATGCAGTTGGTGCAGGCTGTGCTCGGGATGGGCCACGGCAATGAATTCCACCGCGTTGATCTGATGTGGCAGGTAACCTGCGATGCTCATACCGGATATCGCCAGGTCCGCTGAATCATCTCGTAAACAATCTTGCACGCCGGATAGCACCTCCTCACGCAACTGTACGCGACAGCCCTGGCTCAGGGGCATGAAGGCTTTCAGGGCTCTGGCCAGGCGTTCGGTGGGGTAGGCGGCGTCCACCACCAGGCGAACTTCGGGCTCCCAGCCCTGGTCCATATTAAGTGCCAGGGATTCCAGTTGGCTCGCCTGCGTGACAAGATTGCGTGAACGGCGCAGCAACACGGCCCCGGCCTCGGTCAGCACCGCCTTGCGACCTTCGATCTCGAGCAAGGGTACGCCCAATTGTTCCTGCATTCGGGCCACGGTGTAGCTGATGGAAGATTGGGACCTGTGCAAGGCCTCGGCAGCCTGGGCGAAGCCACCGTTATCCACTACGGCTTGCAGCGTTCGCCACTGCTCCAGCGTCACGCGCGGCGCCTTCATGGTTTGTTACTCCGCTTGGGGCAGACAAACTGAAATTGTTCAGGAGATGCAGTCATGAAATTGATCCTGTTAGCCGTTCTGTCAGTGCTGGCGTTGCCGCTCACTGCGCAAGTTCACCCGACCTCTAATCAGGCCTTTCCGATTGAAATCGATCTGCAGGCCGAGGGCCTGGACGTCACTGCCAGCTCAAGCCGCAATGGCAATGTAGCTCTGGTGACGCTGGCTAATGCCGGGGCCGGTCAAGCGTTGTGCGAAGTGACCTTCGTCAATGGACCGGAGCGTCCGCCGCTGCGTCGCATACGTCTTGAGCCAGGCGAGGAGGGACTGGTTTCCCAGGCCTTCAAGCGCGAGGTCAATCGCATCCGGGTAACGGTAGACTGTAATCCCGCTTGATAAGCATATCCGATTATTCGATAGATGGACGGCGTTCAGCGGCACGTTTGTATCGAGGGGTCGTATGTGATTCCTTAGCGGTATTCGCCGGGCGTTAGTCCCGTCCACTTCTTGAACGCCCGATGGAATGCCGAGGGCTCTGAAAAGCCCAGCAGGTTGGCGATATCCTGAATCGGCAGGTCATGTCTGGCCAGATGGTAGAGGGCTATATCACGTCGCAGATGGTCCTTCAGCTCCTGCCAGGAGGTGCCTTCCTCAGCCAGCTTGCGGCGCAAGGTCGGCGTGCTCATATGCATCTGCTCGGCTACCGCCTCCATGGTTGGCATATCCCGGCCCACCCGCTGACCGATCAATTGCCGTAGGCGTTCGGCGAGACTGTTGCCGAAGTCGGTGCGGGCCAACAGTTCCGAAGGCGAGTGTTGCAGAAAGCGCTTGAGCGTTCGCTCATCCTGAATCAGTGGCAGTTGCAGATAGCTGCGACGAAAGGCCAGGGCGGTCGAAGGTTGCTGGAACTGCAGCGGGCAGTCAAACATCGCACGGTATTCCTCCTGCTGCGGCGGCTCCGGGTAATTCAGGCAGAGTTGCTCCAGGGGAATACGACGGCCTATCAGCCAACTACTAAGGCGATGCCAGATAACCAGCAGCGACTCGGTAAGAAAATGCTGCGGGTCATCCAGACCCCGGGTATCCATTTGCAGCCAGCACAACTCGCCTTCCTGGCGTAGCTGAAATTGCGGCGGCTCGGGGAACAGGGCATAGAAGCGCCCAGCCCTGTGCAGGGCCTTCTCCAGGGTCGAACAATGGATGATCGCCTGGCACATCATGGCAAAGGTGCCGGGCCGACTGGGCTGCGGCGCAAAGCCCATGTACTCGTCGCCGAGCCGCTGCCAGATCAGCTGTACCAGTCTGGCGTACTGCGCCGGGTCCACGCGCATCCGTGGCTGCTCAAGCAACTGCGGGTTGATCCCCGCCTCGCGCAGCAACGCCTGGGTGTCGTGGCCCTGACGGCTGGCGCCATGCAGCACAGCACGGACGAAATGGATAGCGACGGATCGGTTGCTCATGCGGTTGTAGTTATTCAGGTGACACCAGTCAAAGAGTTAGCCATAGCGCTGCGGCATCGGCAAGCGGACGAAATGGTCAATTGCTGTGAGCTTTCGGGTCATTGAGGCGTATGGGGACAGAGCCTACTCTGGTTCATACAACACAAGGAGACAGCCCATGCAGCGCATCCACTTCGAGACCGAGCACAACCTGTTCCGCGAATCCTTTCGCAGCTTTCTACGCCAGGAGGTGGTCCCGCATCAGGAGGCTTGGGAGGAGGCGGGTTTGGTCAGCCGTGAGGTCTGGCGCAAGGCCGGGGAGCTGGGGTTTCTGTTGCCCTGGGCGGATGAAGCCTATGGTGGCCTGGGCCTGCAGGATTTTCGCTATGAGCAGATCATGAGTGAAGAACTGGCCTACATTAACGAGCCGGGCTTTATGCTACCGCTGCATTCCGCCCTCTGTGGTCCCTATATCACCGAATACGGCAGTGAGGAGCAGAAGCAGCGCTGGTTGCCGGACATCATTGCTGGCGAATGCATCCTTGCCGTGGCCATGACCGAGCCCGGCGCCGGATCCGACCTGGCGGGCATGCGTACCAGCGCGGTGGAGCACGGCGATCATTATGTGCTGAATGGCTCCAAGACCTATATCTCCAACGGCCTGCTCAGCGACCTGGTGATAGTCGCCGCCAAGACCGATCCGGCCAACAAGCACGCCATGGGTCTGTTCCTGGTCGAGCGCGGCATGCCCGGCTTCGAGCGCGGCCGCAAGCTGAAGAAGCTTGGCATGCACAGCCAGGATACCGCCGAGCTGTTCTTCAATGACGTCAAAGTGCCCAAGGCCAATCTGCTGGGTGACGGCAAGGCGGGCTTTATCTACCTGATGCAGATGCTCGCTCAGGAACGCCTGACCAACGCCTGCGGCGCGGTGGCCGGAGCCGAGGCGGCTTTCCAGGCCACCCTGGACTATGTGAAGGAGCGCAAAGCCTTCGGCCGCGCCGTCGCGGATTTTCAGAATACCCGCTTTAAACTGGCGGAAATGCGCACCCAGATCGACGTGGCGCAGGTCTTTGTCGACCGCTGCGTAATGGATCACAACCAGAAAAAGCTCACCGCAGAAGTCGCCGCCGAGGCCAAGCTGTTTACTACCGAGCTGCTGGGCCGTGTGGTTGACGAGGGCGTGCAACTGCACGGCGGTGCGGGCTACATGTGGGAATACCCGATCTGCCGCATGTACGCCAACGCTCGCATCCAACGCATTTTCGCCGGCACCTCGGAGATCATGAAGGAAATAATCAGTCGGGGCTTGAAGCTGTAGGCGGTTGAATCTAGGACACAAAAAAGCCCATGCATCAGCACAGGCTTTTCAAATAGTGGCTCCGCGACCAGGACTCGAACCTGGGACCCAATGATTAACAGTCATTTGCTCTACCAACTGAGCTATCGCGGATCGGACGCTGCGAACTTTATCAAAAAACTCATCCTAGTCAATGCCTTGGATAGACTTTTTGTGAAATCTCGCAGCTTTGTTTCAACTCTCCACGTGCTTCAGCACCTGAGCCATAGCATTGGCGACATGGTCGATATTGCCGTCATTCAGAGCAGCCACGCAGATGCGCCCGCTGCCTACCGCATAGATGCCGAAGTCTTCAGCCAGCATGGCGACTTGGGTCTGGGTCAGGCCGGAATAGGAGAACATGCCGCGCTGACGCTGGATAAAGCTCACATCAGTCGCTACACCGGCAGCCGTCAGCTTGTCAGCCAATGCCTGACGCATATCGCGGATACGGTCGCGCATTTCTGCCAGCTCAGGATTGGTCAGCACATTGGCAACTACCTTTGCACCGTGAGTCGGCGGATTGGAGTAGTTGGTGCGGATCACACGCTTGAGCTGTGACAGCGCCATGGCGCTTTCGGTCTTGCTCTCGGTAACCAGCGTCAGAGCGCCAACGCGCTCGCCATACAGCGAAAAGGACTTGGAGAAGGAACTGGCGATAAACATCGGCAGGCCGGACTCGGCAAACAGGCGCACGGCAATGGCGTCATCCTGCAGGTTGTCGCCAAAGCCCTGATAGGCGATATCCAGGAAGGGCACGTGCTTGCGGCGCTGCACCACGTCAATCACGCGGGTCCAGTCGGCCAGGCTAAGGTCTGCGCCAGTCGGGTTGTGGCAGCAGGCGTGCAGCAGTATTACGCTGCCTTCCGGCAGGGCTTCGATACCATCGAGCATACCTTGCAGGTTGACCCCTTTGGTACTTGGATCGTAGTAAGGGTAGGTGACCACCTCAAAACCATCTGCCTCGAACAGTGCGCGGTGGTTCTCCCAGCTTGGGTCACTGATCGCAACAAGACGCTTGTCGAGCAGGCGGTATAGGAAATCGGCGCCCAGCTTGAGCGCGCCAGTGCCACCCAGCGCCTGGGCTGTAATCAGCTTGCCAGAGGTCAGCAGCGGGGAGTCAGCACCGAACAGCAGAGTCTGTACAGCCTGATCGTAGGCGGCCAGGCCTTCCATTGGCAGGTAGGTGCGGGCGGCGTGTTCGGCCACGCGGGCTTCTTCAGCGGCCTGCACGGCACGCATCAAGGGTACCTTGCCGTTTTCGTCGTAGTACACCCCGACACCCAGATTGACCTTGTCGGCGCGGGTATCGGCGTTGAAGGCTTCGTTCAGGCCAAGAATCGGGTCGCGTGGAGCCATTTCAACAGGGGAGAACAGAGTCATGATATGGGCGAACTCAAAGCAGGTGAGTGGGTGTAACCGGCGGCCATTATAAACAGACCGCCCCTCCTGTGCGAGTGCAGCCGCAACTGGCAGCATGCTGAAACCCTTTGCCGTGGACTGCTGTCAGAAGCTGACACAGGCAATGATATAGTAGTTGTCGATTTTCACCCGCGGAACCCAGACCCCATGAGCCAGTTCAAGCTACAGACCCGATTTTCGCCAGCCGGTGATCAGCCCACCGCCATCGCCGAGCTGGTCGAGGGCCTGGAGGCCGGGCTCTCGCATCAGACCCTGCTTGGCGTGACCGGCTCGGGCAAGACCTTCACCATGGCGAAGGTGATCGAGCAGGTACAGCGCCCAGCCATCATCATGGCGCCGAACAAGACTTTGGCCGCGCAGCTGTATGGGGAGTTTCGCGAGTTCTTCCCGAATAACTCGGTGGAATACTTCGTCTCCTACTACGACTACTACCAGCCCGAGGCTTACGTGCCGTCCTCGGACACCTTTATCGAGAAGGATGCCTCGATCAACGACCATATCGAGCAGATGCGCCTGTCCGCCACCAAGGCGCTGCTTGAGCGTCCGGATGCGATCATTGTTGCCACTGTCTCGGCTATTTATGGTCTGGGTGATCCGGCATCCTACCTGCGCATGGTGCTGCATGTGGATCGCGGTGATCAGCTCGATCAGCGCAGCCTGCTGCGCCGCCTCGCCGAGCTGCAGTACACGCGCAACGACATGGAGCTGGCGCGGGCGAATTACCGGGTGCGTGGTGATGTGATCGATATCTTCCCGGCGGAATCGGATCTGGAGGCGATCCGTATCGAACTCTTTGATGACGTGGTCGAAACCATCAGCTATTTCGACCCGCTAACGGGTGAAGTATTACGCAAGGTTCCGCGTGTAACTGTTTATCCCAAATCACATTATGTGACGCCAAGGGAGAAGCTGCTGGAGGCGGTAGAGCATATCAAGGTGGAGCTGGCCGAACGCCTGGAAGTGCTGAAAAGCCAGAATAAGCTGGTCGAAGCCCAGCGCCTGGAGCAGCGCACACGCTTCGATATGGAGATGATTCTCGAGCTGGGCTACTGCAACGGCATCGAGAACTACTCACGCTACCTGTCCGGTCGTAATCACGGCGAAGCACCACCAACGCTGTTTGATTACCTGCCCAAGGACGCACTGCTGATCATCGACGAATCCCACGTATCGGTGCCGCAGGTCGGGGCCATGTACAAGGGAGACCGTTCACGTAAGGAAACGCTGGTCGAGTACGGCTTCCGTTTGCCCTCGGCGCTGGACAACCGGCCAATGCGCTTTG
>JBKBSI010000078.1:0-13963 GCA_046291745.1 Pseudomonas sp. | reverse complement strand
TTCAATGCCATGGATTCCCTGGTAGCCCAGCTGTCCCGCACCAGTGATTATCTGGCCGGGCAACTGGATAACTTGCCGGGCGTGGTCAGACAGGATCGCAGACGATGAAAACGCCGATTGATACCTACAAGCAGGTCAATATTTCCCAGGAAGTCTCCCAGTACCGCGCGGTTCAGCTACTGCTGGATGGCGCTATCGAGCGGGTCAAGCTGGCGCGACATGCCCAGGCCACCAATAATCCGGAGCGGCGTGGGGTGGCAGTCAGCGGTACCATCAGCATTATCGGCGCCCTGCAAGCGGCGCTGGACAAGGATCTGGGTGGCGAGATTGCCGAGAACCTGGATGCGCTCTACGACTACATGACTCGCAAGCTGGCAGGCGTTGCCCTGGATGATACGCCCCGCAATCTGGATGAAGTCCAGGCACTACTGACGGAGATCAAGCTGGCCTGGGATGCCATAGAGCCTGCCTGATCCTTTGATGTCTGTGGTAATGCAAACCCGTTGAATTTTCAGCGGGTTTTTTTTGCCCGCTGTCGCCATTTTGCTCAACAAATAGCGTTAAAGTTTCCCGCCTGCTGCCGATACATTAACCATGTATCACTTTCATTCAGGATGCGCCCTATGAATGCTTATGCGGCCATGAAGCAGTACCAAACCGTCAACGTAAACGCCCAGGTTAGCGAAGCTGATCCCCATCGTCTGATTCAGATGCTGATGGAGGGCGGCTTGCAGCGTATCGCCCAGGCTCGAGGCGCGCTGGAGCACGGTAATGTCGCACTCAAGGGCGAGCTGATTGGCAAGGCCATGGGTATAGTGGCCGGTTTGCGTGACGCCCTGGATGCCAACAAGGGCGGTGAGCTGGCAAGTAACCTGGATAGCCTTTACGCCTTCATGCTACAACGTCTGAGTGTTGCCAATTTGCAGAACGATCCAGCTATACTCGACGAGGTGGCGGCATTGTTACGCGACGTCAAGGAAGGTTGGGACGGCATCCGCCAAAACTGAGGAGAAGCCCATGGCCGTGGCCATACAGCAATTGCAGGATACTCACCAGGCGTTGGTGGAGGCGGTACATGCGGGTGACTGGCAGCAGGTTGGTCAGCTTGATGGCGTCTGCCGCGAGTTGGTAGCCCAGGCCATGGCCCAGGATGACCGTGATGATCAGGCAGTCGCCGATGCGCTCGACAGCTTGCTCAGCACTTATCGCGAGGTTGTAGCTCTGTGTCAGGCGGTACAGGGCAAGCTCGCTGAAGAGCTTCAAGGCCTGCAGCGCAGCAAGCAGAGCGCGCGCGTTTACCAGATGTTTGATTGAGCTTGCGGCCCACGCAGGTGATATGAGCACTCGGAACCAATCACCGATTGCCGCTGTCGTCCTCAGCGGCATTAAAATGCATTCAAAGTGCGCCAACTATTTGACTCTGGCGCCAATTCTGACTACCTTTGCTACAAAGACCATTCAAGTGGCAAAGCGCTATCAAAGCACCATGCCCTGACCGCGCGTATACAGGACGATTCCCACGCTATGCTGCCCAACAGCCATATTCTCTTTATCGACGACGCCACGGAAAGCCGCCGTGACCTGAGTGTGATCCTGACTTTTCTTGGCGAAGAGGCAGTCATTACCACATCAGATTGCTGGCTTGACGACGCGCTGGCACATTCCGAGTCTCCAGGCAGTTTCAAGTGCGTGATCCTTGGTCACTGTGCTCATCCCCAGGGTATGCAGGGCCTGCTTGGCCAGTTGGACAAGTGGGATGAGAATCTGCCCGCCATATTGCTTGATGCCGAGCAGGCCAGCCGCTGGCCCGAGCACCTGCGCCAGCGCCTGCTGGCCGTGTTGGCACCGCCGCTGGGTTATAACCACTTGCTCGACGCCCTGCACCGTGCCCAGGTCTATCGTGAGGTCTACGATGAGCGCAACCGCCAACGCCAGCGTGAACCCAATCTGTTTCGTAGCCTGGTAGGCACCAGCCGCAGCATCTTTTCAGTACGCCAGATGATGCAGCAGGTGGCCGATACCGAAGCCACAGTGCTGATTCTCGGTGAGTCAGGGACTGGCAAGGAAGTGGTAGCGCGCAACCTGCATTACCATTCCAAGCGCAAGGACGAACCTTTCGTGCCGGTAAACTGCGGTGCAATTCCCGCAGAGCTGCTCGAGAGCGAACTCTTTGGTCATGAGAAGGGTGCTTTTACCGGCGCCATTACCAGCCGGGCAGGGCGCTTTGAACTGGCTCAGGGCGGTACCCTGTTCCTCGATGAAATTGGCGATATGCCCTTGCCCATGCAGGTCAAACTGCTACGGGTATTGCAGGAGCGGACCTTCGAACGGGTCGGCAGCAACAAGGTGCAAAACGCTGATGTGCGCGTGATAGCAGCAACGCACAAGAATCTGGAGGATATGATCGAGCAGGGCAGCTTCCGTGAGGATCTGTTCTATCGTCTCAACGTGTTCCCGATCGAAATGCCCGCCATGCGTGAGCGTATCGAGGATTTACCGTTGCTGCTCAATGAGCTGATAACCCGCATGGAAACGGAAAAGCGCGGATCCATCCGTTTCAGCACCTCGGCGATCATGTCGCTCTGTCAGCATGACTGGCCGGGTAATGTGCGCGAGTTGGCCAACCTGGTTGAGCGCATGGCCATCATGCACCCCCATGGCGTGATTGGCGTGGGCGAGCTGCCACGCAAGTTCCGCTATGTGGAGGATGATCAGGAGGACCTGCGCAGTCTGCGTTCCGATGAGGATGAACGTAGTGAGGCCTTTAGTGGTCTGGTCGGGTTGGATAGTCCAGCTTTCCTGCCGCCGGAAGGTCTGGACCTGAAAGAGTACCTGGGTGGCCTGGAGCAGGCGCTTATCCAGCAGGCGCTGGATGAATGCAACAGCGTTGTGGCGCGTGCTGCCGAGCGGCTGCGTATTCGCCGTACGACCCTGGTGGAGAAGATGCGTAAGTACGGAATCAACCGCGGCAATGACTCGTCAGAAGAATGACGCGAGAGAATTATTTTTTTCATAACTCGTTGTTTTTAAACTGATCTGACTGCTTGGCATAACCCTTGCTTTGTTCCCCCTGAAAGATCTATTTGTTTTCAGGGGATTCCCGATGGTTCTCACTGCCCAGCACCTGCCCGCACCTCAGCCGGATCATTCCGGGGACTCCTCCCAGGCTAATCAGTTGCAGGACGAAGCCCAGTTGCACCAGGCCTATGACCTGTTCCGGCAGTTGTCGGATCAGTTGTCTGATTCGCATGCCTTGCTGGAGCAGCAGGTCAGTTCCCTGCAGCAACAATTGGAGCAAGTGCGCGCTCAACGCACCCAGGAGTTGGCAGAAAAAGCCTGTATCGCCTCACGCTTGCAGAACCTGCTGGATCTGCTCCCAGGTGGTGTGGTGGTACTGGATGGTAATGGCATGGTCCGTGAAGCCAATCCTGCCGCTCGGGAATTGCTCGGCGAGCCACTCGAGGGGCAGCTGTGGCGTGATCTGATTCGTGACCGTTTCGCGCCACGGGATGACGATTACCACGAGGTCTCGTTACGCAGTGGACGTCGCGTTTCACTGGCTACCCGCTCCCTGCTGGGTGAGCCGGGGCAACTGATTCTAATCAACGACCAGACCGAAACCCGCCAGTTGCAGTCACAGTTGGCGCGCCATGAACGGCTGTCTGCCCTGGGGCGCATGGTTGCTTCACTGGCGCATCAGATCCGTACTCCGCTTTCCACTGCCATGCTCTATGCCAGTCATCTGAATGACGCCTCTTTATCCGAGAGCAACAGGCAGCGCTTCGGCCAGCGCCTGAGCAGCCGTTTGCTGACCATTGAGCACCAGGTGCGGGATATGCTGCTGTTCGCCAAGGGCGACCTGCCATTGGATGACCAGTTGAGCGTATCCGCGCTGCTGGAAACGCTCAGGCAGCAGGCTGAGCCGACGATCCTGCAGGCTGGCGCCTCTTGCCGCTGGGACAACCGTTGTGGTGATCAGGTCATGCTGCGCTGCAACACCGATACTCTGGTCGGAGCGCTGACCAATCTGATTGATAACGCGATACAGGCGGGGGGCAAACAGCCGCGTCTCAAGGTGTGTGCGCGGCTGATCGAAGGCCAGATGAGTCTGGTGGTAGTGGATGCCGGTTGTGGCATGTCTGCCGATCAGTTGGCGCTGACCGGTGAGCCCTTCTATACCACCCGTTCCCAGGGTACTGGTCTGGGGGTCTCGGTGGTCAAGTCGGTGGCCCGCGCCCATGGCGGTGCTTTTTACCTGCGCAGCAAGCGTGGTTGGGGTACCTGCGCCGAGATTTTATTGCCACTGTTGGCCGATGCGGATCAGCAGCGCAAGGAGGTATTCCCGTGAGTCGACTGCAAGCACGAATTCTGCTGGTTGAGGACGACGCAGCCCTGCGAGAGGCCCTGAGTGACACGCTGGCTCTGGCTGGCTATCAGGTGCTTGAGGCCGGTGACGGTGAGGCTGCCCTGGCCCTGCTGCAGCGCGAGAGCGCCTGCATGGTGGTAAGCGATGTGAACATGCCGGGTATGGATGGTCACTGCCTGCTGCGTAACCTGCGTCAACAACATCCGCAGTTGCCGGTACTCCTGATGACTGCTTACGGTACTGTGCAGCAGGCGGTAGAGGCCATGCGCGATGGTGCGGTGGACTATCTGGTCAAGCCGTTCGAGCCGACCGCACTGTTGGAATTGGTAGCGCAGCACGCCCAAGGACGCTTGCGGGCCGTGCGCAGCGAGGGCCCTGTCGCGGTGGAACCAGCCAGCCAGCAACTGTTGCAGTTGGCCAGTCGCGTTGCAGGAAGCGACTCCACGGTGCTGATTTCCGGCGAATCGGGCACCGGCAAAGAAGTCCTTGCGCGCTTCATTCATCAGCAATCGGGCAGGGCTGAACAGCCTTTTATCGCCATCAACTGTGCTGCGATACCGGAAAACATGCTCGAAGCGACCTTGTTTGGTCACGAGAAGGGTTCCTTTACCGGCGCGGTGGCGTCCCAGGCAGGCAAGTTCGAGCAGGCCAATGGCGGCACTCTGTTGCTTGACGAGATATCTGAAATGCCCCTGGCACTGCAGGCCAAGCTACTGCGTGTGCTGCAGGAGCGGGAGGTTGAGCGGGTAGGTGGGCGCAAGCTGATTCAATTGGACATCCGCGTCATTGCCACCACCAACCGAGATTTGCCCGCTGAAGTAGCGGCGGGGCGCTTCCGTGAAGATCTGTACTACCGCCTGGGGGTCTTTCCGTTGCAGTGGCAGCCCCTGCGGGCGCGGCCCGGAGACATTCTGCCGATTGCCCAGCGCTTGCTGGACAAGCATACGCAGAAGATGCGTCAGGCTCCGGTACGCTTTGCCGTCGATGCCTGCCAGGCGCTGAACCAGCATCCCTGGCCGGGGAATGTCCGCGAACTCGATAATGCCGTGCAGCGGGCTCTTATCCTGCAATCCGGCGGCCTCATTCATGCAGAGGATCTGTGTCTGGCAGTGCTGCCTGGCAGTTCCTTGACGGCCATGCCCCAGGCTAGCTCCGCGCTGGTAAGCGCGTTACCTGTGAGCGAATCCTTCGCTGTCAATCAGCCATCAGTGGATGACTACGTCGCTCGGCAGCCTGCGCAGGAACAGACCACCGATCTGGGTGCGGGCGTACGTCGCCGCGAATATCAACTGATTCTGGACGTGCTGCGCGCCGAGCGCGGCAAGCGCAAGGAAGCAGCCGACAAGCTGGGTATTAGTCCGCGCACTTTGCGTTACAAACTGGCCCAGATGCGCGATGCCGGTCTGGACGTGGAAGCCAGCTTGTATACGAGCTGAACGCCAGTATCTGGCGCCATCCGCCTATTCTCCTCTAGCGCCGCGACCCTCGCGGCGCTGTTGTTATCCGCCCCCGCACGGCCACAGCTAGCTTTGGATTGTGATTCTCAGTCTTGGCACCAATCTTGCTCAACTAACCTTAACGCAATACACGCCGTCAAAAAAATTACGGCCCGGAGGCTGGTATGACCCAAGGTGTTGAATTCAATCGATTGATGCTGCAGATGCGCTCCATGCAGATGGAGGCCATGGGTCGGCCGCAGGCTCCCCAGCAGGTCCAGCAGAACGTCAACGCGCCAGCCTTTGATGACGTGCTCAAGCAGGCAGTAGACAAGGTCAGCGAATTGCAAAAGACTACCAGTGACCTGCAAAGCGCCTACGAGCGCGGTGTGCCGGGTATTGATCTGACCGAGGTGATGATTGCATCGCAGAAATCCAGTGTCGCCTTCCAGGCCATGACTCAGGTGCGAAACAAGATGATCAATGCCTATGAATCCATCATGAACATGCCCATCTAGGCATACCATTTACTGCCTTGCCATGATTGACCGAGGGTAAACACATGGACACCGCCAACACCGCCAATACGCCAGCCACCCGGCCCGGCCCCGCGCTGGGTCCGGAGCGCAAGCCGTTCCTGGGCTTGAGTGCGCTGGATAACCTGTCGCAGTTGCCCATGCTGCGCCAGTTTGGCCTGCTGATCGGTCTGGCTGCCAGCGTGGCAATTGGCTTTGCTGTGGTGCTCTGGTCGCAGGAGCCTGACTACCGGGCGCTGTACGGCAACATGGATACCTATGACTCGGCCCAGGTGGTGGACATTCTGCAGCAGAGCCGCATCAAATACCGTATCGAACCGAATAGCGGCGCCCTGTTGGTAGCCAGCGAGGACCTGGCCGACGCACGCATGCGTCTGGCCTCCGCCGGAGTGACGCCGCGGGACAACAATGTCGGCTTTGAAATCCTTGATCGTGAGCAGGGCCTGGGTACCAGTCAGTTCATGGAAACCACGCGCTACCGGCGTGGCCTGGAAGGGGAGATGGCGCGGACCATTTCCAGTCTTTACAACATCAAGTCGGCACGGGTGCACATTGCCATGCCGCGCTCTACGGTTTTTGTCCGTGACGATCGCAGACCCAGTGCCTCGGTGCTGCTGGAAATGTATGCCGGTCGCAGCCTGCAACCAGCCCAGGTCATGGCCATTGTTAACCTGGTGGCAACCAGCGTGCCCGAGCTGAGCAAGGATCAGGTTACGGTAGTCGACCAGAACGGCAATTTGTTGTCGGACCAGGCCGAGCTGAGCGAGCTGACTGTTGCCGGTCGGCAGTTCGATTACACCCGGCGCATGGAAGATACCTTTACCCGCCGCGTACACAATATTTTGCAGCCGATTGTCGGCGCCGGGCGCTACAAGGCTGAAGTCTCGGCCGATGTCGATTTCAGTGCGGTCGAATCGACTGCCGAGATGTTCAGCCCCGAAGCGGCTTTGCGTAGCGAACAAGTAATGAGCGAAGCGCGTACCAGTGGCCAGGGTCCGGTGGGTATTCCCGGCGCCTTGACCAATCAGCCGCCCGGTGCCGTAACAGTTCCGGAGCAGGTGATCGACCCGGAAACCGGCCTGCCCTTGCTGCCGCCACCGCCGCGTGATACCCGCGAGCAGTCCACACGCAACTTCGAACTGGACCGGCAGATCAGCTATACCCGTCAGCAGCAGGGCCGTTTGCGTCGACTTTCCGTCGCGGTAGTGGTGGATGATCCGGTCAGCATCAACGCGGAAACTGGCGAGACCGTGCGCACGCCATTAACTGAAGCGGATATAGCCCAGTTGACTCGGTTGGTGCAGGATGCGGTCGGTTTTGACGCCAGTCGTGGAGATAGCGTCAGTGTGATCAATAGCCCCTTTGTAGCTGAGGCCGAGCTTGAGCCTATACCTGCTGTGCCTTTCTGGTCGCAGCCGTGGTTCTGGGATATAGCCAAGCAGTTTCTAGGTATACTCTTTATTCTGGTACTGGTATTCGGTGTACTGCGTCCGGTACTGAAGAATCTGACCAGCCAGCCCTCAAGAACTGGTTCTGATGGCTATCCGGCAGAACTGGGTGGGTTGGGTGATGCCGACGATGATCTACGAGAAGACCGCGTCAGCCTGTCTGGACCATCCAGTGCCGCAATGCTGTTGCCGCCACCAGGTGCGGGCTACGAGCAACAACTGAATGCAATCAAAGGCTTGCTGGCCGAAGATACCGGCCGAGTAGCACAAGTTGTCAAAGAATGGATTAACGCTGATGAGTGAAGAAAAACGTCCGCCGAAAATGTCCAAGCTGGACAAGGCTGCGATCTTCCTGCTGAGC
Organism: Pseudomonas sp.; assembly: GCA_046291745.1. Taxonomy (GTDB): domain Bacteria; phylum Pseudomonadota; class Gammaproteobacteria; order Pseudomonadales; family Pseudomonadaceae; genus Halopseudomonas. The sequence goes on along the minus strand of JBKBSI010000078.1, from coordinate 5,816 downwards.
CTGGGTGAGTCCGATGCGGCCGCGATCCTCAAGCACATGGGCCCCAAAGAGGTCCAGCGTGTCGGTAGCGCCATGGCTGGTCTGCGCACCGTGCACCGCGAGCAGGTTCAGCAGGTCATGGGCGATTTTATTGACACCGTCGGTGATCAGACCGGGCTTGGAGTTGGTGCCGACGGCTACATCCGTTCGATGCTGACCCAGGCCCTGGGCGAAGACAAGGCCAACAGCCTGGTTGATCGTATTCTGCTTGGCGGCAGTACCTCGGGTCTGGATAGTCTCAAGTGGATGGAGCCACGTGCGGTGGCGGATGTTATCCGCTTTGAACATCCGCAGATTCAGGCCATAGTCGTGGCTTACCTGGACCCGGATATGGCTGCCGAGGTGATCAGCTACTTTGACCACAAGGTGCGCCTGGACGTGCTGTTGCGAGTGGCCGCGCTGAATACCGTGCAACCGTCGGCGCTCAAGGAACTGAACGAAATTCTCGAGAAGCAGTTCGCTGGCAACTCCAACACCACAAGGGCCAATATGGGCGGCATCAAGCGTACCGCCGATATCATGAACTTCCTTGAATCGAGCACCGAGTCGCAACTGATTGAAGCCATCCGTGAGATGGATGAAGATCTCTCTGGCAAGATCGAGGACCTGATGTTCGTCTTTGATAACCTGGCGGATGTCGATGACCGGGGCATCCAGGCCCTGCTGCGGGAAATCTCCTCCGAGGTGCTGATAGTCGCGCTCAAGGGCGCCGACGAGGCGATCAAGGACAAGATATTCAAGAATATGTCCAAGCGCGCTTCCGAATTGCTGCAGGATGACCTGGAAGCCAAGGGCCCAGTGCGCATCAGCGAAGTGGAGGCGGCACAGAAGGAAATTCTGACCATTGCTCGACGCATGGCCGATGCTGGCGAGATCGTACTCGGCGGCAAGGGTGGCGAGGAAATGGTCTAGTCACTGTCAACGGGGTCATGATTGATGAAACGCGCGGGTACCACTGCCGAACGGTCGGAAGATAGCGAACTGCTGCGTGGCGGTGAACAAAGCGCCTTTGCCCGTTGGGACCTGCCAAGCTTCGATGCCGAAAGCCACCATGTGTCGCTGGAGCGCGAGGAGGCATTGGACGCTCAAGCTGCAGCCGCGGAACTGGAAGAGGAACTGCCTGAAGAGCAAGGCCCCCGTCCCTACACGGTGGAAGAGCTCGAGCAAATTCGCGAGGAAGCCTATAACGAGGGCTTTGCCACCGGCGAAAAAGACGGTTTTCACTCCGGCCAACTGAAGGGCCAGCAGGAGGCCAAAGCCAAGCTTGAGGCGCGCATGGAAGAGCTGGAAAAGCTCATGCAGCAGTTGATGGCGCCCATGCACGAACAGGACGACCAGATTGAAGACATGCTGCTCAAGCTGGTCGAGATCATGGTGCGTCAGGTTATCCAGCGTGAGCTGAGTATCGATTCCAGCCAGATCACTACGGTGCTGCGCGGCGCGCTCAAGGCGCTGCCCATGGGCGCGGACAATATCCGTATATACCTCAACCCAGCTGATTTTGACGCGGCCAAGGCTCTGCGTGAACGGCATGAGGAAAAGTGGCGGCTACTTGAAGATGAACACCTGATGCCCGGTGGCTGCCGTATAGAAACCGAGCACAGCCAATTGGACGCCACGCTGGAAACCCGCCTGCAACAGATTACCGAGCAGCTGTTCGAGCAGCAGCGTGAGCAACGGGTGCGGCCGCCCGCTGCAGATATCAGTCTGGATATCGGAAGCGACGATGAGTCCTCCTGAACGCATCAGTTTTGCCCGTCGTCTGGCGCGTTATCCAGGCGCTCTGACGCTGCCCGAAGAGCCGGTAGTCGAGGGGCGCCTTATCCGTATGGTGGGCCTTACCCTCGAAGCCGAAGGCTGCAAAGCGCTGGTGGGCAGCCGCTGCATTGTCATCAGCGATACCCCTCAGGGCTGCACGCAGATCGAAGCTGAAGTCATGGGGTTTTCCGGCAGCAAGATCTACCTGATGCCGGTAGACAGTTTGCAGGGTTTGCAGCCGGGCGCCCGTGTGGTGCCTTCTGCCGGGGGCGGAAAGCTGCCAATGGGCACCGCCATGCTGGGTCGGGTAGTGGACGGCATCGGGCGTCCACTGGACGGCAAAGGCGGCTTCAAAGCTGATGATTGGGTCGATCTGAACGGCCCGGTGATCAATCCACTCAAACGTCATCCGATTGACGAGCCGCTGGATGTTGGTATCCGTTCGATCAACAGCCTGCTGACCGTAGGCCGCGGCCAGCGTCTGGGGCTGTTTGCCGGCAGCGGGGTAGGCAAGAGTATGCTGCTGGGCATGATGACGCGCTTTACCGATGCGGATATCACCATCGTCGGTCTGGTTGGCGAGCGTGGTCGTGAGGTCAAGGAGTTCATCGAACAGATTCTTGGCGAGAAGGGCATGGCCCGCTCCGTGGTGGTTGCCTCCCCGGCTGATGATGCGCCACTGATGCGTTTGCGCGCGGCTATGTACTGCACGCGGATTGCCGAATACTTTCGTGATCAGGGCAAGAATGTACTGCTGCTGATGGATTCGCTGACTCGCTTTGCCCAGGCCCAACGGGAGATTGCCCTGGCGATTGGCGAGCCGCCCGCGACCAAGGGCTACCCGCCGTCGGTGTTTGCCAAGCTGCCGCAACTGGTCGAGCGGGCGGGCAACGCCGAGCAGGGCGGGGGCTCGATTACCGCTTTTTACACTGTGTTATCAGAAGGCGACGATCAGCAGGATCCGATTGCCGATGCCTCACGGGCCATTCTCGATGGCCACGTCGTTCTGTCCCGGCGCCTGGCGGAGGAGGGACACTATCCGGCTATTGATATTGAAGCCTCGATCAGTCGTGCCATGCCGCAAATCGTTTCCGAGGGCTACCTGCAGAAGGCCCAGCAGTTCAAGCAACTCTACGCTCGTTATCAGCAGAGCCGCGACCTTATCAGTGTTGGTGCCTACTCTGTTGGCTCTGATCCCTTGACCGACAAGGCCATGGAAAAAATGCCTGAGATGCAGGCTTTCCTGCGTCAGGGACTTCAGGTCAAGGTCAATCTGCCGGACAGCCAAGCCACGCTTGAGCAATTGATCAGCCATGAGTGAAAGCCGCATACGTCGCCTGACTCCAGTGCTGGATATCGCCCTGGAGGAGGAGCGCAAGGCGGCAGGTATGCTGGGTGACTGCCAGCGGCAGTTGGATGATGCCCAAGCACGCCTGCGCGATCTGGAGTTCTATGCCAGCGAATATCAGAAGGGCTGGACCCAGCGCGGACAACAGGGCGTTGGTCGTGACTGGCTGCTCAACTATCAGCGTTTTATGGCGCAGATGCAGACGGCGATAGAACAGCAGCAGCAAACAGTCGTCTGGTATGGTCAGAGCCTGGACAAGGCTCGCGAGGCGTGGCGTCAACGCTATCAGCGCCTGGAAGCCATGCGCAAGCTGATTGAACGTTACCAGCAGGAAGCGCGCTTGCGGGCTGACAAGCAGGATCAGAAGCTACTCGATGAACTATCCCAGCGTGCATTTGAACGAACCCGCAACAATAATTCCTGACAGTCGGCAGACCCTGTGCTAAAGATTAATGAAGCGCAGAAAAATTAAAAACAGGCAGTAGATCCATCAGCCAACCGCCGCGTGCACCGGCGATAAGGAATTTAGCATGCCGATCAAGGCCACGTTATCTGCAGACGGTCAGGAACTGACTATCAAGGTTGTAGGGCGTTTTGATTTTGGTGCCCACCAGGATTTCCGCGAAGCCTATGAGCGCGGCGGGCTGACCCCCGAGCGTTACATTGTCGACCTGCATGACACTGACTATATCGATAGTTCGGCCCTGGGCATGCTGTTGTTGCTGCGAGACCATGCCGGTGGGGATGGCGCCGATATACGTATCGTTCACTGCAATCCGGATGTGCGCAAGGTGCTCAGCATTTCCAACTTCGAACAGCTCTTCAGCATCGAGTAGCGGCTGCCATGGCAGCGCTGCCGGAGTCAGGACCAGCCACCCGGGTACGGGTGCTGGTAGCCGATGATAATCCCACCGACCGGATGATATTGGGGCGCCTGGTAACCCAGCTGGGCCACGAAATAGTGGTGGCCGAGAACGGCCAGGAGGCCGTGGAGCTGTTTTCGCGACAGCGACCAGATCTGATTCTGATGGATGCCTTGATGCCGGTGATGGATGGCTTTGAGGCTGCTCGTCAGATCAAGGACATGACCGGTGAAGACCTGGTCCCGATCATCTTTCTCACCAGCCTCACCGAGACCGGCGCCTTGGTGCAGTGTCTTGAGGCCGGTGGTGATGACTTTCTGACCAAGCCCTACAACCCGGTGATTCTGCAAGCCAAGATTCAGGCGTTCAACCGCATGCAGGAGATGCATCAGACCCTGCAGCAGCAAAGGGACCTGATCGCCAGCCAGCACCAGCGACTGCTGCGTGAGCAGCAACTGGCCAAGGTCATCTTCGACCGGGTGGCGCACGCCGGTAGCCTGGCGGCGAATAATCTGCGTTATCTGCAGTCAGCCTATGCCATGTTCAATGGCGATATTCTGCTGGCCGCCTATAGGCCGACTGGCGGCATGCATGTACTGCTCGGCGACTTTACCGGTCATGGCCTGTCTGCTGCGATTGGCGCCATGCCCCTGGCGGAAGTCTTCTATGCCATGACGGCCAGGGGTTTCAGCCTGCGTGACATCCTGGTGGAATTGAACAACAAGCTCACACGTATTCTGCCAGTCGGCATCTTCTGTTGTGCGGTGCTGATTGAAATCAACCCGGACAAGGGATTGGTCGAGATCTGGAATGGCGGGCTACCCGAGGTGTTGGTGCTAGGCGCAGAGGCACAGTTACTGCATCGTGTGCCGTCCAGCCATTTACCTCTGGCTGTCGCCCGGCCTGAGCGTTTCGATCCGGCACCGGTGGTGCTGCCCCTGGCCCCCGGGGATCGGCTGCTATGCTGGACCGATGGCGTCATCGAGAGCCGCAATCAGGACGGTGAGCAGTTTGGTGAGGAGCGGGTGGTTGCAGTGGTAAAAGGTCTGCAGGGCCAGCCGGATAAGGTGTTTGATGGTTTGCTGCTGGCGCTGGAAGCCTTCCATGGCAGCCCCGAAGACGACATCAGCCTGCTCGAAGTGGTCATGCGGCCGCTCGGAGCCTCAGCGGCCAGTCTACCGCTGCCGGATGTCAGCCAACTGGATGCCCAGGATTGGAGCTTGAGCTATACCTACCGCGCCGCCTCGATTCGTGATCACAACCCCTTGCCTTTTTTGCTCAAGGTGCTGATTGAGGTGCCGGGACTGCGAACCCACGTTGGCAGTCTTTTTACTATTCTCAGCGAGCTGTACAGCAACGCGCTGGAACATGGCCTGCTGTGCCTGGATTCGTCGCAGAAACTCGATGCCGAGGGCTTTACCCGCTACTACCAGCAGCGCAATCAGCGGCTCGCCGATCTGCAGCAGGGCTGGATCAGCATCACCATGGATCATCAGCCCCATGCGCAGGGTGGCATACTGACCCTGGAAGTGGAGGACAGCGGCCCGGGCTTTGCCCATGATGCGGCAGGCGGAGTCGCTGGCGGGTATTCTGGGCGCGGGTTGGCGCTGGTCGGTGCACTGGCAGAACGGATCGATTTCAACGCCAAGGGCAACAGGGTCAGGGTGGTCTTTGCCTGGCAGCTTGGGCATACTGCCGCCCATTAGCTGTTACCGGAACATGCAAAGGAGGCAAGGGCGTCATGGCTGATGGACCCAAGGATATTGACCCTGATGTGCAGGTAGCCCTGCGGGACCTGATGCAGGATG
>JBKBSI010000077.1:0-14045 GCA_046291745.1 Pseudomonas sp. | reverse complement strand
ATCAGGGCCAGGGCGTGGATCATCAGGATCGCCTGCACTGGACCGGCAGCCTGCAGAACGCCAACTTCATGTGCATCGAATGCCACGCCACGGATTTCAAGCGCAACTACGATGCCGCCAGCGACACCTTCGCCAGCGGCTGGCAAGCACCCGGCGTGGGCTGCCAGAGCTGTCACGGCCCAGCCTCAGCGCACCTGGAATGGGCAGCGAGTACTCTTGCATCTGAAACTGGGCAACAGAATCACGCCAAGGGTTTTGCCGCCAGCCCGAGTATTGCTCACCGTGAGGAAGTGGAAGCCTGTGCCCGCTGCCACAGTCGTCGCTCACCCCTGGACGATGGCTACCAGCATGGTAATGCACTGATGGACGATTTTCTGCCGAGCATTCTCACTGCGGATCTGTACGAAGTAGACGGCAAGATCAAGGAGGAGGTGTTCGAGTACGGTTCCTTCCAGCAGAGCAAGATGCAGGCAGCCGGTGTGGTCTGTTCCGACTGTCACAACCCGCACAGCGGCGAATTGCGCGCGCCAGGCAATGCGGTATGCACCCAATGCCACAACAGCAATGCCCTGGCGACACGCCCGGCCATTCAAGGCAGCGGCCTGCAGGCCAGGAACTACGACTCACCAACCCATCACCATCACCCTAGCAGCTCGGCTGGCGCGCAATGCATCAGTTGCCATATGCCCGGCAAGCTGTATATGACCAATGACCTGCGGCACGATCACAGCTTCACTTCACCCAATCCGCCCCAGGCGCTGGAACTAGGCCACACCGACGCATGCCTGGGCTGCCATCAGAACGTCGAGCCGAGTCAAATCGTTGCCCAGTTTCTCAGCCAATACCCTGGGGCTGAACCACGGGATGGCGGCTACGCCCGTGATATGGAGGCGGCGCGCAGCGGCAAGCCTGGGGCGGCGGCCGGACTGTTCCGGCAGCTCGCACGGGAAGGGCAACCGGCCATCAGAGTGGCCACGCTGATCAGCGAACTCCCTCGCTACCCTTCACTTTCCGCACTGCAGCATCTGGCTCGCGCGGTGCAACATCCTGACCCCAGCGTCCGGGTTGCTGCCGTCAACAGCCTGCCCGCTCTAGCCAGTGAAACCCAACTCAGAGACCTGCTCGCGCCACTGGCAGAGGATCCCATTCGCGCCGTGCGCCTTGCCGTCGCCTGGCAACTGGCGCAACTGCCGCCGCAGGCAAAATCCGGTCTGGCTGCCTGGCCGACTCTGCAGGCTGAGTACGAGCAAGTGCAGCAGAGCCTGCTGGAACGCACAGATGCCCACTTCAACCTGGCCATGCTGTATCAGCTCAGTGGCCGCGAAGATCAGGTTGAAGCGGCATTAGGTGACGCACTGCTGCGCGACGCAGCCTTCTTCCCCGCATTGATCATGCAGGCACAATGGCAGGAGCAATACCTAGGCTTGCCACAGGTCGGTCTGGCTTCGCTGCAAGAGGGAATAAAGGCCCATCCCCAGGAAGCCAGCCTGCATCATGCCCTGGGCATGACGCTGGTGCGCCAGGGCAAGCTCACGGAAGCGCTCCCCGCCTTCACCCAGGCGCAACAACTGGCCGTGAACAATTCCGACTACGCCTATGTACTCGCCATTGCCCTGCATGACAGCGGCAAGCGCGAACAGGCAGTGCAGTTGCTCGAAAAACAACTGGCCACTGACCCTGCAAACCGGCAATTACGCCTGGCGTTGGTGAGCTATCTGGGAGACCAGAGCTCACCGGAAGCAAGGGTTCTGATGGAACAGTTACGCGCTCAGAACCCTGATGATCCGGCATTGGGCGGGAGATAAATCGGCTTAATAGTGCATTCGCACGCTTACGCGCTTGGACGCGTTGACGGCTGGGTCTCAAAGCCGAAGCCGTTACGATCTACCAGCGCTATCGCAAGCATGGCTACGATGCCGGGCACGGCGAGTGCCAGGAAGTTCATGTGATGCGGCATGGCTGTTGCGAGCAACGCGCCGCCTAATAGTGGGCCGACAATGGCGCCGTTACGGCCGATTCCGGACGCCCAGCCAAGGCCGGTAGAACGAATGCTCGTGGGGTAGTAATGGGCGACGTAGGCGTACAGCAGTATCTGCGATCCGATGGTGGTGGCCCCGGCAATTCCCACCAGCGTATAGAGAAACCACATTGGGCTGTCGTAACCCAGCAGCGCCAGGGATGCCGAGGCCACGATGAAGAAGGCCACCAACACCGAGCGCAATGAAAGGCGGTCCGCCAGCCACCCTCCCCCGACGGCGCCGATAATGGCTCCGATATTCAGCACCATCAGGAACATCAGGCTGGAACTCAAGGCATACCCGGCGCTGGACATCAACTTTGGCAACCAGGAGCCCAGGGCGTAGACCATCAGCAGGCAGCAGAAGAATGCAACCCAGAACATCATGGTGCTGAGCGCACGGCCACTGCGAAACAACTCCATCACCGGGGCGTTGCTGTCACTGGTTGGGGGGACCTGCAGTACATCCTCCTCGCCTATTTTTCGCTGCGGGGCAACTTGCTGAAGTACGGCGCGCGCCTCGTGCTCACGCTTCTGCGCCATCAGGAAGGCAACCGATTCAGGCAGATACTTGAGCATCAGAGGCAACAGCAGCAGCGGCACCCCGGCCAGATAGAACATGATCTGCCAGCCGAAGTTGGGCACGATCCAGATTCCCAGGCCTGCGGAGATCATTCCGCCCACCGCGTAACCACTGAACATCAGTGCTACCAGTGTGCTGCGGCGCCGTGCTGGCGAGTATTCGCTCATCAGCGAGACTACGTTGGGCATCACGCCGCCAATACCGAGCCCGGCGATAAAGCGCAGTGCGCCGAATTCCCAGGGCGTAGTAGCCAGACCGTTGATCACAGTGGTGACGCTGAACAACACCACACAGCCAATGATGACCTTTTTGCGGCCGAGCCGGTCCGACAACATGCCGAACCCCATGGCGCCAAACATCATGCCGAACAACGCACTGCTGCCTAGCAGCCCGGCGACATAGGGGCTGAGCTGCCATTCATCCATGAGGATGGGCAGCACTACGCCGTAGATGACCAGGTCATAGCCATCGAAGATGATGACCAGGGTGCACCAGAACAGCACCTTCCAGTGAAACGGGTTGAATGTGGCGTTATCGATAACGTCGTTTACGTCGATATTTTTCATCGGTCTGTACTCACCCTATTTGTTTTTGTGCGGGAGTTACCTGGCTGGCGGGTGTCACATGGGTGTTCAACCCAGATCGCCGCCGGCGACCGGAATCACGGTTCCGGTGATGTAGCTGGCTGCATCCGAGGCCAGGAACAGAATGGGTTCTGCCTGCTCGTCCAGATCGCCATAGCGATGCATGAAGCTGTTCTCTCGGGTTTGATCGACCAGCGTCTGATACCAGCCCTTTTCTCGTTCGTCTTGCTCACTGAGATTCCGCGGCGTCAGCCGTGGGGGCGCCTCCGTCCCTCCAGGCGCAGTGGCGTTTACACGAATGTTGTGCGCCGCGTATTCGTAAGCCAGATTGACGGTCATGGCGTTGACGCCACCCTTTGCCGCGCCGTAGGGCACGCGCATCAGCCCACGGGTGGCAACAGAAGAGACGTTGACGATCACGCCGCCTTTTTGCTCCAGCATGTAGGGCAGCACGGCACGGCAGCACCAGAGGGTAGGAAATAGCGAGCGCTGGATTTCCTTTTCTATCTGCTCGGGGCTGTAGTGTGCGAAAGGTTGCGCCCAGATGGTGCCGCCGACGTTGTTGATGAGAATATCGATCCGGCCAAAGGCTTTGTGGGCAGCGGCCATGACCTGCTCTGCACCTGCCCAGGTTTCCAGGTCGGCCTGCACCGCAACGGCTTCGGCGCCCTGGTCTATAAGTTTGGCAGCGACACCCTGTACATATTCGGCGATGTCGACCAGCACAAGCCGACCACCCTCAGCGGCGGCCAACTCGGCAACGCGCTTGCCAATACCCTGCGCAGCGCCGGTGATGACCATGACCTTGTTGCTGAAACGGGCGTTCATGCCACGTGCTCCTGAGCCGCCGTCACGCTCGGCGTGAACTTCTCGTAATGGAAGGAATGCGGGGTAATACCCTTCTCGCGGAAGAATGCCAAGGCGGAATCCACCATGGGTGGAGGCCCGCACAGATAGACGTCCACGTCGCCGTCATTCAGCGGTGCCCCGTCCATGTGATCAGTCACGTAGCCCTTGCGCGGGTGCTCGCCATCCCTGGATACACAGGTGACGTAAGTGAAGTTCTGCAACTCCCTGGCGAAGCGATCAAGGGTATCCAGACACACCAGATCATCCTCAGTGCTGACGCCGTATACCAGGTGTGTAGGCAGGTCGCAGCCGTTGGCCTGCATGTGCTCGAGCTTTGCCAGGAATGGCGCCAGGCCGGTGCCACCTGCCAACATCAGTACTGGCCGCTGGATTGGACGCAGGTAGAAGCTGCCCATGGGCCCGGTCAGGATCAACTTGTCGCCAGTGCGCGCTTTGCCCACCAGCCAGGTGCTCATCAACCCACCGGGCACGTTGCGTATGAGAAAGCTCAGATCCCGACTGCCGGGCCTGGAGCTGAAGGAGTAGGCCCGGGTTTGATCTGTGCCGGGCACCTGAATGTTCACATACTGCCCCGGCAAAAAGGCGAGATCCTCCTCGGTCTTGACCTTCAGCTCGATGGCGGTCGGCGAGATCAGGTTTACCTCGACCACCGTGCCGATAACCTTGGCATTGCCGGTCTTGCACATGGTCGAGGGTACCGGCACCTCTACCACACAGTCGCTGGATGGCACCATCTGGCAGGTAAGCACCACGCCCTGACTGGCTTCCTCGCCGGACAGTGCCTCCTCGAGGTACTCCTCTCCCAGATCAAACTCGCCCTGATGGCAGGTACCCTTGCAGGTACCGCAGACGCCATCGGAGCAATCCATGGGCAGGTTGATCTGCGCACGGTAGGCGGCGTCGAGAACGGTTTCGCCTTCGTTGCAGGATACAAAACGGGTTACACCGTCTTCAAAATTAAGCGCGATCTTGTAACTCATGGTGATGCTCTCCTCATCAATTACAGGTGGTAAATGTCCAACACCTGATTGATGCAGTCGTTGTTAAGAACCAGCCGCTTTTCTCGAATCAGCGGCTGTGGGCCGGTGATATCCAGGGTGTAGAAGGAGGTGCCGAAGAATTCGGCGCTCTTCTTGTAGCGGTAGGCCTTGGTTAGCCAGTTGAACCGCAGCCTCACCTCTGTCTCGCTCTGCGAGAGGATCTCCAGGTTGCTGGTGAAGTGCGTGGTGCGCGGTTCGGGCATGGAGCTGGCACCGGAGCGCTCGGTCTTGATGCGATAGATCCGGTCCTCGAGGCCATCCTTGTTGGGGTAGAAGATGAGCGAAATTTCCCGCTGCGGGTCTTCGGTCAGCTCATCGTTATCATCCCAGGCGGGCATCCAGTAGGTGACGTCATCGTGGTAGCACGCCAGCCACTGATCCCACTCGCGGTCATCCAGGTGGCGCGCTTCGCGGATGATGAATTGCTCGATATCGTGATAGCTCAGGCGCATGCCGGTGCCTCCTCTGCAGTCACGGGAATCAGGCTGGCACGCTCGGCCTCGATGGCGCGGAGCATCTCCACCTGCCAGTGCTGGTGGTGATTGACATACAGACCTTCATCATCGGGCTTGGCACCGCTCAGCGCGGGCTTAAGGTCCAGTTGCTGGGCGTGCTCGTCAGGGCCGTCGATCCAGTGCGCGGCACCACGGCTCATGTCGTTCCAGCGCATGCCCTGTGCGGCGTAGCCGTCCTGACAGGCGCGGAACTCTTCCAGGTCGTCAGGGGTACCCATGCCGGTGACGTTGAAGAAGTCCTCGTACTGGCGGATGCGCTTGGCGCGCAGCTCTGCAGGCTCGCTCTTGGGGCCGAAGGCATAAATGGTCACCTCGGTCTTGTTGACGCTGATCGGCCGGGATACGCGGATCTGGGTAGAGAACTGATCCATCAGGTACACGTTCGGGTACAGGCACAGGTTTTTGGTGGTGCGGACGATGGAATCGGCGCGTGCCTCGCCAAAGGTTTGCCGCAAGCGTTCGAGCTGACTGAAGATCGGCCGTACTTCCGGGTTGAGAAGGCGTGTCCAGAGCATCATGTGGCCGTTGGCAAAGGAGTAGAAGCCGCCTTCCGCCGACCAGCTCTTGGCATCTACTGCCTCGGTGCCGCCTTTGTCATAGTTGCGCTGGCCCATGGTGGACAGGTAGTTCCAGTGCACTGTGCCCACGTGGTAACCGTCCGCACCGTTTTCAGCGGTGAGCTTCCAGTTGCCTTCGTAGGTGTAGGTCGAGGTACCGCGCAGTATTTCCAGACCCTCCTCCGACTGATCGACGATGTTGTCGATGATCTTGGTGGTCTCACCCAGGTGCTCTTCCAACGGCAGCACATCGGCATTCAGGCTGCCGAACAGGAAGCCGCGGTAGTTGCCGAATTTCGCCATCTGCTTGAGATCGTGCGAGCCGTCGGTATTGAACTGCTCTGGGTAGCCGCCCTTCTTCTGATCCTTGGCTTTCAGCAACTGACCGTCGTTGCGGAAGGTCCAACCGTGGAATGGGCAGGTAAAGGATGCCTTGTTGCCGCGCTTCTTGCGGCACAGGGTGGCACCGCGATGCGAGCAGGTATTGAGGATGGCCTTGAGCTCACCTTCCTTTGTGCGGGTGATAACCACCGGCTGGCGACCTACGGTCACCGTAAAATAATCACCCGGCTCGGGAATCTGGCTTTCGTGAGCCAGGTAAACCCAGTTGCCTTCGAAGATGTATTTCATCTCCAGTTCGAACAGGTCCTGATCGGTGAATATGCCGCGATCACACTGGTAGCGGCCGGTCGCCGGGTCGGCGACGACCGCGCCCTTCACCTTTTCCGCGAGCTTTGCGAGTTTGTTGGTCATGTTGTTCACTCCGTAGTGTGCAAGGGCGCGATCAGGCAACGTCTGCTTCCAGAGCGCGGCGACGGGCGTGACGTTCATGAAGCTCGGCCTTGTCCGTGGCAACCAGCACCACGTTGAACTCCACTTCGGTAATGGGTCCGGTCACGCCATGCTTGGCGGCGGTCTCGGAATGCCGCACAGGCCTGGCCTCTACCACCAGCTCTTTACGCGTAGCAAAGGCGAAGTCGTCAAAGGTGTATTCATCACCGGCGATATTGATCTGGGTGGTCAGGTGCTTGAAGCCGAGTTTGGCGACGAAGTAATGAATATGTGCTGGTCGCTGGCCATGGCGGCCCAGGTGGTTGAGCAGCTTCTGGGTAGAGCCGTCGGGTGGGCAACCGTAGCCAGCGGGCATGATGCTCCGCGCGGCGTAGCGGCCTTCGGCGTCGGTCTTGATGCGGCGGCGCAGGTGGTACTCGCTTTGCGACTGGTCAAAGAAGGAATAGGCACCCTTGGTGTCGGCATGCCAGATATCGACCACGGCGTTGGCTACCGGAGCACCCTGTTCGTCGGTAACCTGGCCCATGATAAGAATGGCCTCGGCTTGCGCGTCGGAGCCATCGTCCATTCGTGCATAGCCTGTGCTGACCGGCGCACCGGCAACATACAATGGGCCCTCGATGGTACGCGGGGTGCCACCAGCCAGACCGGCCTGCTCGTCCTCGGCATCCTGGCGAATGTCCAGATAGCGGTCCATTCCCAGACCTGGGGCCAGCAGCGCAGCTTCACCATTGGCGCCCAGTTCGCCGACGTAGTAAACGGCGCTCCAGAACTCCTCAGGCGTGACGTCAAAATCTTCAACAAGCTGAAAAATGTCGTGCATGACACGATGCACAATCTTTTTCACGCGCTCGTCACCGCCTTCGTTATTGAAGCCAGCTACCTTCTCCAGCAGTTCCATCACTTCAGCAGTTTGCATTGTGTTAACAGTCATTTTCGATCTCCTCGGTTTCTTGTTCTTGTTGCTCAGGACGTTCCAATAAGTGGGCAACAAACTTGGGTTGGCGCCTGATTCGGTCTATGCGCCGGGATGCAGCAGCGCCCCTGTCAGCTGTCGTCGTCACGGATGGACGACGGGTGACGGCACAGGGGTGCGACGGAAATATCCATGTAGGAGAACAGCGGCAAATTGCTGATCAGCTCCTGCAGTTCGGCGTTGTCCGCAACGTCAAAGATGCTCACGTTGGCGTAGCTACCCGCCACGCGCCAAAGGTGGCGCCACTTGCCCTGCTGCTGCAGGTTCTGGGCGTAGGCCTTTTCTGTGGCCTTGATCTCGGCAGCGACGCTGGCGGGCATGTCGTGCGGGATATTCACTTTCATTTCTACTTTGAACAGCATGTGTTTTTCTCCGGTTACTGAGCCAGGTGGCAAGTCATGCCTTGCGGCGGTAGAACGCTAACTTGTCTTCGTCTATCGCCACGCCCAGGCCTGGCCCAGTCGGCAGGTCGACACCGTTGTTGTGAAAGTGCAGAGGCTGGATGACGATGTCGTCTTTCATCAGCAGCGGGCCAAACATTTCAGTCCCCCAATGCAGGGTTTCCAGCGTTGACCAGGCGTGCAGTGAAGCCGCGCTGCCGATGCTGCCCTCCAGCAGCGTGCCGCCATACAGGCCGATCCCGGCAGCCTGGGCTACCGTTGCCTGCCGCAACGCGCGGATGGGGCCACCGGCCTTGGCGATCTTCATCGCTACCGCTCCGGAGAAACCGGCAGCGGCCAAAGCAAAGAGGTCCTTGGCGTCGGCGACGGACTCATCAGCGAGAATGGGGATCTGAAACTTGGCCGAAAGCCTTACCAGCGCTGCCAAGTCCTTCATGGGCGTAGGCTGCTCCACCAGGTCGATGCCGGCAGCCTGTAGCTCGGCCATGCCCTTGGCTGCGGTGCTTTCATCCCAGGCCTGATTGACGTCGACGCGCACACTCGCACTCCTGCCCACCGCCGCCTTGATGGCGGCGACGTGGCGCACGTCATCCATCAGCGCGCGCGAGCCAATCTTCAGCTTGAAATCGCAATGGCGTTTCTGCGCCAGCAAGGTCTGGGCTTCATCGATATCCCTGGCGGTATCGCCGCTGGCAAGCGTCCAGAGCACTGGAATATGCGCATGCAGTGCACCGCCGAGCAGCTCGGCAACCGGGAGATTCAGGCGCTTACCCTGCAAATCCAGCAGCGCAGTCTCGATTGCGGACTTGGCCAGGTTGTTTCCGCGAGCGGCATGGTCTAGCCTTACCCTCAGGGTATTGATGGCTTCTGCGGGCTGATTGACCAACAGCGGTTTGAAATAGCTGTCGATGGTCAGCTTCACGCTTTCAGGACTTTCCGCGCCGTAGGCCAGGCCACCGATGGTAGTCGCTTCACCTAGACCTTCGAGCCCGTCCGAATCCCTCAAACGCACAATAACCATGGTTTGAACCCCCATGGTTGCCATGGATAGCTTGTGCGGCCGAATGGTCGGAATATCCACCAGAATGGTTTCGATGGACTGAATGGTTGCGGACATGGGCTCTCCGAATCGCAATGTAAAAAATCTGTGATTCGAACAGTACGAAGTTTCAAGGTGATGAACCAATACAGATTAGGTACAGGGCGATACCCTGGAGGTATGGATGGAGCTAAGACATTTGCGCTACTTCATGGCTGTGGCGCAGGAACAGAACTTTACCCGGGCTGCAAAAAAGCTGTTTATCGCCCAGCCGCCCCTCACCCGCGCGATAAAACAGCTGGAGGACGAAATAGGTGTGGAGCTTTTCGTACGCAAACCCAGGGGCCTGGAGCTGACCCCCGGCGGCAAGTACTTTCTGGAGCAGGCCCGGCAGATCCTCGACAAGGTGACGGCCACCGTGAACGACACCAGACGGATAGCCCAGCACCGCAAAACCGTATTTTCCATCGGTTTTGTACCCTCGGTATTTTACGGCCAGCTGCCCTCCATGGTCCGTCGCCTGCGGCAGAACAAGAATCTGGAAATTGTGCTGCATGAACTGAAAACCCGGGAGCAGGTAGATGCGCTCAAAGCTGGCAAGATAGATATAGGCTTTGGTCGCATCCGCATAGAAGATCCGGACGTAGAGCAGGAACTGCTGTTCGAGGAACCCATGATTGCAGCCATCCCGGCAGGCAGCGCCCTGGCCGATCATTGCCCTTCGATGACGGAGCTGGCGGCCTGGCCCATGATTACCTTCCCATCCGGGCCCGGTCCCAATTTTTCCGATATGACCCAGGGCCTGTTCCATAGCCGGGGCCTGCGGGTCAACGTCATTCAACAGGTTAATGACCTGCAGACTGCGCTGGCACTGGTGGCATCGGACATGGGCTTTACTCTGGTCCCGGAACAGGTCCGCCGTCTGCAACGCGAGGGTGTGGACTACATGCCGCTAGCGGACGAGAACATCAGCGTACCGGTAATAGCCTCGCGCCGACGTGGAGAAAACCCCAATGCGGTCATGCGCCTTGCCAACACCATTCTGACTGGCCTGGTGGACAATCGACTGACTGGCCGGTATCCATAAGGCGCGCTTGCTGCCAGGGCCACAGTGATCAGTACGCAGCAGCTAGTGCGCAAGAGTTCAGCGCGTGGACTGTCTTACGGCCTCGGCGGCTTGCTGCAGACGGGTAAGGTAAACGTTCTTCAGCGTGGCCATATCCAGGCGCGCTGCGTTGGTGCTGATATTGATCGCTCCGAGCAGTTCGCCGTTACCGGCAAACACCGGAACGGCGACAGAGCGCAGCCCGGAATCCAGTTCCTGATCAACGATGGCATAGCCCTGTTTGCGCGCCTTGAGAATCTCCTCCTTCAAGACCGTAGGCCGGGTAACCGAGGCAGCCGTGAAAGCCTGCAAGGTCACCCTGGCCAGGTAGTTATCCAACTCCGCATCTGACAATTGCCCAAGCAGAACTCTTCCCATGGAGGTGTAGGCCGCGGGCAAGCGGGTCCCTACCGACAAGGTGATGGCCATCAATCGGTGCCGCGCCGAAGAGCGCAGCACGTACACCACATCGTCCGCATCCAGCACCGCCAGCGAAGACGACTCACCCAACTCGGCAGTAATGTCCTCAAGGTATTGCTGAATGACCGCGCGGTAATTGTTGGACGCCTGATAGGCGTAACCCAACTGCAGCACCCGTGGCGTCAGCTCGAATTGGCGTCCGCTGCGTTTGACGAAGCCCAGGGCATGCAGGGTGAGCAAGAAGCGCCTGGCCTTGGCTCGGTCCATTTCGGTACGGGCGGCCACTTCGCTCAAGGTCATGCGTGGATGCTCGGCATCAAATGCTTGCAACACCTCCAACCCCGAGGCCAGCGCGCCTACATAGTCCCGGTCACCCGGTTTGAGAACCTGATCTTCCACTGTTGCCCTTCCCTTTTTTCCTGCTGTTCAAGGCATGTTAGCAGCTCGTTCGGTATCCGAACATCTGTGCATTTCAGCGGATTAACGATTTCGCCCTTGACGACTGCAAAAACTTCAGCTCATTATGTTCGTATATTAAACATATGTTCGTATTACGAACTAAAACCACCCGAACGATGGAGATCCAGTAATGGCTGAATTCCTCTCTCTCCAGGAAGCCGTTAGCCGCCACATTAACAATGGCGATACGCTCTGCATGGAAGGCTTTACCCACCTGATTCCGTTTGCCGCAGGCCACGAAGTCATCCGTCAGGAAAAACGCGACCTGACTCTGATCCGCATGACTCCGGATCTGATCTACGACCAGATGATCGGCGCCGGCTGTGCGAAAAAGCTGATCTTCTCCTGGGGCGGAAATCCGGGAGTGGGCTCACTGCACCGTCTGCGTGATGCGGTTGAAAAGGGCTGGCCACACAAGCTGGAGATTCTCGAGCACAGCCACGCGGCAATGGCCTGTGCCTATGAGGCCGGAGCTGCCGGTTTGCCCCTTGCGGTACTGCGTGGTTATGTTGGCAGCGATCTGCCGAAAGTGAATGACCAGATCAAGTTCATTGAATGTCCCTTTACCGCTGAACGTCTGGCCGCAGTACCTGCGATCCGACCCGATGTAACGGTGATCCATGCCCAACGTGCAGACCGCAAAGGCAACGTGCTGATCGAAGGAATAGTCGGGATCCAGAAGGAAGCGGTGCTGGCGGCCAAACGCAGCATCGTGACCGTCGAGGAGGTGGTGGACGACCTGAACGCAGGCGTGAATGCCTGCGTACTACCGTCATGGGCCATCAGCGCAATTGTTGTCGCGCCGGGCGGTGCCAGCCCCTCCTATGCCCTGGGTTACTACGAGCGGAACAACGCTTTTTACAAATGCTGGGATGGCATAGCCCGTGACCGGGCGACATTCCAGGCCTGGCTGAAAGACAACGTATTTGAGAAAGGAGCTGCGCAATGAGCCTTGATTACACCTCTGCAGAGATGATGAGCGTTACTGCCGCCCGGGCACTGAACAATGACATGACCTGCTTCGTCGGCATTGGCGTACCCAGCGAGGCCGCCAACCTGGCGCGCCTGACCCATGCGCCCGAAGTCACCTTGATCTACGAGTCCGGCACCCTGCAGACCAAGCCTGACGTACTGCCGCTATCCATCGGCGACGGTGAGCTGTGCGAATCTGCACTGACCACTGTTTCGGTACCGGAAATGTTCCGCTACTGGCTACAGGGTGGGCACGTCAGCGTTGGCTTTCTGGGTACCGCCCAGCTCGATCGCTACGCCAATATCAATACCACGCTGATCGGTGATTACCTGGAACCGCAAGTGCGTCTACCCGGCGGCGGTGGGGCTCCGGAAATCGGCACTAACGCCCAGGAAGTATTCATCACGGTCAAGCAATCAAAGCGTACCTTCGTCAAAGACGTGGATTTTATTACTACCGTGGGTTTTGGCCGCGACGGTAAAGCCAGAGACAACGTACCCAACATTGGTCGTGGTCCGACCGTGGTGATCACCGACCTGTGCATCCTCAAGCCGGACCCACAAACCAAGGAGCTGGTGGTGACCGCCATGCACCCTGGGGTGACCCGCGAACAGGTAATCAACGCCACCGGCTGGGATATACGCTTTGCCGATCAGGTGGCGACTACGCCTGCGCCGTCTGCCCACGAGCTTGAGGTGCTGCGTGACCTCAAGGCGCGTACCGACGCCCATCACGCCGCCCAACAGTGAGGCCAACCCATGACCGAGGTTTATCTCTGCCATCCTCGCCGTTCTGCTATCGGGCGCTTCGGCGGTGCCCTGGCCAGCGTTCGCCCCGACGATCTGGCGGCGCAGATCTTCCGCGCCGTGCTTAATCAGTCCCCGGGGCTGGACCCTTCAGCCATTGATGAAGTGATGATGGGCTGCGCCAACCAGGCGGGCGAGGACAATCGCAATATAGCGCGCATGTCCGCCCTCCTCGCCGGGTTACCCAGCTCGGTACCCGGCACCACAATCAACCGCTTGTGCGGCTCCGGTATGGATGCGGTGGGCAGCGCCTTTCGAGCGATTCGCGCCGGCGAAATGGATCTGGTGCTGGCGGGGGGTGTGGAATCCATGTCGCGCGCGCCCTATGTTATGGGCAAGGCAGACACGCTCTTTTCCCGCGGGCAGCTTATCGAAGACACCACCATCGGCTGGCGTTTCGTTAACCCGCTGATGCAAGAGCAGTACGGCGTGGACTCCATGCCCGAGACGGCGGAGAACGTCGCCGAGCAATTCGGCATCTCACGGGCTGACCAGGATCTTTTTGCGCTGGCATCTCAGCAGAAAGCCGCCCGGGCGCAAAGGGTGGGTATTTTCGCCGAGGAAATCGCGCCCATCAGCATCCCGCGCCGTAAACAGAACCCCCAGATTATCGACACTGACGAGCACCCCCGCAGCACCACCCTGGAAAAGCTTGCGTCACTGCCCGCGCCCTTTCGCAACGGCGGGAGCGTGACGGCCGGCAATGCCTCCGGCGTCAATGATGGTGCTGCTGCCATGCTGGTAGCCAGCGCCGCAGCAGTGAATAGGCACGGGCTTGAACCCATGGCCCGTATTCTGGGTATGGCTACAGCGGGAGTGGAACCAAGAGTCATGGGGGTCGGCCCCGTCCCGGCGGTTCAGAAACTGCTCGAGAGGCAGGGCATCAGTATTGCAGATGTGGACGTAAT
>JBKBSI010000076.1:0-14127 GCA_046291745.1 Pseudomonas sp. | reverse complement strand
CGGCATTGCAGCGCAAGCTCGACGCCTTGCCAGGCAGGCCGTAATCCTTCCCTTTGTTCAGGAGCCACCCGATGGACCCGAAACTGCTTGATATCCTGGCATGCCCGATCTGCAAGGGCCCGCTGGTACAGAATGCCGACAAGACCGAACTCTGGTGCCGCGCTGATGGTCTGGCGTTCCCGGTTCGGGATGGCATTCCGGTAATGCTTGAAAGCGAAGCGCGAGCGCTGGACGCCGACGAGCGGCTGGATCGCTGATCATGTTTCACGTCATTATTCCGGCCCGTTTTGCCTCGACCCGGCTACCTGGCAAACCGTTATTGGATATTGCGGGCAAGCCGATGATTCAGCATGTCTGGGAGCAGGCGCGGCGCAGCAAGGCGCTGAGCGTGACGGTAGCGACTGATGACCAGCGTATCGCCGACGCCTGTCGAGGTTTTGCTGCGGACGTATTGCTTACCCGCGCAGACCATCCCTCGGGCACCGACAGGTTGCAGGAAGTGGTGAGCTTGCTGGGGCTTGAGCACGACGCCTGTGTGGTCAATGTGCAAGGTGATGAGCCATTGATTCCACCGGCATTGATTGATCAGGTAGCGGCGACGTTGCAAGCCAGTCCCGCAGCCAGTATGGCGACCCTGGCCGAGCCGCTGGAGGATCTGCAGGCGCTGTTCAACCCCAACGTAGTCAAGCTGGTTACCGATCATCAGGGGCTGGCGCTGTATTTCAGTCGGGCGCCGATGCCCTGGTGCCGCGATGCCTTCAGTGAAGAGCCGCGGCTGCTGCCCGCCGATATCCCATTCCGTCGTCATATCGGCTTGTATGCCTACAAGGTCAGCTTTCTGCACGACTACGTGCGCTGGCCGGTGAGCCCGCTGGAGCAGGCCGAATCCCTCGAACAGCTTCGCGCGCTCTGGTTCGGCTGCCGGATTCAGGTAGCTGATGCCTGTGAAACGCCCCCGGCAGGCGTGGACACCCAGACTGACCTGGATCGGGTCAGGGCCTTGCTGGGTGCTACGTGATGCGTGTGCTCTTTGTCTGCCTTGGCAACATCTGCCGCTCCCCGAGCGCTGAGGGTGTGTTTGTCAGCCAGTTGAACGCGCGCAAGTTGCAATCCCGGGTTGAAGTCGACTCTGCTGGTACCGGGGCCTACCACGTAGGCGAGCCACCTGACCGGCGTGCCATTGCAGCGGCTTTGCAGCGCGGCTACGACCTGCGCGGTATACGTGCGCGGGCAGTCTGTGATGAGGATTTTCACGAGTTTGATCTGATTCTGGCGATGGATAAGAGCAATCTCGCCGACTTGCAGCGGCGCAAGCCGCAGGGTAGCAGGGCGCAGCTCCAGCTGTTCATGAGCTATGCGCCAGAGTGGCCTGCCGAGGTGCCTGATCCGTATTATGGTGGCGATGAGGGCTTTACCCAGGTTCTGGATATGCTCGAAGCCGCCAGTCATGGATTGCTCGATGACCTGGCTGGGCGTCCATGCTGAGTATTCAGCAGCAGGTTGACTTGCGCAGTCACAATGCCCTGGGCATCAGTGAGCAGGCAGAACGCCTGGTATGGGTAGAGAACGACAGGCAGTTGTGTGAAGCCCTGGCGCTGGCTGATGCCAACCACTGGCCGGTGACCCTGTTGGGCGGAGGCAGTAATGTGGTGCTGGCTGGGCCCCTGAGAGGTCTGGTTATCGGCATGCGCAGCCGCGGCAGGCGGATTATCAGTCGTGCTGCGGGCGAGGTGTTGATCGAAGCGCAGGCCGGGGAGAGCTGGCACGCACTGGTAGGCTGGAGTCTCGATCATGGGCTGTGCGGGCTGGAAAATCTGTCACTGATTCCCGGTACCGTCGGCGCCGCACCCATGCAGAATATCGGCGCTTACGGCGTAGAACTCAAGGACGTATTTGATAGCCTGCAAGCGCTGGACCGGCACACTGGCGAAGTACATTGCTTCAGCCTGGAGGAGTGCGGCTTCGCCTATCGTGATTCCTTGTTCAAGCGCCAGGCGGGCCGTTATGTCATCTTGCGGGTGCGGTTACGGCTGCTGTCACGCCCGCAGCTGAAACTCGATTATGCCCCACTCGGGCAAGCCTGGCTGGCTACCGGGCTGCAGCGGCCTGATGCTCGCGTGGTCAGTGAGCTGGTATGCCGGATCCGCCGTTCCAAGTTGCCTGATCCGGCAGTACTGGGTAATGCAGGTAGTTTCTTCAAGAATCCGCTGGTAACCGGGGAGCAGTTGCAGTCTCTGCTGGCGCAGTATCCGCAGCTACCGCATTACCCGCAGCCGGACGGCGACTACAAGCTGGCCGCTGGCTGGCTGATTGAGCAGGCCGGTTGGAAGGGTCGCCGTGAAGGTGATGTCGGGGTGCATAGTGAGCAGGCGCTGGTGCTGGTCAACTTTGCGGCGGCCAGGGGTGAGGAGATTCTGGCGTTGGCCGAACGTATTCGCACGGACATCAGCCAGCGCTTTGCTGTGCTGCTGGAGATGGAGCCCCAGCCTTTGGGGTTATAGGCCGGACTGAAGTGAACGAGACAAAAAAGGGGATGCCATTGGCATCCCCCTTTTTTCTCAATCGCCAAACAGCTTAGCGATTTCCACCCTCGGTAGTTTCCTGCTTCTCGACCTTGGTCGCTTCAGCGTCCTCGGCAGGTACAGCATCGCCTTCCTGGGCCTCGGGCTCGTCGCGACGGCGCGGTGCCGGTTCTTCGTCAATCGCCAGGGCAGCCTGCTCAGGCGCAGTTGCAGTCTGGATTTCGTTGACGGGTTGCTCGACAGCCACCGTTGGTGCCTCAACTACGTCAGCCTGGGGCTCTACTGCGGGCTCCGGTTCCACGGTCGGGGTAGCGGCCTCGGCAGCTGCCTGTTCCTCGGCCAGGCGCTTGGCTTCCAACTGACGCTTGCGAATCTCGCGCGGGTCGTTGTAAGCACGGCCACTTTCGGTGAACGCTGGCGTTTCCGGTTGGCTAGGCGCTTCTACCACTGGCTCGGCGGTCTTTTCTTCGACCACTTCTGCTAGCGGCTCGGGCATAGCTTCGGGCTGTTTTTCTTCGACCACAGGGGCTTCTACCTCTGGGCTCGGTGCAGTTACCGCTTCGGCTACAGTAGTGTCGGCTGCTACCGGCTCAACCACTGCAGTTTCCACAGTCACTTGCGGCTCAGCTTCAGGCTCAACTACCGCCTCGATGCTGGTGGTGGGCTGCTGTTCTGCGGTCGGCTCAACTACTGCTTCAGAGGCTTGGGGCTGTGGTGCCACCTCTTCGAAGGCTGCGTGTGCGGTAAGGGCTTCGCTAGGCTGGGACTTGTTAAAGTCTTCCACGGCCAGTTCCATTGACGCTTCGAGCTCTTCAGCTTTCTGTGTCAGGGTGGCTTCAACGGGTGCACTGAAGTCCGCTGGCTGCTGGTTCTCAGCCGAGGACTCAAGTGTCTGCGTGGCGGCTACCGAGGCTGCAGCGACTGCGGCAACTGGAGCGTGCTCAGAGGGGGTAGGCGCATCTGCTGTCGCAGCTGTCTGTTCACCTTCCTCTCCTGTGGCTACCTGGTTCTCATCCTGGTTCACGCGGCTGCGGCGGTTGTTGCGGCGGCGCTGGCTGTTGCGCGAACGACGCTTCGGACGCTCACCTTCGTTGCCTTCGTTGCCTTCGTTGCCTTCGATATTTTCCGCACCGGCCTCTTGAGCTAGCTGCTCCTGCTCCAGATTCTCGTTGTTGACCGGCTTCTCTTCGCTACGACGCGGACGTCGCTCTGCAGGTGCTTCAGCGACGGCCTGGTTTTCACCTTCGACAACCTGCTGACGAGTATCTGTAGCAGACTCGGCTGGCGGGCCACGACGGCGACGTCGGGTTGGGGCTTCTCCGCTCTTGGCTTCTGCTGCAACCGGGGCTTCGCGTTTTTCCACTGGGGCTTCGTTACGCGGGGCCTGGGGCTTGCGCTCGTTGTCCTTGCGCTCTGGGCGTTCGCCTCGTTCCGGACGCTCGCTACGCTCTGGACGCTCACCCCGTGGGCGGCGGCTGCGGGTGTTGCGGCGCTCGTCATTGCGTTTGCTGTCGCGTGGGGCAGGGCGGCTGTCGCTTTTTGCTGCGGGCTTCGGCTGCTCTTCTGCAACACTCGGCTCATCAGCTGCAAACAGGCTGACCAGGGACTTGATCAGGCCCTTGAACAGGCTCGGCTGCGCTTCCTTGATCGCCTGGGTAGGCGCTGCCGGAGCTGTAGGAGCAGGGGCCGGACGCGAAGGCGAGACAGCCTTGACTGCCGCTTCCTGACGCACGATGTTCTTGGTCTGGCTGGCCTGTACTGGCTCGTCAGCAAGCACTTCGCTGCTCATGGTGTAGCTGGTCTCGCCGTTGAGCACAGCTTCGTGATCATCACGCAGACGCTGTACGTCAAAGTGTGGAGTTTCCATGTGCTCGTTAGGCAGGATCAGCAGGCGTACCTTGGTACGTTGCTCGGTCTTGGCCAGTACGTCGCGCTTCTCGTTGAGCAGGAAGGTGGCAACCGCAACAGGTACGTGGGCACGGACTTCGGCGGTACGCTCCTTGAGCGCCTCTTCCTCGATCAGGCGCAGTACCGAGAGTGACAGTGACTCGACATCGCGGATAGTGCCACGGCCATTACAGCGCGGGCAGACGATGCCGCTGGTTTCACCCAGTGACGGACGCAGGCGCTGGCGTGACATCTCCAGCAGGCCGAAGCGCGAAATGCGACCGACCTGCACGCGGGCGCGGTCAGCCTCCAGGCTTTCCTTGACGCGTTCTTCGACCGCACGCTGGTTCTTGGCCGGGCTCATGTCGATAAAGTCGATAACGATCAGGCCGCCAATGTCACGCAAACGCAGTTGGCGGGCGATTTCTTCAGCCGCTTCCAAGTTGGTCTGCAGCGCAGTTTCCTCGATGTCGCTGCCCTTGGTGGCGCGCGAGGAGTTGATGTCGATGGAAACCAGTGCTTCGGTGTGGTCGATCACAATGGAGCCACCAGAGGGTAGCTTCACTTCGCGCTCGAAGGCAGTTTCGATCTGGCTTTCGATCTGGAAACGATTGAACAGTGGCACGCTGTCTTCGTAGAGCTTGATCTTGCTCACGTACTGCGGCATGACCTGGCTGACGTAATTGAGCGTGTCTTCCTTCACTTCCACACTGTCGATCAGTACTTCGCCGATATCCTGGCGCAGGTAATCACGTACCGCGCGAATAATGACGTTGTTTTCCTGGTGGATCAGCAGGGGAGCGGCGTTCTCGTCGGCGGCGGTCTTGATCAGGCTCCACAGATGCAGCAACTGGTCCAGATCCCACTGCAGCTCTTCGGCGCTGCGGCCCAGGCCGGCGGTGCGCACGATCATGCCCATGTCGGCAGGTACATTGAGGCTGTTGATGGCTTCGCGCAGTTCGTTACGCTCGTCGCCTTCGATGCGGCGGGAAATACCACCAGCGCGCGGGTTGTTGGGCATCAGTACCAGATAGCGACCAGCCAGGCTGATAAAAGTGGTCAGGGCTGCGCCCTTGTTGCCACGCTCTTCCTTGTCGACCTGAACAATGACTTCCTGGCCTTCGCGCAGCACTTCCTTGATGTTGACGCGGCCTTCCGGCTGCTTGGAGAAGTACTCGCGGGAGATTTCCTTGAGTGGCAGAAAGCCGTGGCGTTCCGAGCCGAATTCAACGAAAGCGGCTTCAAGGCTGGGTTCTACGCGGGTGATCCGGCCTTTATAGATGTTGGCTTTTTTCTGCTCACGGGCTCCGGATTCTATATCCAGATCGTACAGGCGCTGGCCATCTACCAGGGCAACGCGCAACTCTTCGGGTTGAGTTGCGTTGATCAGCATTCTTTTCATGAAGTACCGTTGTGTTTCCAATGCTCCCGGATTACACAATGACGGCACCTGCGACTCTTATGTCAGGTGTCAGGCATGTTTCTGCTTGGGCCAACCTTGCCCTGGTTCAGCGTTCCTGTGGCCACCAAAGGGCTGCTACAGGTCGGTCTGTCTACGGCGAGTACAGAGAAACTATTCAGAAAACCTTCAAGGACGGGCCTGCACCAAATGGTCAGGGCAGCGCCTGGGGACATCCTCGGGTCAAATGGCACCGACGCCGAATAATGTGTTACCACCTGCAGTCGATAGATCAGCTGCAAGCATGCTCAAAAGTTCCTGTGGGAGGAATCAGCCGGACTGGGAACGGGGACAGAGTCTAAAGCTGTGTCAGCGCTCGTCACATGATCCTGAAGCTGTGCATCTCCACCTAACACATACCCATCTAAATCGGGTGCCGCTCATCGTATTGGGAGAGCGGGTTTATATTCTGGCTGCCACACGGCAACCAGTGTGTCGATCATTAGGTATGCCTGGCAAATATCTGTCGATCGCCTGGCAGTGCCCGTATATCGGTGTTTCTGGGGTGTGCGGCATGTCTCGCGCCAGCAATTTCCCCGGCTGCCTGTTACGCAGCTCGCCCGAATATAACAGCATTTTTTAAGTGCTTCAATTGCAAGAAAAAATGTATCATGCGCGAATGAATCCAAGTGCCCCTGACAACCCCCCTAAAGTGCAGACCGATCTGATCAGCGATGACCAGGCCGGGCAGCGTATTGACAACTATTTGATGACCCGTCTCAAGGGCGCGCCGCGGACATTTGTGTACCGCATTCTGCGCAAGGGCGAAGTGCGGGTGAACAAGGGCAGAATCAAGCCTGAGTACCGCCTGCAGGCTGGCGATAGCGTGCGGATTCCGCCGGTACGCTTGCCTGAGCCTAATGAGCCTGTGTTGGTTGGGCAGGGGATTCTCCAGGCGCTCGAGTCCAGCATTCTCTATGAGGATAAGGGCCTGATTGTAGTCAACAAGCCGGCCGGGCTGGCGGTGCACGGTGGCAGCGGTCTGCATTTTGGTGTGATTGAAGCTATGCGCCAGTTGCGTCCCGATTGTCCTCAGCTTGAGCTGGTGCATCGGCTGGATCGGGATACCTCTGGCTGTCTGATGGTAGCCAAGAAGCGCAGCATGCTGCGGCATTTGCACGCCGCACTGCGTGGTGATGGGGTGCGCAAACGCTATCTGGCTTTGGTCAAGGGTCACTGGCCGGCAACGGTGAAGAAAGTCCATGCGCCGCTGCAGAAAAACAATCTGCGCTCCGGGGAACGCATGGTCGAGGTTAATGCCGAGGGCAAGGAATCGCTGACCGAGTTTAGCGTGCTGACCCGCTATGCTGACCTGGCAACGCTGGTCGAGGCGCGGCCGATTACTGGGCGTACCCATCAGATTCGCGTGCACGCCCGGCATGCTGGCCACCCCATTGCTGGCGATCCCAAATATGGGGACGATGACTTCTCCCAGCAGATACGCGAGCTTGGCGGCAAGCGGCTGTTTTTGCATGCGGCGTCACTGAGTGCCGAGCTGCCCGATGGTACGCGCCTGGAGGTGAGTGCGCCGCCCGGCAAGATGTGGGATGACACTATCAGAAGGCTTAACAGCAATGGCTGAACTCCGCACCCTGATCTTCGACTGGGACGGTACCCTGTCAAACTCCATTTCCCGGATAGTCGAGAGTATGCGTGCCGCGGCCGATGCGGTGGGTATTCAGTTGCCTGCCGAGCAGGCGGTGCGTGACATCATCGGTCTGGGTTTGCCAGAGGCGGTGGCGGTGCTTTTTCCTGATATCGACGATCCGGGCCTGGCCCAGCGGTTGAGTGAGGCCTACAGCGAGCACTTTATTGCAACGGAGCAGACGCCTTCGCCGCTATTTGATGGCGTGCTTGAAGATCTGGAGCGTTTCCGCAAGGCTGGATTGCGTCTGGCAGTGGCTACCGGCAAAAGTCGCAGGGGCTTGGATCGGGTGCTGCAGTCACATGATCTGACGAATTATTTCGATATCACCCGCTGTGCCGATGAGTCGCTAAGCAAGCCGCATCCGAAAATGCTTGAAGAGATCCTTAATCGGCTTGAAACCCCCGCAGCCAGTGCGGTGATGCTGGGAGACAGTGAGTACGATATACGCATGGCGCACAATGCCCGGGTCCGTGCTGTTGCTGTGAGTTATGGGGCGCAGTCCCGGGAGCACTTATTGCAAAGCCGCCCGGAGCATTGTATTGATGCATTCAGTGAGTTTCGTGACTGGGTCATGTCCCCGGATAATACTAAGCCATCATTTTCAGAGGTTAGCTGATGTCGTCGGATAAGTGGACCGAGAGCCCTATGCAGACCCGCACTGAGGCGCAAAAGAGTCGTGAGGACAAGAAGGCCTGGGAACTGCTTGAGAAGACCATGCTGGCTTCAGTGCAGGAGCAGCGCCGTGCGCGCCGCTGGGGTATCTTTTTCAAAACCCTTACCTTCGCCTATCTGTTGGGCGTATTCATGATGTTTTCCCCGTTCTCCGGGATCGACGGAAGTAAGGCGCGCACTACTTCGCACACTGCTGTAATCGAGCTGCGAGGTGTGATTGCTGATCGCCAGGAGGCCAGTGCCGATAATTTGGTCACCAGTCTGCGCCGGGCCTTCGAGGACAACAATACCCAAGGTGTTGTGTTGCGCATCAACAGCCCAGGGGGTAGTCCGGTGCAGTCGGGCTATGTCTATGATGAGATCAAGCGTTTACGGGGCCTGCACCCGGACAAGAAGCTGTACGCGGTGATTACTGACCTGGGTGCTTCCGGTGCCTATTACATCGCTGCGGCGGCGGACGAGATCTATGCTGACAAGGCCAGTCTGGTCGGTTCAATCGGTGTAACCGCTGCGGGTTTCGGTTTTGTCGAGACGCTGGACAAGCTTGGCGTCGAGCGGCGCACTTACACGGCTGGCGAGCACAAGGCGTTCCTTGATCCCTTCCAGCCGGAAAGGGCGGATGAGCGCGAGTTCTGGCAGGAAGTGCTGGAAACCACTCATCAGCAGTTCATTGCTCAGGTCAGAGCAGGTCGCGGTGATCGGCTCAAGGAGCATCCGGACCTGTTCAGTGGTCTGGTCTGGTCTGGCGAGCAGGCACTGGAATTGGGTCTGGTCGATGGTCTGGCGAGCACCTCGGCAATTGCCCGGGATGTCATTGGTGCTGAAGAGGTGGTGGACTTTACCTACCGTGAGTCGCCCTTTGAACGCTTTACCCGCCAGCTCGGCACCAGTGTTGGCAACACCCTGGCGACTCAGTTGGGGTTGAACGGCGTGCCCGTGCTGCGCTGATTGCTGATCAGGGCAGCTGTACTCCTTCCTTTATAAGCATGTCGCACAGCCTGATCAGAGGTAATCCGATCAGGCTGTTGGGGTCCTCCCCGCGCAGGGCGTGAAACAGGGTGATGCCGAGTCCTTCGGATTTGAAGCTGCCGGCGCAGTCATAGGGTTTCTCGCGCTGCAGGTAGCGTTCTATGCAATCTTCGCTCAAGCTGCGAAAAACCACTTCGAACGGGTCGCTGACCAGTTGATGCTCACCGCTGGCCGTGTTGAGTAGGCACACTGACGTGGTGAAAACCAATGTCTGTCCGCTGCTGCGACGCAGTTGCTCGCGGGCGGCTGCATGACTGCCTGGCTTGCTCACGGGCAGTCCGTCGAGTAGCAATACCTGGTCGGAGCCAATTATCAGGTGCTGTGGAAATGCGTCGGCCAGCGCCTGAGCCTTGCTCAGTGCCAGGCGCTGAGTCAGGGTGACGGGATCTTCGCCGGGCAATGGCGTTTCGTCAATTTCCGGTGCTGCACAGTCAAAGGGCAGGCCAATACGCTCAAGCAGCGAGCGCCGGTAGGGCGAACTGGAAGCCAGAATCAAGGGCAGCATGTCGGGTTACCTGTTGCGTGCGTGGTAGCTGATTCTAACCGCTTGCCGACTCCCTTGAATAATATGCAAATAGTTTTGACAGCAGAGGTCATGATGCCTAGAATTGCGCGCTTATGTCTGGACCCATACCCGCACACATAGAGCCACGCAAGCTGGTAGACCGCGAAATCGTTCTGAAAGGAACGGTAGCAGCGCTCAAGATGCCACGCCTGAGTGCCTTGCTGGACGCTCCTGCCGGAGACGTTCAGGTAGAGCTCGCCTTTGCGCGTGATGCGCAGGGTATAGCTACATTGCACGGTCACTATCAGGTCGAGGTGGCGTTGATATGTCAGCGTTGTCTCGAGCAGGTAATGGTAGCGCTCGACAGTGAGTGTGATGTGGGTTTTGTAGCGAGTGACGAGGCAGCCAAACAGCTGCCAAGACACTACGAACCGGTTATTGTGGATGATGAACCCCTGGATCTGCATGCGCTGATCGAGGATGAACTGCTCCTGGCTTTGCCTGCAGTTCCGATGCATCCAATGGAAACATGTCAGCATCCGCCGGGCTATCGCCCTGATCCGGTGGAACCTGAAGCGGAAAAGGCTGAGAAGCCTAATCCATTCAGCGTGCTGTCATCGTTAAAACGTGATACCTGAAAAGCTTAGGAGCTTATCGCCATGGCTGTACAGCAGAACAAAAAGTCGCGTTCCGCGCGCGGAATGCGTCGTTCGCATGACTCCCTGACCTCGGCAGCACTGTCTGTAGACAGCACTACCGGTGAGACTCACCTGCGTCACCACGTGACCCCGGATGGTTTCTACCGTGGTCGCCAGGTAGTCAACAAGGACAACGACGAATAAGTCTTGTCCACGTCAGTTCGCCTTGCGATTGATGTGATGGGCGGGGACTTCGGTCCCCGTTGCATTATCCCCGCGGTTGCCCGCAGCCTGCAGGCGACGCCTGATTTGTATGCCATTCTGGTCGGCCCGACCGATGTCATTTCCCCCCTGTGTGCCCAGTTTCAGCTACCTCCTGATCGACACCATTGCATTCACACTACTGAAACCATTGAAGCCGATGATTCGCCTGCCAGCGTGCTGCGCGGTAAGCGCGATGCTTCCATGCGGGTGGCTATCGAGCAGGTGCGTGATGGCGCGGCCCAGGGCTGTCTGAGTGCCGGCAATACCGGTGCACTGATGGTTCTCGCTCGTGCCGTTCTCGGTACGCTTGAGGGTGTCGAGCGCCCGGCTATCATGGCTGCCTTGCCTGTGGCTGGAAGTGCCTGCCATATCCTCGATCTTGGCGCCAATGTGGACTGTAGTGTGAGTCAGTTGTATCAGTTTGCGCTGATGGGCTCCGAGGCAGTCAGTGAGATCACTGGAATCGCGCAGCCCCGGGTCGGCTTGTTGAATATCGGCCGCGAATTGAACAAGGGTAGTCAGCGTGTGCGCGAAGTGGCCGAGCTGCTGCGTAGCAGCGAGCATCTCAACTATATAGGTCATGTAGAAGGTGATGGTCTGTTTCGGGGGGAGGCCGATGTGGTGGTCTGCGACGGCTTTGTCGGGAACGTAGTGCTCAAGGCTAGCGAAGGTCTGGCGGGTTATCTGCAGGCTGAAGTGCAGGCAGCCTTGAGTGCCAGTTTGCCCATGCGTCTGCTTTCACCTCTGGTGCGCAGAGCTTTGCGGCCGATGATCCAGCGGCATGATCCGGGTAGCTATAACGGCGCCAGCCTGTTGGGTTTGCAGGGTGTGGTTATCAAGAGTCATGGCAACGCCGATGAACGGGCCTTTATCGCCGCTATCGAGCAGGCGGTGCGGGTTAGTCGGGCGCAATTGCCGCAGCGCATTGCTCAGCGTCTAGCGGCACTGTCAGACACTAGTGGGCGCAAGCTGTGACCTGTCAGGCTCGTCTGGCATCCAAGCAGCATACCGATTTCGATAATAAAATGAGGAACAAGGCATGACTCAAGCCCTCGCATTCGTTTTTCCAGGTCAGGGTTCCCAGGCCATTGGCATGCTTGCCGACCTCGCCGAGCAGCACGCTGTCATCGGCGAAACCTTCACTGAAGCCTCCGAAGCACTGGGTTATGATCTGTGGAAGGTCTGTCAGCAGGGGTCGGAGGAGCAACTCAATCGCACCGATATCACCCAGCCGGCTATCCTTGCTGCGTCCGTGGCGCTGTGGCGCCTGTGGTGTGCGCAAACCGAGCTGCGCCCCAGTCATGTGGCGGGTCATAGTTTGGGCGAGTATTCCGCACTGGTTGCGGCCCAGGTGCTTGGTTTTGCTGATGCGTTGAAGCTGGTGGAGCGTCGTGGCCAGTTGATGCAGCAGGCGGTGCCTCAGGGGCAGGGCGGTATGGCCGCTATTCTGGGGTTGGAAGACCAGCAGATTATCGATATTTGCGCCCAGGCGGCGCAGGGCGAAGTGGTTAGTGCGGTCAATTTCAATGCGCCGGGACAGGTGGTTATAGCGGGTCAGGCTGCGGCCGTAGAACGTGCCATTGCTGGTTGTAAAGAAGCGGGTGCGAAGCGCGCCATTGCCTTGCCTGTAAGTGTGCCCTCGCATTGCGCTTTAATGCAGTCGGCGGCCGAGCAGTTGGCAGTGGACTTCCGCGATCTGAATTGGGGTCAGCCGCAACTGACGCTGGTGCAGAATGTAACGGCGCGACCGGCTGCTGATCTCAATCAATTGCGCACATTGCTGGTTCAGCAGCTGTACAGCCCGGTACGCTGGGTGGGTACAGTGGGCTGGATGGCCGAGCAGGGTGTCACCGATCTGGTAGAGTGCGGACCTGGAAAGGTGCTTTCGGGGCTGAACAAGCGTTGCGTCAAAGGCCTCAACACCTACAATCTGGAATCTGCTGACGGGTTTGCAACTGCCCTGGCTCAGCTTACACAAGGAGCTTGAAATGAGTATCGAGGGAAAAGTAGCACTGGTCACTGGTGCGAGCCGCGGTATCGGCCAGGCTATCGCCCATGCGCTGGCAGCCAAGGGTGCCATCGTGGTCGGCACTGCGACCAGTGATTCGGGAGCCAGTGCGATTGCCGCAAAACTGGCCGAAGCGGGTTACACCGGTACCGGTTTGAAGCTTGATGTGCGTGATCCGGACTCGGTCGCCGCAGTGCTTGAAGAGATTACCAAGACCTATGCTGCACCGGCGATATTGGTCAATAATGCGGGCATCACCAGTGATAATCTGCTGATGCGCATGAAGGATGATGAGTGGGATGAGGTGGTGAATACCAACCTCGGCTCGGTTTACCGTCTGTCCAAGGCGGTACTGCGGGGCATGACCAAGGCCCGTTGGGGGCGTATCATCAATATCAGTTCGGTGGTCGCAGGTATGGGCAATGCTGGTCAGTCCAACTATGCTGCCTCCAAGGCTGGCATGGAAGGTTTTACCCGTGCATTGGCCCGTGAAGTCGGTTCGCGCTCAGTGACGGTAAACGCCATTGCACCGGGATTTATTGACACGGACATGACCAAGGCCTTGAATGAAGGGCAACGCTCTGCAATGCTGGAGCAGATTCCCTTGGGGCGTCTGGGTCAGGCAGAAGAGATCGCCGCAGTAGTCGAATTTTTGGCTGGTGAATCCGCCGGTTATATCACTGGAGCAATCATTCCGGTGAATGGCGGGATGTTTATGAGTTAAGATGTAGCCCCCGGAACAGTGGCTAAGTGGCCCGCACCGGAGGAGATGCTTTTTACGCGGTGAAGGCCCCATGGCCTTGACCTCTTTGAGATAGAAGCGATTCGTGCTTGAAATGACGCAAATTGTTTCTATAAACTACCCGCAGTCCGGCTACCCGGCACTGCAACCAGGAGTGAGAACAAGGTATGAGTACCATCGAAGAACGCGTCAAGAAAATCGTTGCCGAGCAGCTCGGCGTCAAAGAAGAAGAAGTGACTAACAGCGCTTCTTTTGTTGAAGACCTTGGCGCAGACTCGCTTGATACCGTGGAGCTGGTCATGGCTCTCGAAGAAGAATTCGAGACCGAAATTCCGGATGAAGATGCCGAGAAGATCACTACCGTTCAGGAAGCCATCGACTACGTGAATGCTCATCAGAAGTAATCACGCAGTCTGCTGACTGATTCGAAAAGCCGCAGTTCTGTCATGGAGCTGCGGCTTTTTCGTGTGCGGGCGGTGATACTGGCGGCGGCAAACTGTCCGCCCCATATTGCCGTGGGTGTCCATTATGCGGACAATACCCCATTGACGATGAGGGCAACCCTGTCCTGGTCATCCATATGAGTTTAATAAGGAGCATCCAGTGTTGCGCAGACGCGTCGTGGTAACCGGTTTAGGTATGTTGACGCCCCTTGGCAATACGGTCGACAGCAGTTGGCAGGCAGCCGTGGCGGGCAAGAGTGGCATTGGACCGATAGAACATATGGATGTCAGTGCCTTCGGCACCCGTTTC
>JBKBSI010000075.1:0-14207 GCA_046291745.1 Pseudomonas sp. | reverse complement strand
GGCATGGATTAGCATGCCCTTCCTATACCCATTGCATGATGCGCCTTTTGACTTTCAGCGCTTTACAGAGTTTGGTTTGAAGCGCGCAGCACAAGAAGCAGGTTTAGAGGTAAGGCTATTGCAAAGATCAGAGCACTCTATCCGGACAGCGGGACTGCTATTCAGCCTGGCAATAGCGGGAGGGGTAACGACAACAAAAGGCTGGAGCAAATTTTTACTTATCCCTTTTGCGCTCGCTGCAATAACTTTCACCAACCTGTCTGCATGGGCGCTGAGTTATATTTGGCCGGATTGGAAGCCTATGTCACAGGGGTTCGCCATGCAGGTACGTAAAGGATGAGCCAGATCGGCCAATACATATCTATGCTCGGCGTAGCCGGGCAGTCCTCATCAGGCTCAAAACGGCATCAACACCGGTTGATGTATTGACCGCCATTTTGTTGCGCGAGAGAGGCTAGAAGGGATGCGTCCTGGTCAGGGCCCAGTCCGATGGCGTTTACTTTGATGGCGCCGCTGTGATTCAACTCACTTACCCGTTGGATTATCCGGGCTGCGGAAGAATCCGTAGGTCTGCCATCGGTCATCAGGAAGATGGCGGTAGCGCCTTGGTACTGAAAGGCCCGCTCCAAAGCAGACATCATGGATGGTGGATTGGCTGGTCACCTGCTGACCTACCATCTACCCTATGGCCCCACCAACCAAGCTCTGGACTTGTTTACCTGCTTCCGTGACCAATGTGCCGCGTATCTGGTCTTCAGCTGTGCCCTCCTGCTTTCCTTCCATACTGCCCGAGACATCAATCAGAAAGACGATATTTTCATTAGTAGTCTGCAGGCCGTAATAGTCAGATGAAGCCTGAAAGGCATAGCACCCACTAAGGCTGCCAGCCACAAGGAAGATAGACAAAAGGCCCAGGCTGCTAGATCGTAAGTGTGCTGCCAAACTGCGAGTGCTACCAATAAAAGTACCGATCGAAGATGGCTGTGCGGTGTGCTGATTTTCAGCATGTTGACGGAACTACATTGTGACTCTCCTTCATGTCCCTATGGGTGATACTGTCCGCTTCAATTTGATACGGAGGTAAATGACGTTCGCCGCAAGCCGATTAGCCCCAGGATGACCTTGGGTGGCGGTTTTGGCGGGCGGCATTGTAATCAAGTTTGGCGTTGCAGACCAGGGTTCACAGACTCAGACAACTGTTGTTCAGCCGTCCCCGAAGAGGCCTCGCTTTTGAGTGTTGCCAGACCCTGCCTGAACGCTATGTACTGTGATCACTCTGATTGCGAAGGCTGACCAAGCCGATGTTGCGAAATAAAGCTTGCGGCATCACGACCAAAGTTACCGCTGTAGCTTTCCATCACACGAATACGCTCTTCAATCCCATGCAATTGATAAAGCTTCTCCATCGCCAGGCCATAATTTGGCAGGTGAACGAGGTCGACAGTTTTCAAGAGGTACTGCGTAAGCGTTACCTTGTGGTCGATAAACGGGGTGGTATACAGCAACTCCATTAGCGGTGACTTGCTGTTGACCTCCGCAATGGCGTGGCCGTAGATCAGCCTTTTTTCATCATCAAGCAAACCTCTCTGATAACGGTCTGCAACTACCGGCTCGAGAAAGTTATTGCGAAACCACTGTGGCGCAAATGAAGACTGCCCATCACGGGTGATGACGCCGCGAATGCTGGAAGATGTTTGTCTTACTGGAGAGCTATCCATTGGATTGGCGATTTCACGCACAGCGGCGTGTATGGCTACGCCGGCACCCAAAGACGTGCCGACCACAAAGATGTCATCCGGGTTTATGTTGAGCTCGGCCGCGTGATAGCGGGCAAACTGTATGGCGTAACTCAGATCATCTACCGAAGAAGGTGTGAGGTCGTCTTCGAACTGCCTGAGCGGGTGCCTGAAGTCTATCGCAGCCACAACCACACCTGGGCCGGAACCAGAGATGCCCAGCAGATGGTTCAGTAGTGTCCGGTTATTGGTGAGCAGCGACTCTTTGTTTGATCCGGCGGAATGTGCGTAAAAAATCAGCGTACTCGGCGCAGCTTCCGGGTTCAGTCGGCCATCCGCTGAGGAATAGTAGATATCCATACGCAGGCCATCCGGCGCGCCATCACCACGATCGGGAATCCAGCTAACGCCAGGGTTGCCGTAGTAGACGTTTGCGTAACTCCCACAGACGGGACTGCAGTCTGCTAGTGCCTGGTAATGGTCAGTCAGATCATTGGCTGTGAATGGCTCGGGCAGGTCCACGCCGTCTGGAGCTTGACCACCGATTACCTCGGCGTAGCCACAGGTTGAAGCTGCTGATTCATCATCCAGGCAAAAACTCAGCAAGCGCTTTTCGCCTTCTTTGAGCCCGGTCGGAGACCTGATTGTCAGAGGCCCGGATACAGGGGTCGAGGTTGTTCGCCGCCGTATCAACCGGTCATCGATGTAATACAGCCGGGCTGATGTCGTAGGTTTGAGAATGGTGTAATCAATATCAATGGGCGTACGCGGAGGCAGATAACCTGCAACACCTGCCGGGCTGATCTCGATTGTCTGCTCCGGCAATAAAACCCGGCCAGCGCGAATACTGACCTGATCACAGGCTTCGATTGGCGCTGCTTCGACGCATAGGCGGAGCTTGACCTGATCATTTTCTGCGAGTCCGTCAGCATAGCGAATGCTGAAAGCGCCCGAGGCGCTGCGGTCAATTTCGTCGGCATCCATAGACAGCACAAGGTCTTCATCGAAATACAGATGGTGAGTGCCAGAGACAGCAGGTGTGACTTGATACTGGATGTTGAGGCCCTCGTCAGCCAGCACAACAAAACCCTGGCCAATACCGAATATCCTGACTATGGGATCAGAAGCGAATGCAACGGGAGCGCTGAGCACCAGGCCGGCGGCCAGAGTTTGAAGGACAACGCGAGTTGCGCTAACAGGTACGGGCATATGCAGTTTCCTCAGTCAGAAAAGGGGCTTCACTGCGATTGAGATGTTCTCGACCGGTTCGAAGAGTGCTGTGCAGCATGCTGACTTCGTAGCGCGAGCAGTTGGCAAGTCACCGGCTATTGCTAGCCAGAGAACTGCCAAACCTGCGTGGCAGACGATCAAACGCCATGAGAACCAGGGTTTGGATTTGTATAGTGTGCGAAATGCCAGCCTGCAGACTGTGCGTTTGCCCACACAGCAGGAGCGGCCTGGCTTGAATAAAACCGCCTCTACAAAACCCAGAGCGACTCACTATCAACCTGAACCTAATGTCTGACTCTGATTCCAATGCAGAAGCACCCTTACCACCAACTTAGGCTTGGAGCATTATGAACATTCGATATCCAGCACTCGGCGCGTGGTTTGGAGTATATTTTTTGCTCACATTGCTGCCGATGGGCTTGGCGCTAGCCTTTGACCGCCCCCCCGCCCGCACGTTCGCCCTTGAAGCGGGTGTGCTTCTCGGGTTGCTGGGGCTCGGCGTTCTGGCTACGCAACTGGTCATCTCGGGCCGTCATCGCTGGTTCGCCGCTGGCATTGGGCAGGACAACCTGTTGCAGTTTCACCGGCAAATGGGCCTTTTTGCCTGGCTACTGGTGTTGGCGCACCCGATCACCATCCTGCTTGCCGAGCCAGGATTCATACATTACCTGCATCCAGGAGACGAGCTGCTGCGCGCACTGGCCCTGAGCGGCATTCTGATCGCCACAACCCTGTTGATCGCCACTTCTCTGTGGCGGGTAGGCATGAAGTTGCAATACGAGTGGTGGCGCGCGATTCACGGAGTGCTCTCACTGTTCGTGGTCAGCGCTGGTCTAGGCCACGCATTGATGGTCGACCGCTATACAGCCGGGTGGCCAGTCAAGATTGCACTGGCGGTCGCTGTCGGCGCCGCTCTTCTTTTACTGATTGAATCCCGACTGCTGCGCCCCTGGCGGCTTAAACGAAAGCCCTGGACGGTGTTGGAATCTGAAGGGATCGAGGGCGACGCCACTCGTCTGGTGCTTGAGGCGGACGGTCACAAGGGTATCTACTTCGCGCCTGGTCAGTACGCCTGGATTACCCTGGGCAACACGCCCTTCTCACTGCAGCAGCATCCGTTCTCGATGAACTCCCAAGCCCACACGCATTCGCGACTGGAGTTCACTGCCAAACATGCTGGCGACTTCACCCGCTCACTCAGCGAGGTCAAAGCCGGAACCCGTGCGTGGGTTGAAGGACCTTATGGCGTCTTTACCCTCGATCCGGCAAGTGACCGGGACGCCGTATTCGTTGCCGGGGGCGTCGGAATCACCCCTATCATCAGCATGTTACGCAGCTGCCTGGCTGAAAAAAGCCGTAAGAAACTGCTTTTGATTTACGCTAATGTCGACCGCCCATCAGTCCTGTTCTGGGATGAGCTTGAAGCCCTGAGCAGCAAGCTGAATCTTGATGTCGTCCACGTGCTGAAAGAGGCACCTGAAGACTGGAATGGAGAAGAAGGTCTTGTTGACGAGGAACTGCTGGACAAGTATCTGGACAACACGAGTGGTGCTACCGATTACTTCGTCTGCGGTCCACCACCGCTAATGAACGTAGTGGAGTCAGCATTGCGCACGCGAAACGTCCCGCTCCAGAGCATCCATTCCGAACGTTTTAACCTCGTTTAATCAGCGATTACGGAGACAGCATGCTGCATATTTTTGCAAAACACGCAGGCACTGTTATGGCCATCGCCCTGATGGCCACAACCCTGGTGATAGCCTGGATGCTTTTCAGTTAGCAAAGGGGTGACGCTTAAAACGCAACAGCAGAGCCAGCGATAGGCTGGCCCTGCTGCAAATCACTCCTGCGGCGTCAACTTCAGCAGCGCGCCGCTGCCACCGCGCATACCATCTTCGAGCAGCCAAATCGCTCCATCAGGACCTTGCTCGACCTCGCGCACACGGCGCTGCAGGTCAAAACGCTCTGCCTCTTGAGCGTTTGTCCCATCGAACTCTACACGCACCAAAGATTGAGACGAGAGGCCGCCGATAAAGCCGCTGCCTTGCCACTCAGGGAAAAGCTCGCCGTCATAGATGATAAATCCTGCCGGCGAGATCACCGGCGTCCAGGTGATGACGGGTGCATTAAACTCTGGACGGGTATCGTGATCAGGGATGGGTCTGCCGTCGTAGTGCTCGCCATTGGAGACCAATGGATAGCCGTAGTTGGCCCCTTTCTCAATCAGGTTGAGCTCATCACCATTTCGCGGTCCCATTTCATGGGCCCACAGCCTGCCGTCAGCATCGAATGCCATGCCGAGAATATTGCGGTGACCCAAGGACCAGACCTGCGCCGCCACCTCGCCCTCATCGGCAAAGGGGTTATCGTCAGGCACGCTGCCATCGTCGTTCAGCCTGACTATTTTGCCCAGATTCCCAGTCATGTCCTGCGCCGGATCGAACTCCTGGCGCTCGCTGGAGCTGATCCAGAGCATCCCCTCAGTATCAAACGCAAGACGGTGACCGAAATGGCCATTGCCGGACATCTTCGGTGTTTGCCGCCAGATCACCTCCAGATCCTCCAGCTCGCCGCCACCATTCTCGTCCAATGTCAGCCGAGCCAGGGCCACCGCAGCACCAGAACCACCGTCGCCAGCCTCGGCATAGCTGATATAGATCTGCTGGTTACTGTCGAATTGCGGGTGCAGCAGTACGTCGCCCAATCCACCCTGCCCGGCGTGAACCACCTCGGGCACACCCTCGATGCTCCCGGTTTCACCGGTGCCGAGATCATGCAAACGCAAATTACCAGCCATCTCTGTCACTAGGAGTCGGCCGTCTGGCAGGAATGTCATAGCCCAAGGGGCCTCGAACTGCGTGACCTCGGCTATCGAAAAAGGAGTATCGGAGCCAGTTGATTCCGCGTCGCCCTGATCCGAAGCGGGCATCGCTTCAGCAGACTCGGTATCGCCAGCAGTAGCAGAGGGTTCTGCCGGGGCTGCCTGGGCTGCAGTGGTCGGTGCATGGGGCTGATCCGGGTTACCTGGGCTCGATGAATTGTCGCAGGCCGTCAACAGCCCGAGGGTAGCGAGAAAAATCAGGGAATGTCTGAAGGGAACCATGTGTACTCCATTGGATGGTTGAGAAATCTAATCCATTAATCCGCCATGAGGGCCGAAGTTTGAGTGTTCTACTGTGACCATTGATTCTCGTGCTGGTTTCGCACCCTCCCCTTTATCAACAACGGGGCGGCTCAGAAGAGTTAATGCTCAGATGACCCAAGCTCGCCATGCTTTACAAGCCAAAAGCAATGGTTACCGTTAATATAGCCGCCAGGGGCAAGCGGATCGCGCGGCCTCATTCTGCCACCCACTCGTGAAGAACTGTCATGGATGATAATCGCCTGTTCACTCTGGACCGGACCACCAGTCTTGGCCTGATCATAATCGCCGTATTGCAGGGCTACGCGCTGTATGGCCTGCACCTGGCCATCGACCATGAGCACTGGCTGGCCGCCGACCAGCGTTGGCTCAAGGCGCTCTACACCCTGACAATCGCCCTACCGGCCTTTTATCTGATCAGCATCGTCCGCCTGCGTGATCGCATCAACCTGCTGCCACTGCTGCTGATTCCCTTGCTGTTCTGGTTAGGCTGGCATCTTGGCTGGGTCGAACAGTCGCCCGAACCACAACAACGCTGGCGCCACCAATTCACCCCCGCCTTTTGCATGGCTTTGGGGGTCGCCCTGTTTATCATTGCCCTGTGCTTTCGCAGCAGCGCCGCCAACGGCAAATGGCCAAGGGCCTATCAGCCACTGCTAGGCTATTCATGGGAGCACGCCCTGACACTGGCGCAACTAGGCCTGTTCGTTGGCGTCTTCTGGAGCTTGCTGTGGCTCTGGGCTGCGCTTTTTGCCGCCATTGGTCTGGGCTTCTTCAAATCACTGTTTCGTGAACCGGCTTTTATCTACCCGGTTACCTGGCTGGTTATCGGCCTAGGCCTGGTGATGATCCGCAACCGCTTTCGCTTCATCGCCAACGTACGGCTGATGTGCGAAGCGCTGGTCAAGGCGCTCCTGCCGCTGGTTGCGCTCATTATCCTGCTGTTCTTCGCCGTGCTGCCCTGGACCGGCTTGCAACCGATATGGGATACAGGCAAAGCCGCACAGATGCTGATGGCGCTGATGCTGACCCTCTTGCTGTTTTTCAATGCCGTCTTCCATCAGGCCGATGACAAGCTGCCCTACCCTGTCTGGCTGCGCGGCCCGGTCATGCTCGCCGTAGTACTGCTGCCCATTGGCAGTCTGCTGGCCGCCTGGGCGCTCTGGCTGCGCATCG
The DNA here is from genome assembly GCA_046291745.1 of Pseudomonas sp. GTDB lineage: Bacteria > Pseudomonadota > Gammaproteobacteria > Pseudomonadales > Pseudomonadaceae > Halopseudomonas. Next base: position 6,923 of record JBKBSI010000075.1, on the reverse strand, counting down.
ATCAGTACGGGCTAACCCTGGACAGGCTCTGGGCCGCTACCCTGCAAATCCTGACCGCCGCATTTACCTTCAGTTACAGCCTGATTCTACTCTGGCGCCGACAGGCAGCGCTGCCCCTCCTGCAACGTGCCAATACTTGGCTCGCCCTGCTGGTGGCCGGCGTACTGATTCTGATCAATACCCCGCTGGCTGACATGCGTCACTGGGCCGCGCAACATCAGGTCGCGCGGTTAGTGGATGGACGTACCACAGTGGAAGACTTTGACTACAGCTATGTGCGCTTTCGGCTGGGCCGCCCAGGCGAGCTGGCCCTGCGCGGACTGGCTGACAGCGAGTTTGCCCAGGCGAAACCTGAGCTGACGCAGCGGATCGAGCGGGTATTGAAACAAACCCAACGCTGGAGCCGGGATGCTGTGGTTGATACCCAGAACCTCGATGAGGTCGCCCAGCAATTCACCCTCAGCCCAGCCGACGCCAAGCTACCCGAGCCCTTGCTGGCACTACTAGTTAAAGAGAAGTCTCCCTGTCTCAGCCGTGTCGAGCCCTGCAGAGCTCGGCGCATCAATAATGAGCCACTGTTCCAATGGCTGATCGATGTCCACAGCGGCTATCAAACACAGGCCTATGCCGAGCACAGCACCGGCTGGCAGCAAATAGGCTACCTGGACCAGCTAGGCGCCGCGCAGGCACGGCATGCTGACGACTGCAGAAATGTCATACCCAGCACCGACCTGCAGCGCCTACCAGGACCTTGGACTGTCTACCAAAGCGGGCGCTGCCTCTACAGTCTGCGGCCCAGCTTGGAAACTGTGAGACAGCAGATATCTGGCAGTACGTCGGTAGTTGAGCAGGATTAGAAGGCAGTGATGTGGAACGACTAAACAACCACTAGGCTGGCCCTGACGAAGACTCCCTTCCAACTTGGCTAGATCCGCTCTCGCTCGGCGATGGCGGCTTCCAGCTCTGGGGAGCGCTTGGCCCATTGCTCTGGTGGTAGTGGCTGTGAGCAGGCTCATCTTTGTATTCCCATTCCAGTTGAGGCGGGAGCTCAAGGGGCTTGGCGTTGAACATCTAGGACTCCGTTGTAAATACAGGCAGAGAAGCATCAGGGTCAGATACCCTCTTGAAGCTCAAGCCCCGAGAGGGTATCTGACCCTAGTCTCCCTGCGGACCAGACGGATCATGGCCCAGACATAACCCTGATTAGCGGCAGCCTCCAGCCACTGCTGTGATTCGGGGGTTATAAAACGGTTGCTCCGGCGCAAAGCTTCGCCAAGATAAAACTGCGCTTCAGGATCGCCAGCTTCTGCGGCAGTCTCCAGAAAGGGTGTGGCAGACAGCGCCTTGTATTGGTTGTACATGGCGATACCACGTTCTTTGGCTGTCTGTTGTTCGGGCGTCAACTCAACTGAATACCCAGCAGACGCCCACATCAGCAGGCAGACCATCAGCCAGAGAGAAGTTTTACTCCACTTGCAACTCCCCCCAGTGCAAAACATCAGGCTTCAGTTATCCAGCGGGTCGAGTATGTGTGGAAAAAAGGACAGAGGCGGGTGGCTGGCTTTCCACTCTGCAGCGAACGTCTGAGCTTGTTCGATTTGCTCGGGCGTTATCTTTGTTTCTTTTGCAATCCGGGCTAGCTCCCATTCAGCAACTGACTTATTGAGGCTTCCCCCCCCGTCCAGTTCCAGCAGCAGCGAAATCAAACCGTAGCCTTTTATCAGATCATCTTCCTTATTTTGCTCTTGATAGCGATCAATAAATATCATGGCGTAATTAAAAAGACCGCTAACGTGTCCCGTTTGAGCCGCCTGCTTTAACCAGTAGCGCTGTCCCTCAGCATCTCCTTTGTTGGACAAGATGCCGGCATACCGTTGCATGCCTGGTGGATACCCGCTTTCAGCAGACGCCTTGAACCACTTTTCCACTTCCTGCTTACGGCTGCCTGGCCACCAGTAAAATCCAAAGCCTTCCTTAGTAAAGACGGCATGCCAATACTGAGCCTCTGCATGGCCAGCCTCCGCTGCCTTTGTTCGCCATTCGGAGGCCCTAGTTATTTTGAACATCTGGTACAGAGCTTCTGGGTCGCCTCCTTCGGCCAGCGGCACGGTCCGATCATAAGCCTCTTGAAGCCATTCCTGTGCGGTTTTGCTACCTTGCGGACATTGGCTAATTACGGCACATAGATTACCGCCACTACGCGCCAGGCGGACCATAGCCCAGACATACCCCTGATTAGCAGCAGCCTCAAGCCATAGCTGTGACTCGGGAGTTATGAAACGACTAAGTTGCCTCAATTCCTCGCCCAGATAAAACTGTGCCTCTGCATCACCTGCCTCTGCGGCAATGCGCAGCTCTGGGCCAGACACGCGGTACTGATTAAAGATAGCAATTCCACGTTCTTTTGCTGCCTGTTGTTCGGGTGTCAACTCAACCGAATACCCAGCAGACGCCCACATCAGCAGGCAGACCATCAGCCAGATAGATGTTTTACTGCACTTGCAGCTCCCCACAGTGAAAAACATCAGGCTTCAGTTATCCAGCGGGTCGAGTATGTGCGGAAAGAAGGATAGCGGCTGCGGGTGGCTGGCTTTCCACTCAGCAGCAAACGCCTGAGCTTGTTCGATTTGCTCAGAAGTTATCTTTGTTTCTTTTGCGATCCGGGTCAGTTCCCATTCAGCAACTGACTTATTGAGACTCCCCCCCCCGTCCAATTCCAGAAGCAGTGAAATCAAGCCGTAACCTTTTATAAGATCATCTTCCTTTCCTTGCTCCTGAAAGCGCTCAATAAATATTAGCGCGTAGCTAAAAAGACTGCTCGCATGGCCTCGTTTGGCTGCTTTTCCTATCCAAGAGTGGTAACCCTTGCTATCACCCTTATCAAGTAATAGGCCTGCATACTGTTCCATAGCAACCGGGTACCCCCCTTCAGCAGATGCTTTGAACCACTTTTCCACTTCCTGCTTACGGCTTCCTGGCCACCAGTAAAATCCGAAGCCTTCCTTAGTGAAGGCGGCATGCCAATACTGAGCCTCTGCATGACCAGCTTCAGCTGCCTTTGTTCGCCATTCGGGGTTCCCAGTTATTTTGAACAGCTGGTACAGGGCTTCTGGGTCACCTCCTTCGGCCAGCGGCAAGGTCCGATCATAAGCCTCTTGAAGCCATTCCTGCGCGGTTTTGCTACCTTGCGGACATTGGCTAACCACAGCACATAGATTGCCGCCACTACGCGCCAGGCGGACCATGGCCCAGACATACCCCTGATTAGCAGCAGCCTCAAGCCATTGCTGGGACTCGGGTGTTATGAAACGACTGAGTTGCCTCAATTCTTCACCGAGGTAAAACTGTGCTTCCGCATCACCTGCTTCTGCAGCAATACGCAGCTCCGGGCCAGACACGCGATATTGATTAAAAAGGGCGATCCCTCGCTTCTTGGCAACCTGTTGCTCCGCCGACAACTCTCCAGCATCCCCGATAGTTGCCCACATCAATAGGAAAACAGTTGCCCAACAAACAGTTTTATTCCACACTTGCTTCGATCTCCAAGACACTTTTACGATTACACGGACAACAGGGTCAGGTCTTGCCTTTTGCCTTCTTGATGATCTTACTGATGCGCGAGTAATGTAATCCGAAATAATCTCCGATCTCCTGCAAGGTATAGCCGCCACTCGCATACGCCTCAACAATTGCACTATCTCGATAGCCAGTATCCTGTAGATACTGACCTAGTGGCCGTGGAGCTGGCCGGTGCTGGCTAGCCGGAAATTCATCCAGTCTTTGCGTAAGATCGATCTCATCTTGCATATCGGCAACAAACTGATCGCTACCAAGATAAATCTGGTTTTTAAGCGCCTGCCAAGGACTTGGTAGCCCCTTCCCTTCTGCAACAAAACAAGTGTAACGAGCAATCGCCTCGTCGCGCCGAACTCCAAATGCAGCCAATATCCAGTCAACATGCACACCAGCAACTGGCCGTTGCAACCCCGCAGTAGCGCGATAGCTACTCCAAGGCCACTCAACAGCTGTTCGCACCATTTGTGCCCTCACCGGATTTAGGACAATGTACCTGGCCAATTCCAGCAGGTAGCTTTCCTTCTCGACCAAAATCGCCTTGTAGCGCCCCTGAAACACGTGCCCCACTCGTCCGTGCCGCCGGTTGTGTTGTTGGGTATACACGCCGTTCAACTGTCGCATACCCTTGGAGAGATTGCCCTCAGGCGTTTCCAACAGTAAATGGTAGTGATTTCCCATCAGGCAGTAGGCGTGACAAAGCCAGTTGTACTGGCTGCATACATCACCCAACAAATTCAGGAACGTCGCACGATCTGTATCGTCATCGTATATCGGCTCACGCCGGTCACCCCGAGCCGTGATGTGATACAAGGCACCCGCAAATTCCAGTCGTAAAGGTCGGGCCATTCCTTGGCTCCCCCCTGAAGTGAAAATTAGTCAGTAATCTCAGTTGAAGAGAAATCAGCTCTTAGTGGCAAAAGGCAAGACCTGACCCCGGTTTTGCCGCGGTTTTGCCGTGACCCCGGTTTTGCCTGAAGCACAATACCAATATCAGGTTTACGACAAGCCACCTGATCACCCCGACCTTAGTAACCATACACCGGCACAAAGAAAGACAGTGGTGGGTGAGTCCTTTCCCATTCGGCAGCAAACTCCTTGGCCTCTTCAATTTGTTCTGAAGTCATTTTTTCGGCCATGCTAGGCAGAGTTTCTCTTCGAGCAAAATCCGGCTCAAAGCCCCCCCCCTCAAGACGGGAAATAAGATAGGTAAGACCGTAAGCCGCTATCATATCCTTTGGATAGTTGAAGGCATTTGGCATATGAGCAAGATAGTAGGCGTAAGTACTGACTGCGCTAATATAGCCCGCCTCAGCGGCCTCTTTAATCCAGTAAGCGATTTCCTCTTTGCTGCCGTTATTTTCATCCAGGTAGTTGGCATAGTGCATCATACCCAACGGGAACCCGCCCTCTGCGGATGCCCTGTACCATTTCTCGATCGCCTGCTGACGGCGGCCAGGAAGCAAAAACCAGCCTTCACCGTCACGATACAATCCCGCCAGCAGTCTCTGCGCTGGCGCATCTCCACCTTCTGCCGCTTTTTCTAGCCAACCAATACCTTGCCCGGCATTAAAAAGCGCACGCATAGCCTCTGTGTCACCTTGCTCCGCGCGCTCATATGCAAGCCCCAGCGCCCTGCTCCGCCAGTCGACGACATTTGGGCCACAAGTCCCCACTTCATGGCATAGATCGCGGCTATTGCTCAAACGCAACATGGCAAAGAGATCACCCTGCTTCGCAGCGGCTTCGTACCACCTGCGGGCTTCGTCTGTCATGAACATATTGTTCAATCGTAACGTTTCACCAAGGTAGTACTGCGCGATTCTATCACCGGCCGAAGCCGCAATACGCAGCGGTTCGATGGCAGAAACGCCCATATACTGCTGGTACAACATCAGCCCCCTATCCCGTGCAGCCTGCTGCTCAGGCGTTAGCTCTGCGAAAGCGGTATTAATAAAGCACAATACCAATATCAGGTTTACGACAAGCCACCTGATCACCCCGCCCTTAGTAGCCATACACCGGCACAAAGAAAGAAAGTGGTGGGTGAGTCCTTTCCCATTCAGCAGCGAATGCCTTTGCCTTTTCGATTTGGTCAGATGTCATTTTCTTTTCCAATTCGTCTATGGTTCTTTGCGCGTCTTCCTGTACTCCGCCCCCGCCCTCTAACAGGGCGAGCAAATACATCAATCCGTAAGCCTTCACCAAATCCAACGGATAACCAACCTTATCGGGCATATGCGCAAGGTAAGATGCGTAAGTATAAACGGCCTCAATGTATCCACCCTCAGCGGCACGACGAATCCATGAACTAGCCTCATCTACCCTTTCTTGCATCCCCAAGATATTGGCGTATTCCATCATACCTAACGGAAATCCACCCTCAGCTGACGCCCTGTACCATTTCTCGATCGCCTGCTGACGGCGGCCAGGAAGCAAAAACCAGCCTTCACCGTCACGATATAAGCCCGCCAAGAGGCGTTGAGCTGGTGCATCGCCGCCTTCCGCCGCTTTCTCTAACCAACCGATACCTTGACCGGCATTAAAAAGCGCACGCATAGCCTCTGTGTCACCTTGCTCCGCGCGTTCATATGCAAGCCCCAACGCCCTGCTCCGCCAGTTGACAGCATTGAGGCCGCAGGTACCCACTTCATGGCATAAATCACGACTACTGCTCAGGCGCAGCATGGCAAATAGATCACCCTGCTCTGCGGCGGCTTCGTACCACCTGCGGGCTTCGGCTGTCATATAGCGATTGCTAAGCCGGATGGCTTCAGCTAGATAATATTGGGCTTCTCGATCACCAGCCTGTGCCGCTATCAGCAAAAAAGGCTGAGAGTCACCCCCTATGTCAGCCTAGTTGTCCAGTAGGCAGTTTTGCCTGAAACCACATCACAGGGGGCGGTATGGATGCACACATGCCACGCTATTCCGATGAACGTAAAGCGGCAGTTCTGAACAAGCTGTTGCCACCCCATAACCGGACCGTTGTCTCAGTATCCGCAGAGGAAGGCATCTCAGATGTGACTCTGTATAGTTGGCTGAAACAGTGTCGACAACAAGGAATGCCTGTGCCGGGTAATCGTAACAATGGAGACGATTGGTCTCCCGAAGCTAAGCTGGCCGCTGTAATTGAAACAGCGCCGATGTCTGAAGCCGAGCTGAGCACCTATTGCCGAGAGAAGGGTTTGTATCCAGAGCAGATCCAGCGCTGGAAGGCGAGCTGCCTTCAGGGTGCGGGTATGCAGGTGGATAGTGATAAGGCCGCCCAGAAGCAGCAGCGTGAAGCGCGCAAGACCATCAAGAAGCTGCAAGCGGAAGTACGCCGTAAAGACCGTGTATTGGCAGAA
>JBKBSI010000074.1:0-14422 GCA_046291745.1 Pseudomonas sp. | reverse complement strand
CTGGCAGATGCTCTGCTCGATGGACGGCAGCGCTCTGCCACCGCCTACCCAGGTGGTCAGTGACACCTGGGAGTTGATCGTCAACCCGTTCTATGACAACGGCGGCAATGATGTGGGTATGGCCTGGCAGATTCTCGCCAGCCTCGAGCGGGTAGCCTACGGGTACCTGCTGGCGGTGGTGGTGGGCATCAGCCTTGGTGTGCTGGTCGGGCAGTCAACCTGGGCGATGCGCGGTCTGGATCCGGTATTTCAGGTGCTGCGTACCGTGCCGCCGCTGGCTTGGCTCCCGCTGTCGCTGGCCGGTTTTCAGGACAGCAATCCCTCAGCCATCTTTGTGATCTTTATCACCGCGATCTGGCCGATCATCATCAATACCTCGGTGGGCGTGCGCAACATCCCTGAGGATTACCGCAACGTTGCCCGGGTGCTGCGCCTCAACGGTGCCGAGTACTTTGTGAAGATCATGCTGCCTGCCGCCGCGCCTTACATCTTCTCCGGTCTGCGTATTGGTGTCGGCCTGTCCTGGCTGGCGATCGTTGCTGCGGAAATGCTGATTGGTGGCGTGGGTATTGGCTTCTTTATTTGGGATGCCTGGAATGCCTCGCTGATCAGCGACATTATCCTCGCGTTGATCTACGTCGGTGTTGTGGGTTTCTTTCTTGATCGCCTGGTGGCCTGGGTTGGCAACCTGGTGACCCGCGGAACCTCGGCTAGTTAAGGAGCAAAATATGAAAGGTTATTTGAGTATCGAAAAAGTCTCCAAGACGTTCACCGCCGGTAAAACCTCCAGCGAGGTGCTGGTAGATATCAACCTGAGCGTCGAGCGTGGCGAATACATCTCCATCATCGGCCACTCGGGCTGTGGCAAGTCGACGGTGCTGAACATTGTTGCCGGGTTGATGGACTCCAGCTCCGGCGTGGTGATTCTGGACGGCAAGGAGGTCAGTGATCCGGGCCCGGACCGCAGCATGGTGTTCCAGAATCACTCGCTGCTGCCCTGGTTGACGGTGTATCAGAACGTGGCCATTGCGGTAAACAAGGTTTGCCGCAGCAAAAATGCCAAGGAGAAGGAAGAGTGGATACGCCACAATCTGAACATGGTGCACATGAGTCATGCCCTGGACAAATTGCCCAGTGAAATCTCCGGCGGCATGAAACAGCGGGTGGGCATTGCCCGCGCGCTGGCCATGGAACCCAAGGTGCTGTTGTTGGATGAGCCATTTGGTGCGCTGGATGCGCTAACCCGTGCGCACCTGCAGGATGAAGTGATGCGTATCCAGGGCGAGCTGAAGAATACGGTGCTGATGATCACCCACGATGTTGACGAGGCGGTACTGCTCTCGGACCGCATCGTGATGATGACCAACGGCCCCTCGGCGACCATTGGCGAGATACTCGAGATTGATCTGCCGCGTCCGCGTGACCGCATCGCGCTGGCGGATGATCCCAAGTACAACCAGTATCGCCAAGCGGTGTTGCGCTTCCTGTACGAGAAGCAGCGCAAGGTCGAGGCGGCCTGAACCGCTCAAGGCCACGCTTTGCGATTGACCTTGTAACAGAAAGCTTCTAACCTTCAACCCGCTTCAGGTGCCCGCCGGTTTTCAACTGGCGGGTGAAACTGGGAAGCCGGTGCGTCTGCCACATTGCAGACAATTCCGGCGCTGCCCCCGCAACGGTAAGCGAGCGTCAGTTGATGTAAATCGGCTGGCACGTCACCGCCATACACCACTGTGCCAACGGCATGGGAAGGTGCGGTGACGGGATCAATGATCCGCTCGCAAGCCCGGAGACCGGCCTGACGCATATCACAGCAGAGCGGCGGGCTTTGCGGGTGTGCGGTCTCCTGCTGTGCCGGACCCGTCTGCCTTTTTGCTCCGCCGACTGCTAACAGTCAGCAGTGTCGTACGGGTAGGTACGACGGAGCCATTAACCGCATGAACACCTCTTTCTCCGCCACTGTGGCGGCGGCCTGTATGGGCCTTTCCTCCTTTTGCCTTGCCAATTCCCTCAGTCTGAATGATCAGATGGTTACCGCCACGCGCACCGCATTGTCCGCAAGCGAAGGTATCGCTTCGGTCAGTGTCATAGAGCGGGCAGATATCGAGCGCCTGCAGGCCAGCAGCGTGGCTGAACTGTTGCGTCGCGTGCCGGGTATCAATCTGAGCAACAATGGTGGGCATGGCAAGAACGAAGCGCTGGGCATTCGCGGTACCAACAGCAACCACGTTCTGGTATTGATCGACGGCATTCGTCAGGGGTCGGCAACCACTGGTGATGTGGCGCTGCAGAATCTACCGGTAGAGCAGATTGAGCGTATCGAAGTAGTGCGCGGTCCGCGTTCCAGCCTGTACGGCTCCGAAGCCATAGGCGGAGTGATTCAGATCTTCACCCGCCGGGGGCAGCAGCAGGGTGCGCGGCCCTGGGCGGCGGCGACGGCGGGCAGCCGCAATTATCACGCGGGCAGTGCCGGTGTCTCCGGTGGCCTGGGCAATGCCTGGTACAACCTGGGGCTGAGCAGCATGGGCACCCGCGGTATTGACGCGCGCCCCGGTGCGCCATCGCCGGAACCGGATAATGATGGCTACCGCGAATGGTCGGCCAATCTCAATCTTGGCTATCGCTTCGACAACGGTCTGGAGCTGGACGGCCATGTCATCGAGGTGCGCTCGCACAACGACTATGATTCGGGCTTCAAGGCCAACGCCGACAACCTGCTACGTACCCATGGTCTGCGTGCGCGCTTCGCTCCCACCGATCCCTGGCTGGTGACCCTGCAGGCGGGACGCAGTGAGGACAAGGTCGATACCTTCAATGGCAATGTCTTCAATACCCGTATCGATACCCGGCGCGACAGCTTCAGTTGGCAGAACGATCTGCGCATCAAACCCGGGCAGGTACTGACGCTGGGTTATGACCTGTTGCAGGACTCGGTCAACGGCACTACCTCATTTGCCGAGGACAGCCGCAACAACCATGGCGTCTATGCACAATATCTGGCCCAGCTTGGTCGGCATGAACTGCAGCTCAGTGCGCGACATGATGACAATGAACAGCACGGCACCTATAACACCGGCAGTGTCGGTTATGGCTATGCGATCAGCGACAGCCTGCGTGCCAGTGCCAGTTTTGGCACCGCGTTCAAGGCGCCGACCTTCAATCAGCTATACCACCCGACCTTTGGCAACCCGGATATCAACGAGGAGACCTCCCAGGGTCTGGAGCTGGGCCTGGATGGTGAGCACCTCTGGGGCAGTTGGGCGGTGGCGGTTTATCGCAACAAGATTGACGACCTGATTGCCTACTTCAACCAGGGCAACGGACTGCGGGCGCAGAATATCGACAAGGCGGTGATTACCGGCATTGAGCTGTCGATTGCCAGCCAAGTGCTGAATTGGGATCTGAGTAGCAACCTGACGCTGCAGGACCCGGCCAACAAGTCTTCCCGTGCGGGCCAGGGTGACCTGCTGCCGCGCCGCGCCGAACAGATATTCAACCTGGATCTGGACCGGCGCTTCGGTCGGCTGGCTGTGGGCGGCAGTCTGCATGTCGAAGGCCGACGCTGGGATACCGCAGCCAACAGCACCGAGCTGTCCGGCTACAACACCGTTGAACTGCGCTCCGAGTATCAGTTGAGTGATAGCTGGCGCGTGCAGGCGCGCATCAGCAACCTGTTTGACACCGACTATGAAACCGCCGCGACCTACCAGCAACAGGGTAGGGCGGGCTATTTGACCCTGCGCTATCAGGCGCTTTAAGACGCTTTTTTACCATACCCATCCAAGGAGGATGATCATGTTGGAACTGTCCAGACGTAGCCAGTTGGCTATTGGTATCGTACTTGTACTGCTGATTGCCATGACCCGTGGCAGCCATTTCAGCCTGGTCAATCTGCCGGGCGCGTCCTGGGCGGTATTCTTCCTTGCCGGGGTGCTGCTCAAGCCGCGCTGGGTGTTTCCGCTGCTGTTCTTGCAAACCACCTTTATGGACATCATGAGTGTCGGCTGGAGCAATGCCGGGCATCACTGCATGACGGTTGCCTACTGGATGTTGTTGCCAGCCTACGGTGCGCTCTGGTTTGGCGGACGCCTGTATGCTCGCTGGCATCGTGAGCAGTTCAGCAGCTTGCTGGTGCTGGTGCCGACGGTGCTTGGCAGTGCGCTGGTCTGTCAGCTGTTTTCCAGTGGTGGCTTCTACTTCTTCTCCGGTCGTCATGAGAATCCAACCTTTGTCGGTATGCTCGAGCGCATCGCTACCTACTACCCGCAGTACCTGAGCAGCCTGGCGCTGTATGTGGGCGCCGCCACGCTGATCTATATCGCTGCGCGCATTTACAGCGCCCGCATGGCCGCAAATGCAGGGCAAGCCGGTCGCCAGGCATGAGTGATAGTGCTGAGCGTGACGAACGTCACCGCCTGCGCATGCAGCGCAAGAAAGCGGTGGTGGACGAAAAAATCGCCCAGGCCCAGGACGAGCACGGCCTGCTCCTGGTGTTGACCGGTAATGGCAAGGGTAAGAGCAGCTCGGCCTTTGGCATGGCCGCGCGCAGTCTCGGGCACGGCATGCAGGTGGGCATAGTGCAGTTCATCAAGGGCGCCCGCAGTACCGGTGAGGAGACCTTCTTCCGGCGTTTTCCCGAGCAGGTGCGCTACCACGTTATGGGTGCCGGTTTTACCTGGGAAACCCAGGATCGCCAGGCCGATATCGCGAAGGCCGAGGTGGCCTGGGCGGTGGCAGTGGAACTGATGAGCGATGCCGAGGTGGCGCTGGTGGTTCTGGATGAACTGAACATCGCGCTCAAGTACGGTTATCTGTCGCTGGAGCAGGTGCTGCGGGATATCGGCTCGCGGCCGCTGGCCCAGCACGTGGTAGTCACTGGGCGTGGCGCGCCCGCTGAACTGATCGAGGCTGCCGATACGGTGACCGAGATGGGCGTGGTCAAGCATGCCTTCAAGTCGGGTATCAAGGCGCAGAAGGGAGTGGAGTTTTGAGCAATAGCGCAGCAGCAGAGCAGCAGTGTCCGGCGTTACTGATCGCCGCACCTGCTTCCGGGCAGGGCAAGACCACCATCACCGCCGCACTGGCGCGGCTACATAGCCGTCAGGGCAGACGCGTGCAGGTGTTCAAGTGCGGGCCGGACTTTCTCGATCCGATGATTCTGCAGCGCGCCAGCGGTCGGCCGGTATACCAGATCGACCTGTGGATGATCGGTGAGGATGAAAGCCGACGCTTGCTTAATGCTGCGGCGGCCGAGTCCGACCTGATTCTGATCGAGGGGGTCATGGGACTGTTTGACGGTACGCCCTCGGCGGCGGACCTGGCGCGCTGCTTTGGCGTGCCGGTGCTGGCGATTATCGACGGTTCGGGTATGGCGCAGACCTTTGGTGCCATGGCCCACGGTCTGGCCAGCTACCAGCCGAACCTGCCCTTTGCCGGGGTACTGGCCAACAAGGTCGGCAGTGCCCGGCATGCCGAGATCCTGCGTGACTGTCTGCCTGCGGGTCATACCTGGTTTGGCGCGCTGCCACGCAGCGACGCAATCTCGCTGCCGAGCCGCCATCTGGGTTTGGTACAGGCGGACGAATTGGCCGATCTGGACGCGCGTCTGGATGCCGCAGCTGATGCGCTGCAGGAGACATTGGGCACGCTGCCTGATTCTGGCGCTGCGCCGTTGCCCGCAGCCGTGTCCTTTGCCGCGCCGGATAGCATTGGCGACCTGTCTGCACTGCAAGGCCTGCAGGGTGTACGTATCGGTGTGGCGCGCGACAGCGCCTTTGCCTTTATCTATCAGGCCAATCTGGATTTGCTGGAGGCGCTGGGCGCCGAGCTGGTGTTTTTCTCGCCGCTTACCGATCGGCAGTTGCCTGAGGTAGACAGTCTTTATCTACCGGGTGGCTATCCGGAATTGCATCTGGCCGAGCTGGGCAGCAATAGCGCGATGCAGGCGGCGATTCGTCAACATCATGCGGCGGGCAAGCCGATTCATGCCGAATGTGGCGGCATGCTCTATCTGTGTGAATCACTCACCGATGGCATCGGCCGCAGTGCGCAACTGGTCGGGCTTTTGCCGGGTCAGGCGGTGATGCAGAGTCGTCTGAGCGCCCTGGCGTTGCAGGAGGTGGCGCTGCCGGAGGGCAGTCTGCGCGGGCATACTTTTCACCATTCTTCGCTGGTATGTGAGCTGGAGCCGCTGGTACGGGGCGAGTGCCCGAACTACAAGCGCACCGCCGAAGCGGTATGGCGCATTGGCCGTCTTACCGCTTCCTATATTCACCTGTACCTGCCGGGTAATCCTCTGGCGGCAGCGGCCTTGTTTCGCCCGTGAACGGCATTCGACCATGAATCCAGCGGCCTTTTCCGAAGCCGAGCGCGCCGCCGTCTACCGGGCGATTCGTGAGCGCCGGGATATGCGCCACTTCAGTGGCGGCGCGGTGCCGCCCGAGCAGCTGACGCGACTGTTGCAGGCGGCGCATCAGGCTCCCAGTGTCGGGCTGATGCAGCCCTGGCGCTTTGTGCGTATTACCCGGCCCGAGCTGCGCACGGCCATTCACCAGTTGGTGGAGCAAGAGCGGCTGCGCACCGCCGAGGCCCTGGGCGAGCGCGCGGAGGATTTTATGCGGCTCAAGGTCGAGGGCATTCTCGACTGTGCCGAGCTGCTGGTGGCGGCCTTGCCGGATGGCCGCGAGCAGCATGTGTTTGGCCGCCGCACCCTGCCGGAAATGGACCTGGCCTCGGTGGCCTGTGCGATTCAGAACCTGTGGCTGGCGGCGCGTGCCGAAGGTCTGGGGCTGGGCTGGGTGTCCTTGTTCGAGCCCCAGGCTCTGGCAGAGCTGCTCGGCATGCCCGCCGGAGCCAAGCCGGTCGCGGTGCTATGCCTGGGACCGGTGGATGCTTTTTACGCCGAGCCGATGCTGATCGAACAGGGCTGGACTGCAGCCCGGCCACTGTCCGAGCTGTTATTCACCGATCAATGGGAGTCGTCATGAAAGGCCCGCAACGTATTGTCTGCCTGTCCACCGAAACCTGCGAGGTGCTTTATCGCCTGGGTGAGCAGGACCGGATCGTCGGTATTTCCGGCTTTACCGTGCACCCGCCGCAGGCACGCAAGGAAAAGCCCAAGGTCTCGGCCTTTACCAGCGCCAAGACCGAGAGGATTCTCGAGCTCAAGCCAGACCTGGTACTCGGCTATTGCGACCTGCAGGCGGATATCGCCGCAGAGCTGGCGCGCGAGGGGCTGGAAGTACACCTGTTCAATCAGCGCGATATCGCCGGGATCCTGCGTATGATCGAGACCCTGGGTGCGCTGGTGCATGCCAGTGACCGGGCCGAGGCGCTAGTCGCCGAGCTGCAGGCAGGTATGGACAGGGTGCGGCAGCAGGCAGCGCAGCTGTCACGCCGACCCAAGGTGTATTTCGAGGAGTGGGACGGCCCGCTGATCTCGGGCATCCGCTGGGCCAGCGAGCTGATTGAGCTGGCGGGCGGCGAAGACTGCTTTGCCGAGCTGAGCCACTACCCCAAAGCCAAACAGCGCTATATCACCGACCCGCAGGAAGTGGTCAGGCGTGCGCCAGACCTGATTATCGGCTCCTGGTGTGGCAAGCGCTTTCGCCCGGACCATCTGGCGGACCGGCCCGGCTGGCCAGCGATTCCGGCGCTGCGTGACGGGCAACTGTTCGAGATCAAGTCGCCGGATATTCTGCAGCCGGGTATCTCGGCCCTGACCGTTGGGCTGGAGCAACTGCACAACCTGATCCGCGACTGGGGTCAGCGTCAATGCTGAACGCCCCGCTGATCCTCGCGGCGCTGGCGCTTGACCACTGGCTCGGTGAGCCACGGCGCTGGCATCCGCTGGTCGGCTTCGGTAGTTTTGCCAGCTATCTGGAGCAGCGCTTCAATACTCGCGGCCAACGCCGCTGGCGCGGCCTTCTGGCCTGGGCTTTGGCGGTGCTGCCGTTGACCTTGTTGGCCTGGCTGCTGGCCAGTCTGCCGCTGGTTGGCTGGGTCTTTTCCCTGTTGCTGCTGTATCTGGCCATCGGCCTGCGCAGTCTGGCCGAGCATGCCAGTCCGATCAGCGAGGCCTTGCGGTCAGGAGATCTACCCCGCGCGCGCCTGCGCGTCGGCTATATGGTCAGTCGTCAGACCGAGGCGCTGGACGAGCAGGGCGTGGCCCGCGCGGCGACCGAGTCGGTGCTGGAGAACGGCAGCGATGCGGTATTTGCCGCACTCTTCTGGTTTGCCCTGTTCGGCGCCCCGGGGGTGGTGCTGTACCGCCTGGCCAATACCCTGGATGCCATGTGGGGCTATCGCAACGAGCGTTACGGCCAGTTCGGCTGGGCGGCGGCGCGGTTGGATGATCTGCTCAATTACCTGCCCGCCCGCTTGGTGGCGCTGAGTTACGCGCTCTGCGGCCGCACCCGCCAGGCGCTGCGCTGCTGGCGCAGCCAGGCGCCGCAGTGGGACAGCCCCAACGCCGGTCCGGTGATGGCGGCGGGCGCCGGGGCGCTGAATGTCAGTCTGGGTGGCCCCGCTGTCTACCAGGGCGCGGTGCATCAGCGGCCGCAACTGGGCGCAGGGCCTGAAGCCCGGGCGGCTGATATTGATCGGGCGGTGCGGATGGTACGTATGACTGTTTTGTTGTGGTTGAGCGTGGTGCTGACGATCTGGGCGGTGCAGCATGCTTGAGCACGGAGGCGGTGTGCGGCAGGCCGCCGAGCGTTTCGGCATAGCCCGAGAGGACTGGCTCGACCTGTCTACCGGCTTGGCACCTTACCAGTGGCCGGTGCCTATGCTGACGGCTGAGGACTGGGCCCGCCTGCCGGAAGAGCAGGATGGGCTGGAAGCCCAGGCCCAGGCTTACTATCAAGCGCCCCGTGTGCTGCCGGTGGCGGGTTCACAGGCGGCGATTCAGGCGCTACCGAGACTGTTTGCCGGTCAGCTACGTGTGGGTATTGTCGAGCCCTGTTATGCCGAGCACCGCCTGGCTTGGCAACGTGCCGGGCACCATGTCAAGGCACTGCAACTGGCAGAGGTCGCCGAGCAACTGCCGCGTCTCGACGTGCTGGTAGTAGTCAACCCGAACAACCCGACGGGCCGGATTATCGGCGTGGAAATGCTGCTTGAGTGGCACGACCGTCTGCACCAGCACGGTGGCTGTCTGCTGGTCGATGAAGCCTTTGCTGACATGACCCCGCAGATCAGTCTGGCGCCCTACAGTGACCGACCGGGATTGCTGGTATTGCGCTCACTGGGCAAGTTTTTTGGCCTGGCTGGCGTGCGCCTGGGCTTTGTCATGGCTGAGCCAGCATTGCTGTATTCCCTGCGCCGCGTGCTCGGGCCCTGGTGCGTCAGCGGGCCAGCCCGTGCGATTGGCAAGGCGGCTCTGGCTGATCAGGCGACCCAGCAGTTGTGGCAGACTCGCCTGCAGGAAGACAGTGCACGGCTGGTCGAGCTGCTGGCCCAGGCCGGATTGACTCCAGGTGGTGGCTGCGAGCTGTTTCAGTACTTGCCGATGGCTGGTGCTGAACAGCTGTATTTGCACATGGCCCAACGGGGCATCCTGCTGCGTCTGTTCGATTCACCTGCCGCCGTGCGCATTGGTCTTCCGGGCAATCAGGCGGGCTGGATGCGGCTGCAGAGCGCCCTGGCCGATTATGCTGAAAAACCTCTCAGGAGCGCGCGCTGATGGCTACGCTGATGATTCAGGGCACCACCTCGGATGCGGGTAAAAGTACCCTGGTCACAGCGCTGTGTCGCTGGTTGCGGCACCGCGGGGTCAGCGTTGCGCCCTTCAAACCACAGAATATGGCGTTGAACGCGGCGGTCACGGTAGACGGTGGCGAGATCGGTCGCGCCCAGGCGGTGCAGGCCCAGGCTGCGCACCTGCAGCCGCACACGGATATGAACCCGGTGTTGCTCAAACCCAATACCGACGTCGGCGCCCAGGTCATTGTGCATGGCCATCCGATCGGTTGCATGGATGCGCTGACCTACCACGCCTACAAACCAACGGCGCTGTGCGCGGTACTGGCTTCGCACCAGCGTCTGCAGAACAGCTACGACACAGTGCTGGTGGAGGGCGCGGGTTCACCGGCGGAGATCAACCTGCGTGCGGGTGACATTGCCAATATGGGCTTTGCCGAAGCGGTGGATTGTCCGGTGATTCTGATTGCCGATATCGACAAGGGCGGGGTCTTTGCGCATCTGGTCGGAACCCTGGCTCTCCTGTCCGCTAGCGAACAGGCGCGTATCAAGGGCTTTGTCATCAACCGTTTTCGCGGTGATATAGCTCTGCTGCAGCCGGGACTCGACTGGCTCGAAGCGCATACCGGCAAGCCGGTGCTGGGCGTGTTGCCCTATCTGCATGATCTGCATCTAGAGGCGGAAGACGCGGTCAATGCCAGTCAGGGCGCCAAGCAGGCCAACGCGCTGCGGGTGGTGGTGCCGGTCCTGCCGCGTATCAGCAACCACACCGACTTTGATCCCCTGCGCCTGCATCCGCAGGTGGATCTGCAGTTTGTTGGTCCTGGGCAGGCGATTCCAGCGGCTGATCTGATCATTTTGCCCGGTTCCAAGAGCGTGGCTGCTGATCTGGCCTTTCTGCGCCAGCATGGCTGGGATCAGGCGATCAGCCGCCATCTGCGTTACGGCGGCAAACTGTTGGGGATCTGCGGTGGACTGCAGATGCTTGGTCAGTGCGTGCATGATCCCCTGGGGCTGGAAGGGCCTGCGGGAACAGAACCGGCCCTGGGGCTGCTGGACTTTGCCACCAGCCTGCAGGAGCACAAACGCCTGACCCGGGTAAGTGGGCAACTGCAACTGGATCAGGCGCTGGTCAGCGGCTACGAAATTCATGCCGGGCGCAGCAGCGGTCCGGCACTGGAACGACCACTGTTGTACCTCGACAGTGGCGAGGCGGACGGGGTGCTGAGTGCCGACGGACAGATTGCCGGTACTTACCTGCACGGGCTGTTCGAATCTCCCGCTGCGAGCCAGGCATTGCTGCGCTGGGCCGGATTGGAGCAGGCCCAGGCGCTGGATTACGCGGCCCTGCGTGAGCGCGATATCGAGCGCCTGGCGCAGTGCGTCGAGGCGCACCTGAATACCGAGCTGTTACTGCAATACTGTGGAGTGGCCGATGCTTGAACTGAGACTCGGCGGTGCGCGCTCGGGCAAGAGTCGGCTGGCCGAGCAACTGGCCAGCGATAGCGGCCTGGAGGTGATCTATATCGCCACCAGCCAGGCGCTGGATGGCGAAATGAGTGTGCGGATTGCCGAGCACCAACAGCGTCGGCCACAGCACTGGGCGTTGGTCGAGGAGCCCCTGGCACTGGCCCAGGTACTGCGGCAGCAGGCGAGTGCGCAGCGCTGTCTGCTGGTCGATTGCCTGACTTTATGGCTGACCAATCTGCTGCTCTGTGAAGTGCCCACGCGTTTGCAGACCGAGCGCGAGGCTCTGCTGGACTGTATTGACGCGCTGCCAGGGCAGGTCATTCTGGTCAGCAACGAGACCGGGCTGGGTGTGGTGCCGATGGGTGAGCTCAGTCGCCGCTATGTGGACGAGGCTGGCTGGCTGCACCAGGCGCTGGCACAGCGTTGTCAGCGGGTGCTGTTTTGTGTTGCCGGGCTGCCCCTGGCGGTGAAGGGGAGCTATCCATGAATGCATCCTTAAGCGCCAACTGGTGGACGGCGCCGGTGGCCGAATGGCAGCCTGAGATGCTGCACGCCGCAGAGCTGCGCCAGGCGCAACTGACCAAGCCGAGTGGTGCACTGGGCCAACTGGAAGCCCTGGCCATTGAACTGGCGGCCATGCAGGGCCGTGAGCAGCCGGGTATCGAGGCGCCCTGGATCTGTGTTTTTGCTGCGGATCATGGGGTGGCGGAGGAGGGCGTATCCGCTTACCCGCAGGCGGTGACCGGGCAAATGCTCGGCAACTTTGCCCGGGGCGGTGCGGCTATCTGCGTGCTGGCTGAGCAGGTTGGTGCCAGTCTCAGAGTTATGAATCTGGGATTGGCCGCCCCGGTCAGTGCCCTGAGCCAGGTCGAGCATCGCCCGATAGCTCCCGGCACCGCCAACTTTACCCGCGCCGCCGCGATGACTGATGACCACTGCAAGCAGGCCCTGCAGGCTGGACGTGATGCAGTGTCGGCCGCGGTCGCGGCGGATCTGTTTATCGGTGGCGAGATGGGCATTGGCAACAGTACCAGTGCCTGTGCCTTGGCCAGCGCCTTGCTCGGACAGTCGGCAGAGCAATTGGTCGGGCCGGGCACCGGGCTGAATGCCGCAGGGGTAGAGCACAAGTTGCAGGTTATTCAGCGTGGCCTGGCGCTGCACGTGGCGCATTTATCGGACCCGCTGGCAGCACTGACGCGCCTGGGTGGGCTGGAGATAGCGGCGCTGGCCGGGGCCTATATTGCGGCGGCGCAACGGGGTTTGCCGGTGCTGGTGGATGGCTATATCAGTTCGGTCGCAGCTCTATGCGCGGTGCGCCTGAATCCCGGCTGCCGCCAATGGATGCTGTTCAGTCATCGCAGCGCCGAGCCAGGCCATGCGCTGGTGTTGCAGGCTTTGCAGGCAAAACCCTTGCTGGATCTGGGCATGCGCCTGGGTGAGGGCAGTGGCGCGGCGGTGGCGGTGCCACTGTTGCGCGCAGCCTGCGCCCTGCATAACCGCATGGCGACCTTTGCCGAGGCCGCCGTGTCGGACAAGCAGTCATGCTGATCGAGCTGCTGCGCCATGGTGAAACAGCCCTGGCGGGAACCTTGCGCGGTAGCCTGGATGACGACCTGACCGGCGACGGCTGGCAGCAGATGCAACTGGCCTGCCGGGAGCCTGGAACCTGGACGCGGATTGTCAGCTCGCCGCTGCGGCGTTGCGCGCTCTTTGCCCAGGATCTGGGTGAGCAGTTGAACCTGCCGGTCAGCCTCGATCCCGGTCTGCGCGAGTTACACTTTGGCGACTGGGAAGGTCGTACTCCAGCGGAGCTGATGCCGGAGTTTGCCGACCTGCTTGCGGATTTCTGGCGCGATCCCTATCAGTGCAACGCCCCGGGCGGCGAGGCGATGGCGGCTTTCGAGCAACGGGTACTGGCGAGTATCGATAGACTGGCTGCAGGTTATGCCGATGAGCATGTGCTGGTGATTACCCATGGTGGCGTGATGCGTCTGCTTATTGCCCGCGCCCGTGGTTTGCCCAGGGCCGATTTGCTGCAGGTCGAGGTCGCGCTGGCGCAGCGGGTGCTGTTGCGGCGTGATCCGACCGGCGTGCTGGAGGCTCTGTGAGGAGTTGCCTGCCGTTGTTGATCGCAGTGCAATTTCTGACTCGCCTGCCGGTTCGTCTGCCGCGCCTGCCCGAGCCGCAGGACAATGGTCGCTCACTACTTTGGTATCCGCCGGTGGGGCTGCTGATAGGGGCTCTGTTGGCGGCATTGCACTGGTTGCTGTCAGATACCAGCGCGTTGCTGCAGGCGGCTGTGCTGCTGACATTCTGGGTCTGGCTAACTGGCGCCCTGCATTTGGATGGGCTGGCGGATACCGCCGACGCCTGGGTCGGTGGGCATGGCGACCGCGAGCGTACTCTGGCGATCATGAAGGATCCCGCTTGCGGGCCTATGGGTGTGATCGCGCTCATTCTGCTTCTGCTGCTCAAGTTTGCGGCCCTGACGAGTCTGGTCAGCAGTTCCTCGGCCTGGCTAGCGCTGCTGCTGGTGCCCTGGGTCGGGCGTCTGCTGCTGCCGATATTGCTGATCAGCACGCCCTACGCCCGGCCCGGTGGCCTGGGTCAGGTGCTGGTCGACAATGCTCCGCCACCCTTGCCCTGGTTGCTCGCCGCGCATGCGCTGACTATCAGTGCCATTACGCTAGTGGTTTGGGGTGCTGTGGCATTGTTGCCACTGCTTGCGGTGGTGATTTTCACTCTGTACTGGCGACGGGTACTGATACGGAGGCTGAGTGGAACTACTGGAGATACCGCTGGGGCTCTGCTGGAAATGGCTGAGACGCTGTTTTTGTTAGGTTTTGCTCTGCTGTGCTGAACTTTTCTGTACACGCTTAATCGTATTGTCATGTACGCAGATTAGCGTCATCTACTGAGTCCCATGACTCAGCAGGCAGAAAATTAACAGTTATGAGGAAGCAAGAATGAACGACTATGTCGAAGAACTGATGGAGCAACGCGCCCAGGAATGGGATCAGGAAGTGGAAGACGCCGAAGAGATGTAACAGCTTCGGCGTTTCCGCCGCCGAATTGTTTCTTATCCGGCCTGCATCACGCTCTCAGTTTTACCCCCGCCTTAGCGCCCTCAAGCCAATCCAATTCAGGTTATCAATATCGCCAATCAGACTATTTGCCTGCGTTGCTGCCTGCGAAGCTAGCTGCTCCTTGAGCCACGTGCGCTGCACAGAGCCTGGCGAAAAGTCGCCGAAGAACA
>JBKBSI010000073.1:0-14583 GCA_046291745.1 Pseudomonas sp. | reverse complement strand
GTTACCAGTCGCGCGGTGCGCTCTTACCGCACCCTTTCACCCTTACCTGATCCCCTTGCGGGGCCATCGGCGGTCTGCTCTCTGCTGCACTTTCCGTAGGCTCACGCCCCCCAGGAATTACCTGGCACTCTGCCCTATGGAGCCCGGACTTTCCTCCCTATCGCAAGCGATACGGCGACTGTCCAGCCAACTCTTGGGGGCAAGATTAGCCGTGTTCTCTTCCACGGGCAAGCCCGGACTGACGGCGCACCAAAAAACAGCATTTGCGCACAGTAATGGTGCGCAAACCTGACCAGCCCAGCATCCGGAATCCGCCCCATTGCGGTGCAGCGCCCGCAATACCCTCAACCTGGCAGTTATGGCACAACCCCTGCATTGTGAAAATCAGCAAACGAGATCCGGGTCCGACTGACCCCACCCCGTTGCCCAGGCCAATTGGGCCTGATACAACTTGGTACCAATGGACAACTAGGGTTCCGGCCTGCCGTGCAGGTGACTGGTCCGAGAGTTGTCGACCTCCGGCAGGGGGTTACACGGCGGGACAAAAGCCCGGGAGAGCCTCAGATTGCTGAGATCTCGTTATCTGTAACCCGTGGAGACTGCCATGCCTGCCGCATTAGCCTTACCCCTCGCACCCTCGCGTCGCAGCGACTGCCATGTCAGGAGTCGCCCATGTCACGCCTGATGAACCGCAAGCCGGGCCGCGTGCTGCATCTGGGCCTGGTGCTACTGCCCTTCGCACTACTGCTGCTACTCTATCTATCCAGCTCACAGGCGCGCCTGGCAGAGAACCCCAACGACAAGTTACTACCCAGCTTCAGTCAGATGGCCGACGCCGTAGAGCGCATGGCCTTTACCCCGGACCGTCGTACTGCCGCCTATCTCTGGTGGGATGACACCAGCGCCAGCCTCAAGCGACTCGGCACTGGCCTGGGCATAGCCGCCGCGACCAGCCTGGTGCTGGGCCTGGCCATGCTTATCCCGCTGCTGCGCACGCCGCTGTCGCCGCTGGTCACAGTCATATCAATGATTCCACCGCTGTCGATTCTGCCCATCCTGTTTATCGTCATGGGCCTGGGTGAACTGTCCAAGGTCATGCTGATTGTCATCGGCATTACCCCGGTACTGATCCGCGACATGCAGCAAAGGGTCAGCGAAATACCCACCGAGCTACTCATCAAAGCGCAGACCCTGGGCGCCAATACCTGGCAGGTAGTGATTCGCGTTGTGCTGCCACAACTGCTGCCACGCCTTCTACAGGGACTGTGCCTGGCACTGGGGCCGGCCTGGCTGTTTCTGATTGCCGCCGAAGCCATCGCCTCCACCGATGGCCTGGGCTACCGTATCTTTCTGGTCCGCCGCTACCTGGCCATGGACGTGATCCTGCCCTATGTCGCCTGGATCACGCTGCTGGCCTTCATCATGGATAGAGCCCTGAAAGGCCTGTGCCGCGCGCTCTTTCCCTGGTTCGAACCCAAGGGAGCGCATTGATATGAGTGCCATCTCCATTCGCAACGTCTGGCAGCAGTACGATGACACCGTGGTATTGGAAAACCTCAACCTGGAGGTTGCCAGCGGCGAGTTCATCACCATGGTCGGCGCCTCCGGCTGCGGTAAATCGACTTTCCTGCGCCTGCTGCTGGGCCAGGAAAAACCCAGCAAGGGCCAGATACTGCTGGACGGTGAACCCCTGGCAGCCGAGCCCGGCCCCGAGCGCGGCGTGGTATTTCAGCGCTACTCGGTGTTTCCACACCTGACCGTGCTCGGCAACGTGATGCTCGGTCTGGAACTGCAAGGCTCGCCGCTACTTGGCCGCCTGCTTGGCACGGCGCGCAGGGAAGCACGCGATCAGAGCGTCGCCATGCTCGAGTCGGTGGGCCTGGGCCATGCACTGGATAAGTACCCGCATGCCCTGTCCGGCGGCATGCAGCAGCGCCTGGCAATTGCCCAGGCGCTGGTCAAGACGCCGCGCATACTACTGCTGGATGAGCCGTTTGGCGCGCTTGATCCGGGCATCCGCAAGGATATGCACGAACTGCTGTTATCTCTCTGGAAAAAATCCGGCCTGACGGTCTTCATGGTCACCCATGACCTGAGCGAGGGTTTTACCCTCGGCACCCGGCTGATGGTCTTTGACAAGACCCGCATCGACCCCCAGGCACCCGGCGCCTATGGCGCCAGCATTACCTACGACATTCCATTGAACAGTGATCGCCTGGCAGCACGCGCTGCGCTGGATGCCCTACCCGAACGCATCACTGGAAAACCGGCGAAACCCGATCTGCAAGGAGCTTCCGCATGACTGTTCCAGCGCCCCTGCGCACCACCCTGTTCGAAGAAACCCTACCGGGCGGCGGCCATACCTCGTTCGTGCTCAAGCGCGGCCAGTTGCTGCGCCTGACTGATACCGAAGGCAGTGCCAACGTCAGCATGATGCTGTTCAACGCTCATGAGAAAAGCGAACGCCTGAATCTGCCGGACAGCCTGAAGTGCCAGCACACTGCCAAGTTGACCGCAGGGCATTGCCTGTATTCGGATATGGGCCGCGTGCTGGCCGCCATAGTCACCGACACCTGCGGCTGGAGCGATAGCTTCGGCGGCGTGTTGAATGCAGAGGAAGTAAAAGCCAAGTACGGCGAGGGTCGCTACCAGGAACTGCGCAACGGCTTTTTCCGCAACGGCGTGGACAATCTGCTGGTCGAGATGGGCAAGTGGAACATGAACCTGGCAGACCTGCTGATGACGCTGAACCTGTTCAGCAAGGTCAGCGTCGATGCCGATGGGCAGTTCCATTTTCACGCCAACAAGTCCAAACCCGGCGACCTTATCGAGCTCTACGCGCCAATGGATACACTGGTGGTGCTCACAGCCCTGCAACATCCGATGGACCCCAATCCCGATTACGCGCCCAAACCGGTGCAACTGAGCTGGCACCAGGTCGCCGATGACGGCATCACCGTGCTTTGCCGTAACACCCGCGCCGAGAACATTCGCGGCCTGTACAACACCGACCGCATTCACCTCTGAGGGCCAAAACCATGACTCTGACCCACAGCGACAAACAGCCCGACAACGCCAGCTACCGCGCCAACATTCCGGCCGGCGAACCCTTCATGCTCGATATCAAGGCCGGGCAGACCCTGCGCCTGCTCGATCTGGAAGGTAACCAGGCGGTTGATACCCTGTTCTACAGCGCCAGCAACCCGCGTGAACGTTACGATGTGCAACGCACCCTGCGGCGCCAGAACAGCGTCTACCTGACCACCGGCAGCGTGCTCTACAGCAATCTGGGCAATCCTATGCTGAGCATCAGCGCCGACACCTGCGGCCGCCACGACACCCTCGGTGGCGCCTGCGCGCAGGAAAGCAACACCGTGCGCTACGCCCTGAGTACCCGCCATATGCATAGCTGCCGCGACAACTTTCTACGCGCCAGTCTGCATGACGGCCGCCTGACCAAGGCCGACATCAGCGCCAATATCAACTTCTTCATGAACGTACCGGTCACGCCGGAGGGTGGTCTGACCTTCGAGGACGGTATTTCCGGGGCAGGCAAGTATGTCGAGCTGGTCGCCCATATGGACATCATTGTGCTGATCTCCAACTGTCCGCAGTTGAATAACCCGTGCAACGGCTATAACCCGACTCCCGCAGAGATACTGGTCTGGGGGTAAACAAGCTTCAAGCTGTCAGCGGCAAGCTTCAAGCTGGCCGTGCGATACCTGACCAATTGCCGAGCTGAAAGCTGGCCCTTTGCGGCTTGAGGCTTGCAGCTTGCGGCTCCACTTGGGACGACCCGGGGAGCACTAAAGTAGTGAACCAGGACGACCTGGCCGAGGAACCACCATGTTCGATACCTTGTTGATCGCCAACCGCGGCGCCATTGCCTGCCGTATTCTGCGCACCCTGAAAAGCCTCGATGTCCGCGGCATTGCGGTCTACTCCGAGGCTGACGCAGCCAGCCTGCATATCCAGCAGGCCGATCAGGCCATCTCCCTGGGCGAAGGCGCCGCTACCGGTACCTATCTGGACGTGCAGAAGATCCTCGATGCGGCCAGACAAAGCGGCGCCAGGGCAATTCATCCCGGCTATGGCTTTCTCTCGGAAAACGCCGCCTTCGCCGAAGCCTGCGAAGCGGCGGGGATTGCGTTCGTCGGCCCGACACCCGAACAACTGCGGGTGTTCGGTCTGAAACACACCGCCCGCGCGCTGGCCAAGCAGCACGGCGTCCCTATGCTCGAGGGTACCGAGCTGCTGGACAGCCTCGCCAGCGCGCTGACCGCCGCAGAACAGGTCGGCTATCCGATCATGCTCAAGAGCACGGCGGGCGGCGGCGGTATCGGTATGCGCGTGTGTCGCGATGCGGCCGAGCTGAGCGAAGCTTTCGAAACAGTCAAACGTCTGGGCCAGAACAACTTCAGTGACGCTGGCGTGTTTATCGAGAAATACATCGAGCGTGCCCGGCATCTGGAAGTGCAGGTATTCGGCGATGGTCAGGGCGGTGTTTTGGCCCTAGGCGTGCGTGACTGCTCGGTGCAGCGGCGCAATCAGAAGGTGGTCGAGGAAACCCCGGCACCCAACCTGCCGGAAGGCATGGCCGACGCCCTGTGCGAAGCCGCCATCCAGTTGGCCAGTGCCGTACAGTACCGTAGCGCCGGTACGGTTGAGTTCGTGTATGACAGCGAAGCGGCGCAGTTCTATTTTCTCGAGGTCAACACCCGCCTGCAGGTCGAACACGGCGTCACCGAACAGGTCTGGGGTGTGGACCTAGTGCGCTGGATGATCGAACTGGCGGCAGGCGACCTGCCACCGCTGGCCGAGCTGGGCAAGAATCTGAAAGCCCAGGGCCATGCCATCCAGGCCCGCGTCTATGCCGAAGACCCCGGTCGTGATTTTCAGCCCTGCCCAGGACTCCTGACCGCCGTCCGCTTCCCGCAGGCTGATGGTCAGTCACGGCGCATCGACACCTGGGTGGAAGCCGGTTGCGAGATACCACCCTACTTCGACCCCATGATCGCCAAGATCATTTGCTGGGAGCCCAGCCGTGAGGCCGCCAGCGCCGCGCTACATGCAACCCTGGGCGAAACCCAACTGTACGGGGTGGAAACCAATATCGAATACATCCGCCAGATTCTGCTAGACAAGCCCTTCGCCAGTGGCGAGCCCTGGACCCGCTGCCTGGAGGGCCTGAGCTATAAAGCCAACACCTTTGAAGTAGTCAGCGGCGGTACGCAAACCACGGTGCAGGATATACCTGGCCGCCTAGGCTACTGGGCAGTAGGCGTGCCGCCGTCGGGACCGATGGACAATCTGGCACTGCGCCTGGGCAACCGCTTACTGAACAACGAGACCGACGCCGCCGGGCTGGAAATTACCATGAGCGGGCCAACGTTGAAGTTCAATACCGATGCAGTGATAGCGGTGACTGGCGCCGAGATTCCACTGACTGTCGATGGCGAACCACAGCCGATGCATACCAGCCTGCTAATCAAGGCTGGCAGTCAGGTAGCCCTGGGTACCATTCTTGGTGCAGGCGCGCGCAGCTATATCGCCCTGCGCGGGGGCGTACAGGTTCCGGACTATCTCGGCAGCAAGAGCACCTTTACCCTCGGTCAGTTTGGCGGTCATGCCGGCCGCGCGCTACGCGCTGGGGATGTTCTGCATCTGTCGGCACTGACCGATGACAACGCGGGTGCAAGTCTTGCCGAGGATATGCGCACAAGCTTGCCTACCGTTAGAGAACTGCGGGTGATCTACGGCCCGCATGCGGCACCCGAGTATTTCACTCAGGCCTATATGCAGCGCTTTCTCGATACCGACTGGGAGGTACACTTCAACTCCAGCCGCACCGGCGTGCGGCTGATCGGTCCCAAACCCGAGTGGGTGCGTGAGGACGGCGGAGAGGCCGGACTGCACCCATCGAACATTCATGACAACCCCTACGCCATTGGCGCAGTGGACTTTACCGGCGATATGCCGGTAATCCTTGGACCGGACGGCCCGAGCCTGGGCGGCTTCGTCTGCCCGGTGAGTATTATCGAGGCCGACCTGTGGCAAATGGGTCAGCTCAAGGCTGGCGACCGCGTGCGCTTTATCCCGGTAGATCTGGAGACCGCCCGCGAGCTGGCCGTGCTGCGTGAGCAGGCAGTCCAGCAACTGCAGCCACTCTGCCCCGCCAGCAGTCCCGCCGTCGAACCTGAGTCACCCATAGTGCTGGATATCGGCGAGGACGATACGCGCCTGGTTGCGCGGCTATCCGGTGATACCCATCTGTTGCTGGAAATCGGTCAGCCGGAGCTGGACCTGGTACTGCGCTTTCGCGGCCACGCGCTGATGCAATCGCTGGAAGCCATGCAGTTGCCCGGGGTAAATGACCTGACACCCGGTATCCGCTCGCTGCAGGTGCATTACCAGCCCGAGACACTGCCGATTGATCGACTGCTGCGTATTGTCGAGGATGCCTGGGAAGCTGTCTGCACCGCCCGCGACCTCAAGGTGCCCTCACGCATCGTGCACCTGCCGCTGTCATGGGATGACCCGGCCTGCCAACTGGCCATCGACAAATACATGACTACCGTGCGCAAGGACGCTCCCTGGTGCCCGAGCAACCTGGAGTTTATCCGCCGCATCAACGACCTGCCGAATCTGGATGAGGTCTACCGTACCGTGTTTGACGCAAGCTATCTGGTCATGGGTTTGGGCGACGTCTATCTCGGCGCACCAGTAGCTACACCGCTGGACCCGCGCCACCGCCTGGTCACCACCAAATACAACCCGGCGCGTACCTGGACCGCAGAAAACTCGGTGGGCATTGGCGGCGCCTACATGTGCGTATACGGCATGGAGGGGCCAGGCGGCTACCAGTTTGTCGGCCGCACCCTGCAGATGTGGAATCGCTATCGCGAAGTCGAAGCTTTCGGCGGCATGCCCTGGCTACTGCGCTTCTTCGACCAGATTCGTTTTTATCCGGTCAGCGCCGACGAGCTGCAGGTTATTCGCCGCGATTTCCCACTCGGGCGTTACCCGCTACGCATTGAGGAAACCGAACTGCACTTGAATGACTACCAGACCTTTCTCGACCAGGAAGCAGACAGCATTCAGGCCTTCCGCCAGCAACAGCAGTCCGCGTTCAAGGCCGAGCGCGAGCGCTGGATCGCCAACGGCCAGGCCAACTACGAGAGTGAGGAGGCCGCCGCAGAAGACACTGAAGAAGCGCTGTTACTAGCCGACCAGCAGGGGGTCGAAAGTCATATTGCTGGCAACCTGTGGCAGGTGCAGGTCACCGAAGGCGCTGAGGTCAAGGCAGGTGATGTGCTGGTAATTCTCGAGTCGATGAAGATGGAGATACCGCTGGTAGCGCCCTGCGACGGCGTGGTCGCCTCCATCCACGTACAACCCGGCTCAGCCGTGCGGGCCGGTCAGCGGGTGCTGGTGTTGCAGCAGTAGCCCCCACCCGTGTCGAGATAGAACTCGACACTCCCAGGAGAGGCAGTGAGGGGTGGGAGCGACGCCTAGCCGCGAAGGTTTTGCGTTGCTTTTCGGGAAGGCCGAGTTCCACCTCGGCCAGCGCGCTTAGCCTTACCACCTTGTGTCGAGATGGAACTCGACACTCCCAGGAGAGGGTGAGGGGTGGGAGCGACGCCTCGTCGCGAAGGGCTTGCAGTGTCTACTGGAAGCCTGGGACTCACCCCTTACCCAGCGCCACCTGATACAGGCGATTCTTCTTCTCGCCGGTAATCTGCGCAGCTAGCGCTGCCGCCTGCTTGACCGGCAGCTCACTGAGCAGAATATCCAGCACACGCTGGGCTTCCGGATTCAGTCCATCGGACTCCTCGGGCTCGGGCATGGCTTCAACAATCAGCACACACTCACCACGCTGTTGGTTGCTGTCATCCCGTACCCAGGCGACCATCTCGGCAACGGGTCCGCCCTTGATGGTCTCGAAGGTCTTGGTCAGCTCACGGGCCAGTACCACTTGCCGCTCGGGCCCGAAGATATCCAGCATGTCCTCCAGGCACTCCAGCAATCGGTGCGGCGCCTCATACAGCATCCAGGTGCGTGGTTCGACGGCCAGCGCCTGCAAGCGTAGCCGCCGTCCATTGGCCTTGGCCGGCAGAAAACCCTCAAAGGCAAAGCGGTCGGATGGCAATCCCGCCGCGCTCAGCGCCGCAATCAGGGCGCAAGCACCCGGGACAGGACAGACCCGTATCCCAGCCTCCCGCGCCTGGCGTACCAGGTGATAACCCGGATCGGAGATCAACGGCGTGCCCGCATCGGAAATCAGCGCCATATCCTCACCCGCCAGCATGCGCTCTACCAGGCGGATACTCTTGTCCCGCTCATTATGGTCATGACAGGCCGTAGTAGCGGTTGTCACGCCAAAATGTTGCAGCAGGCGCGCGCTGTGGCGAGTATCTTCGGCTGCAATCAGACTGACCGCACGCAGGACTTCTAGCGCGCGCGGCGACATGTCCTGCAAATTGCCAATGGGCGTGGCGACGACATAAAGGGTACCGGACATGACTGATCCTGGGCTGACTGTTGCTGTGATTGTACAGGACGTGATGCAGTACATGGCGATTGCCCTGTGCCTTGGTTACAATGCCTGCTCAGATACCCCCGGGACGCTGCCACCTGCGTCCCCAGTGTAAGGATACTGCCACATGTCCCGCGTCAATCACCTGCCCTTTCTCCCCCTGATTCTGGCCGTGATGGTGGCCGGCTGCTCGTCACCGCCCAAGCAGTTGGCTGATTTGCCCCGCACTCCCCAGGCCTCGGCCGAGCAGATACTGCAGGATGCGGACCGTCGTAGCGGCGCAGAAGCCAACCTGCTGCGTCTGCACGCCGCGCAAGCTGCCCATAACGCTGGGCGCCCGGAACAGGTACTGTCGATTCTGCAGCAGATTCCCCAGAGTGATCTGCCGCTGGATCAGCAGATTCTCTTCAGTGAGCTACAGGCCCTTAGCGCCATGGCGCAGAACCGGCCGGACATGGCGCTGCGGGCACTACGGCATCCATCCTTCAGCCAGCTCGACAGCCTGCCGATGGAAGACCAACTGCGCATGCAGCGACTTAGGGCTGACGCCCTGGATGCCGCGGGTGAGCACCTGAATGCTGCGCGTGAGCGTATCTTTATCCACGAACTGCTGCCCACCACTGCCCAACCGAACAACCTCACAGCCATCTGGAAAAGTATCAACCAGATGCCCGTATCCGCCGTGCGCGAAGCCCATGGCGAAGCCAGCGGCGAACTCAAAGCCTGGCTGGAACTGGCACTCATCGAGCGCGACCTGAGCAACCTGGATCTGCAGATACGCTCAATCCAGCAGTGGCAGGAAGAAAATCCCAACCACGCAGCCATCGGCAGTCTCCCGGGAAGTCTCGCCCAGCTACTTGAGCTGCACGCCAGCCGCCCCACCCACGTGGCCTTGCTGCTGCCCTTTGAGGGCCCGTTGGCGAATGCTGCACAGGCCTTGCGCGACGGCTTTCTCGCGGCCCAATACCAGGCTTACAGCGAAGGTCTAGAGCAACCCCAGGTCAGCCTATACGACTCCACCGCCTATGCTGATCCTGCACAGTTCTACCGCCAAGCGATTGCCGATGGCGCCCAATGGGTGATTGGGCCGCTGGAGCGTGAGCAGGTCAGCCGCATTGCCAGCATGGCCGAGTTGCCACTGCCTACGCTGGCCCTGAACTATACCGACCAGGCGTCTCAGTCCGGTGAAGCATTGTTCCAGTTCGGCCTGGCCCCCGAAGATGAGGCAAGGTCCGCCGCTCACGAAGCCTGGGCTCAGGGTCACCGCCAGATGGCAGCCCTGACTACCCGCACAGATTGGGGCGAACGTGCCTTCCAGGCATTTCGAACCACCTGGGAGGAGCTTGGTGGTGTGCTTATCGGACGCGAGATGATCGATGAGCCAGCCGCAGTCGCAGGCCAGATCGGACAGTTGTTGCAAATCCGCCAGAGCGAACAACGGGGTACGCGTATCCAACGCGTACTGGGTAGCTCGGTAGTCGTTCAGCCTACCCCGAGGCAGGACCTGGACGCCCTGTTCCTCGCCGCCACTACCCTGCAGGCCAGGCAGATCAAACCTACACTGGCCTTCCAGTACGCTGCAGACCTACCGGTTTACGCCACCTCGCATGTATATCAGGTAGGTGGCGACAACCATCAGAACGCCGATCTGGATGGCATTCTGGTTTCCGAGGTGCCCTGGCTGCTGAGCCGTTCCGACAGCCTGTACAGCCCGGTGACCCAGAGCTGGCCGCAGGCCGGTGGTGCCCTTGGACGCCTATACGCCATGGGTATCGACGCCCAGCGCATATTCAGCCGCCTGCCGCAGTTGCAGCAGCATCCGGAAACAACTATTAACGGAGCCACCGGCCAGCTGTCGCTGGGCGCCGACGGCCGCATTCAGCGCGAGTTGAGCTGGGGCATGATGCAGGACGGCAAACTGGTCGAGGCGCCCACGCTAATCCCCTTGCGATGAAACAGCTGACCGACAAACAAATCCTCGGCAACCTGGCCGAGCGACATGCCGAGCAGCTACTGCTAAAGGCTGGCATGCGCGTGATGGCCAGGAACTATCGCTGCAAGCAGGGCGAGCTTGATCTGGTCATGCGGGACGCCGATACAGTAGTATTTGTCGAAGTACGTTACAGACGAAGCAGCCAATGGGGCAATGCGGTTGACACGATCGACTGGCGCAAGCAGAAGCGGGTAATTGCCGCCGCCCAGTTCTACCTGTTGACGCATCCGCACCTGGCAAATCACTCTTGCCGCTTCGATGTCATCGCCGCCCACGGCGATCCTGCGGATCCAGCCTCCTATCAGTGGATCCGTGAAGCCTTTACCTGTTAGCGAGCCAATCTCCCTATGGATATGCAACACCGAATCAGGCAGCTCTTCACCGACAGTATAGAAACCAAGACCCGCGCCATGGATGTGCTTGGACCCAGTATCGAGCAAGCCAGCCAGTTGATGGTCAATTGCCTGCTTAATGAAGGCAAGATTCTTACCTGTGGTAACGGTGGGTCGGCCGGCGATGCCCAACACTTTTCCTCTGAACTGCTCAATCGTTTCGAGCGCGAACGTCCTAGCCTGCCCGCATTTGCGCTGACCACCGACAGTTCGACCATTACCTCTATTGCCAATGACTACAGCTACGACGAGGTGTTCTCCAAGCAGATCCGCGCGCTCGGGCAACCCGGTGACGTGCTGCTGGCCATCTCTACCAGCGGCAATTCTGGCAACGTTCTGAAGGCCATACAGGCCGCCCATGATCGTGACATGCTGGTCGTTGCACTAAGTGGCCGGGACGGCGGCGCCATGGCGTCACTGCTGCTGCCAGAGGACGCAGAGATTCGCGTACCTGCCCGCTCTACCGCACGTATTCAGGAGGTTCACCTGTTGGCCATCCACTGTCTGTGCGACCTTATTGATCGTCAGCTATTCGGGAGTGAAGAATGAAAGTTATAGCCAGCCTGTTGGTCCTCACCCTGCTGAGTGGTTGCAGCACGGTACTGACCGCTACCCGCGACGAGCCCCTGCAGGGCAACCCTGGTACTCGGACACTGGGCAGCAGCATAGACGACCAGCTCATCGAGACCCGCATCAACGTCAATATTGCCAAGGCCGATATCGCTCTGGAACGGGACGCACGTGTTCTGGTCACCAGCTTCAACGGCGTGGTACTGCTCGCCGGTCAGGTGCCAAGGGAAGACCTCAAGGGCGTAGCCGAAAGGGTTGCCAGCGAAGTACAGCGGGTCAAGGTAGTCCACAACGAACTGACTGTAGGCGCCAACCTGCCGCTGCTGGCGCGCAACAACGACGGGCTGATTACTACCAGCGCGAAATCCCGGTTGCTGGCAGATAACAGCATCCCTGGTCGCCGTATCAAGGTCACTACCGAATCAGGCGTTGTCTATCTGATGGGCCTGGTGCGTCGCAGCGAAGCAGATCTTGCGGTACAGGCAGTACAACAGGTTGGCGGGGTACAGCGGATCGTCAAACTGTTCGAGTATATTGACTAGCGTTACAAACAAATCCGGCCCGCAAGGGCCGGATTAGTACTACCAACAACAAGCTAGACCACGCTTACTTGACCACCTTCAGAGAAGGACGCGCAGGCTTTTCAGCCTTGCTCTGCGAGGTGGTTTGGCCATCATCACCCGCCGGCGGTTGCGGTGCTGGCTCCACTTCGAAAACCATGCCCTGTCCGTTCTCCCGGGCGTAGATGGCCATGACCGCCTGAGCGGGAATCCACACCTGCTGGGCGACACCACCAAAACGACCATCAAAACTGATCTTGTCGTTATCCATCTCGAGATGCCGTATGGCGTTGGGCGAGAGATTCAGCACTATCTGCCCTGCCTCGACAAAGGCTTCAGGCACCATAGTGTCGGGGAACTGCGCGTTAACCAGCACATAGGGGGTGCACTGGTTATCGAGGACCCATTCGTACAGAGCACGAATCAGGTAGGGTCTGCTTGAGCTCATCTGAGCCATGCGAGCCTCCTAGGGTTGGTGAATTGCTTACTGCATTTCCTTTTCGGCGGCCGACAGGCTGCCGAGAAAACCTTCACGCAGGAAGATTCTGTCCATGTAATCCTGTAACGGCTTGGCCTGCTTGGGCAACTCAACGCCCAGCATCGGCAGACGCCAGAGGATAGGTGCGATACAGCAATCTACCAGGCTGAACTCTTCGCTCATGAAGAAGGGCATTTCTGCAAACACCGGCGCTACGCCGATCAGGCTTTCACGTAGCTCCTTGCGTGCCTTGGTGACTGCCGCAGGGGCTGTCTTGGGGTTGCTGATAGCATCTACCAACCCACACCAATCGCGCTGCACCCGAAACATCAACAGCCGCGTGTTGGCACGCGCCACCGGGTAAACCGGCAGCAACGGCGGATGCGGGAAACGCTCGTCCAGGTACTCCATCATGATGTTGGGCTCATACAGCACCAGATCACGATCAAGCAAAGTCGGCACACTGTTGTAGGGATTGTTCTCGGCGAGTTCTTCGGGATGGTTACCGGGATCCACGTTGATCACATCGACGGTCACGCCCTTTTCAGCCAGAACAATCCGCACACGGTGGCAATAATGGTCACGCGGATCGGAGAAAAAAGCCATCGAAGAACGCTTGTTGGCGGTAACGCCCATAAATCAACCCTCATCCTGTAGCGGATTGCGGTAAACAACGATACCCGCGGTTAGGCGAGTACGAATAAGCAGATCCATCCGAGCGATCCGCCATGTCAATAAGCGGGGATTATACCCCAGAAACAAGTGCGCGCCCCAAAGGGCGCGCAATTGATCCTGAAAAAGCCGCTAATCAGTGAATATCTTTCCAGAACTCACGCTTGAGCAGGAAGGCAAACACAAACAGGAAGGCCAGGTAGAGCAACACATAGGTACCTATGCGGTGGCGCTCCAGTTTGATTGGATCACCAGAGTAAGCCAGGAAGGTGACCAGGTTACGCACCGTGGTCTCAAACTCTTCCTCACTCTGAGCACCGGTTCCGGCCATCACAACCGGCACATCGCACTGCTCTTCCATGACCGGGTCACCGGTCAGGGTGTCGCGAAGCATGCTACGACCTTCCATCACCGGCATGTCCTTGCAACCGAGCACCTGACGGCCCTGAAGCTCCATCAACACGTTCGGCATACCGACGTTGGCAAACACCAGGTTGTTAGCGCCATAAGGACGTGACGGGTCTTCGTAGAAGGTCATCATGTAGGTATACAACCAATCGTTACCACGCACCCGGGCAACGTTGGTCAGGTCAGGCGGCGCAGCACCAAACCACACCTTGGAGTCCTGCTGACGCATACCGATCTTCATGTGATCGCCGATAAGTGCATCGGAGAACACCAGGTTATCCAGCATCAGCTCTTCAGGAATACCAATATCGTTGGCTACACGCTCGTAGCGCTGATACTGGGCCGAATGGCAGCCCATGCAGTAGTTGACGAAAGTACGGGCGCCATCCTGCAGAGCGGCCTTGTCACGCAAGTCGACATTGGCACTCTGCAACGGCACACCACTTGGAGCAGCCATGGCGACTGCCGGAATCAGCGCAAAACACAGGGCTATTAATTGCTTTTTCATTAGCCGGTCACCCTTTCTGGAACGGGTTTGGTCTTCTCCATGCTGGTATAGAACGGCATCAGCAGGAAGAAAGCGAAGTACAGGACAGTACAGATCTGCGAGATCAGCGTCCGCATAGCAGTACCAGGTATGGCACCGAGGATACCGAGGATCACGAACGAGATGCAGAAGACTACCAGAGCAACCTTGCTCATCCAGCCCTTGTAGCGAATTGAGCGGACCGGGCTACGGTCCAGCCAGGGCAGAACAAACAGCACCGCGATCGCCGCACCCATGGCCAGTACGCCAGGGAACGCCGAGCCACCAATGGCAGGTACGGCTCGCAGAATGGCGTAGAAGGGCGTGAAGTACCAGACCGGCGCAATATGGTCAGGGGTCTTCAACTGGTTAGCCACTTCAAAGTTTGGATGCTCGAGGAAGAAGCCACCCATCTCCGGGAAGAAGAACACCACGATACAGAACACGA
>JBKBSI010000072.1:0-14666 GCA_046291745.1 Pseudomonas sp. | reverse complement strand
GAAACCTGGCACAGCTTTGCCCAGCGCCTGGATTACCTGGCGCTGGATGTTAGCCAGCGCGTCGAGTTTCCGCGGTTGGCCAAGGTGCTGGACCCCCAGGCCCAGCGCGTGCGGCTGTTCTATCTGGCGACCATGCCCAGCCTGTTTGCCTCCACCGCCCGACATCTGGCGTCGGTGGGCCTGACCAACGGCAATGCGCGCATAGTGCTGGAAAAGCCGCTGGGCCAGAGCCTGGAAACCGCCAACCTGATCAACGATGGGATCGGTGAGGTGGTGGCCGAGTCGCAGATCTTCCGGATCGACCATTACCTCGGCAAGGAGGCGGTGCAGAATCTACTGGCGCTGCGCTTTGGCAATGCGCTGTTTGAGCCGCTGTGGCGCAACGCACATATCGATCACGTGCAGATCAGCGTGCTGGAAACCGTCGGCGTGGAGAACCGCGGCGACTATTACGACGGCGCTGGCGCCATGCGCGATATGGTGCAGAACCATTTATTGCAGCTGCTCTGTCTGGTCGCCATGGAGGCGCCGGTGCACTTCGAGCCCGAGGCCGTGCGCAACGAAAAGCTCAAGATCCTCGAAGCCCTGCGCCCTATTACCGGCATGGATGTGCAGGATCGTACCGTGCGTGGCCAGTATTCCAAGGGTTCGCGTGCCGGTGAAGAGCTGCCCGCCTACTACTTCGAGAAAAGCGTCGACCACGATAGCAATACCGAGACCTTCGTTGCGCTCAAGGCTGAAGTCGACAACTGGCGCTGGGCCGGGGTGCCCTTTTACCTGCGCACCGGCAAGTCGCTGGCGCAACGCAAGTCGGAGATTGTCATCCAGTTCAAGTCGGTGCCCTATCGGTTGTTTGCCGAGGGCGGCGACACGCCAAGCCACAATCGCCTGGTGATCCGTCTGCAGCCGGACGAGCGCATCAGCCTGTCACTGATGGCCAAGACCCCGGGGCGTGGCATGGCTCTGCAGGAAGTCGACCTGGACCTGAATTTTGCCGAAGCTTTCAAGAAGCGCCGCTGGGATGCCTATGAACGGCTGTTGCTGGATGTGATTGAAGGTGATGCCACGCTGTTCATGCGCCGGGATGAGATAGAAGCAGCGTGGCGCTGGGTTGATCCGGTGATTCAGGGCTGGCAGGACTGTTACCGCTCACCCAAGCGCTATGCCGCCGGTAGCTGGGGGCCTGATGCGGCGGACAGCCTGCTGGAACGCCTCGGGCATGCCTGGCTGGATGAGCGGTAGGCGTTATTCGCCCTAGTCCTGCTCTGCGACTTGGGCTGACCTGCTGTCCTCCAGCAAGCGAGTAAAGGCTTCGGCCGACACTGGTTTGCTGATCAGATAGCCCTGCACCTCGTCACAACCGTGGGCCTTGAGGAAGCTCAACTGACCCACATGCTCGACCCCTTCGGCAACCACATTCAGGCTCAGGCTATGGGCCATGGCGATGATCGCGCGGACGATCGCAGCATCGTGGTCCGATGGGTGATCTTCGCTGTGCTCGTCGAGCTCGGCGACGAAGGCGCGGTCGATCTTCAGCGTGGTGATCGGGAAGCGCTTGAGATAGGCCAGGGACGAGTAGCCGGTGCCGAAGTCGTCAATTGCCAGCTTGATGCCCATTTTCTGCAGACGGGCGATGTTGTCTGCTACCGCATCCACGTGCTCCAGCAGCATGCTTTCAGTCAGCTCCAGCTCCAGCAGGTCAGCGGAGAGGTCGGCCTCCTCAAGAATTTGCGCCACACGCAGCGCAAAACCCTTTTGCCGTAGCTGTTGCACCGACAGGTTTACCGCCACACAGATGGCCGCAGGACCCTCAGCGCACCAACTGCTGGCTTGTTTACAGGCCTTTACCAGCACCGCATCGCCCAGGGCCACGATCAGGCCGGTTTCCTCGGCGATATCGATAAAGTCGCCGGGCATGATCAGGCCGCGCTCCGGATGCTGCCAGCGCACCAGGGCTTCGGCCCCACCAATCTGGTCGGTGGCCAGATGCAACTTGGGCTGGTAGTGAACCACCAGTTGGTCCTCTTCCAGCGCTTTGCGCAACTGGTTTTCCAGCTGCAGCCGGTCAAGGCTGTAGGCCTGCATATTGTGGGTAAAAAACTGCAGGCCATTGCCGCCAAGATGTTTGGCATGCTGCATGGCCTGGTTGGCCTGGGTAATCAGCACCAGATTGTCGCGCGCGGTATGCGGGAACTGGCTGATACCGATGGAGGCGGTAACGATCAGCTCATGGTCCTCAATGCTGATCGGCCGCCGCAGGCTCTCGAGCACCTCTGCTGCGCGTTGTTCAAGCTGGCTGCGGCTGTCGGTCTGTTCAATGATCACCACAAACTCATCGGCGGAGAGCCGCGCCAGGAGGTCGTTTTCCGGGGTAATGTCGCGCAGCCGGGTCGCCACCTGCTGCAGCAGCTCATCGGCTACCTTGTGACCGAGGGTGTCATTGATGTACTTGAAGCGGTCCAGATCCACATGCATCAGCGCCAGGCCCTGCTCGGTCTGGCGTGCCCTGGAGGTAGCCTCCTGCAGCCGCTGGGTAAACATGTTGCGGTTGGCCAATTGGGTCAGGGCGTCATGGGTGGTGAGGTACTGCAGTTGCTCTTCGGTCTGGCGGTGTACGCTCAGATCGGCAAAGAAGCCCACGTAGTGGGTAATGGCGCCGTTGCCGTCGCGCACCACGGCCAGTTGCATCCATTGGGGATAGAGCTCGCCACCACGGCGCATGCCAATACGTTCGCCCTCCCAGCGGTCGGAGGTGAGCAAATGCACGCGCAGGTCTTCTAGCGACTGCTTGTTCCCGGCTTGGCGCACTGGGTCGTAAATCGGCTGGCCGATACATTCCTCCGGCGAGTAGCCGGTAATCACCGAAAACGCATGGTTCACCGAAAGAATCTTCAATGCCGGGTTGAGAATAAAGATACCTTCAGAGGTTGCCTGGAAGACCGTGGCGGCCAACTGCGCCTGCTCGTCCTGCTGCTTGCGCACGCTGATATCCCGGCGCGTGCCAATCATGCGCAGCACGCGGCCCTGCTCGTCGCGGTCGACCACGCGGCCGCTGTCCTCTACCCAGATCCAGCGACCATCCGTGTGCTTGACCCGGTAGTCGATGCGATAGGAGGAGGACAAGCCCTTCATATGATCGATCAGCGTATTGCGCACCAAGCTGACGTCGTCGGGGTGCAACAACGGCTTGAGGTCCTTGAGCATGGACGCGACCGAGTGGGAGGGCAGGCCGAAGATCTCCTGCAGATGCGAGTGATAGACCTTGTCGCTCTGCAAATCCCAGTCCCACAGGCCCAACTGACTGGCGTCCAGGGCCAGGCTCAACTGCGTCTCGCTGGCTTGCAGGGCAGCACTGGCGTCGCGCAGTTCGGCGGTGCGCAGGGCTACGCGCTCCTCCAGCTCGGCATGGCTTTCGCGCAGGCCTTGTTCGGCTTGGCGGCGCTGTTGAATTTCGCGGGTCAGCTGCTGGTTGAGCGCTTCAGCCTGCTGGCGCGCCTCGTCCAGCCGCTGCACCAGCGCCTGGCTACGGTTGGTCGCTTCCAGCGCCAGGGTCACGGAGCGGTTGATAAAGGCCGCGCCCAGCATCATGCAGCCAAACAGGGTGATGCCCATCAGGCCCCAATAGGGGCTGGTCGGGTCGTTCTGTGTCAGCAGGTAGACGGTGGGTATCAGCCAGGCGGGTACCGCGAAGGTGGCAAAGGCCATAAAACGGCTGGCGTAGATAATGCTCACACACAGACTGACGCCGCTGGTCAGGCCATAGGCCGGGGCTTGCAGGCTGAAGGTATCTAGCGGAATCAGGCTCAGATGCACCCAGGCCAGACACAGGCCCGAGGCCAGATTGCCAAGGTAGAAGAGCGCTAGCCAGCGCACGCGCAGGCGCCGTGCCGGTAGAGCCTGGCGGTAATAGCGAACCAGCAGGGTGCGCAGCAGAATGAGCGCCATCACTGTGACCAGCCAGCCGAGCAATTGACCGCGTGGTGCCACATCCCATGCCAGCGGCACCATCACCACGGCGGTCAGCAGAATCAGCCATTGGGGCAGGCGGGAGTAGTCATACAGCATGTCCAGTTCGCGCAGGCGCGTATCCTGGTGGTTGAAAGCAGGCTGTAGTGGATCTGGAAACGTCATAGTAGACGCGGTCCCTCGGAACGCTGTGCGTTTCTTGTTGTATGGAATTACAGATCAGTGAACAGCCAGGCTCTGGCGTGCCTGTTTAAAGGCTGGCGGTGCAGGCCTTATCAAGCTGTCCCTGTGTCATGTCCTGACACATCACCTTACACTAGAGATCTGGCTTGGCACAGCCCCTTTTTACCCAGCTTAAGCAAAAGCGATGCCTCTGGACAGGGTGTTTTGGGCATTTCTTCCGGCTTTGCTGCCGTGGCTGCTAGAATGCGCCGATGGATATTTCACATCTACTCAATTCCCTGAATGACGCCCAACGCCAGGCCGTGACCGCCACCACCGGACAACAGTTGGTGCTGGCTGGCGCCGGGTCCGGCAAAACCCGTGTGCTGGTGCATCGTATCGCCTGGCTAGTGGAGGTGGAAAAGGTCTCGCCGTGGAGCATTCTGTCGGTCACCTTCACCAACAAGGCCGCCCATGAGATGCGCGAGCGCATCGAAAAACTGCTGGGCATTTCGCCCCAGGGCATGTGGGTCGGTACATTCCACGGCTTGGCCCACCGCCTGCTGCGCGCACACTGGCAGGAAGCCGGGCTGGCGCAGCAGTTCCAGATACTCGACAGCGACGACCAACTGCGGCTGGTCAAACGCGTGATTCGCGAGCTGGCGCTGGATGAAAACCAGTGGGCGCCACGCCAGGCCCAGTGGTGGATCAACGGCCAGAAGGACGAAGGCCTGCGGCCCCAGCATATCCAGGCCGCTGGCGATCTGTTTCTGACCACCATGCTGCGCATCTACCAGGCTTACGAGCAGGCCTGCGCCCGCGCCGGGGTGGTCGACTTTGCCGAACTGCTGCTGCGCTCGCTCGAGCTCTGGCGTGACAACACCGCCCTGCGCGAGCAGTACCAGGCGCGCTTTAGGCATATTCTGGTGGACGAATTCCAGGACACCAACGCCGTACAGTACGCCTGGTTGCGTCTGATCGCCGGCAAGACCCCGAGCCTGATGGTGGTGGGTGACGACGACCAGTCTATCTACGGCTGGCGCGGCGCCAAGGTAGAGAATATTCATCAATTCCAGCGCGATTACCCCAACTCGGAAATGATCCGCCTGGAGCAGAACTATCGCTCCACGGCCTGCATCCTCAACGCCGCCAACGCACTGATTACTCAGAATGCCGGGCGCCTGGGCAAGGAGCTCTGGACTGACGGTGCCGAGGGCGAACCTATTGCCCTGTATGCCGGTTTCAACGAGCAGGACGAAGCACGCTTTATTGTCGAGCGTATCGACCAGGCCGTAGGTGAAGGCATGGCACGCAGTGAGATCGCCATCCTCTATCGCTCCAACGCCCAGTCGCGGGTACTGGAAGAGGCCCTGCTGCGTGCCGGTGTGCCCTACCGCATTTATGGCGGCCAGCGCTTCTTCGAGCGCGCCGAGATCAAGAACGCCATGGCCTATATGCGTCTGGTGGCCAATCGCGGGGACGATGGTGCGCTGGAGCGCATCATCAACCTGCCGACCCGGGGGATCGGTGACAAGACGGTCGAAGCGCTACGTCTGCACGCCCGTCAGCAGGACGTATCCATGTGGCAGGCCGCCTGCGACCTGCTCGACACCAAGGGCTTGCCCGGGCGCGCCGCCAATGCGGTGCAAGGCTTCTGCGAACTGATTGAAGAAATCAGCCTGCGCGTCGAAGGCCTGCCGCTATACAGCATGGCCCAGCAGGTCATTGAGCAAAGTGGGTTGCTGCGCTTTCACGAGAATGAAAAGGGCGAAAAGGGTCAGGCACGGGTAGAGAACCTGGAGGAACTGGTCTCGGCCGCGCGCACCTTCGAGAATGACCAGGCCGATGAAGAGGTCGAGGGCGACACGCTACTGGCCTTCCTCGCCCATGCCTCGCTGGAGGCGGGTGAAACTCAGGCTGATCGTTTCGAAGATAGCGTCCAACTGATGACCCTGCACAGCGCCAAGGGGCTGGAGTTCCCGCTGGTATTCCTGGCCGGGGTTGAAGAAGGTCTGTTCCCGCACAAGATGAGCCTGGAAGAGCCCGGCCGCCTCGAAGAAGAGCGGCGCCTGGCCTATGTCGGCATTACCCGCGCCATGCAGCAACTGGTCATCACCTGGGCCGAGACCCGCCGCCTGTACGGCAGCGAGACCTTCAACAAGGTCTCGCGCTTTGTCCGCGAGATACCCAGCGAGCTTATCCGCGAAGTGCGCCTGGGCAGCCAGGTCAGCCGCCCCTTCGGCCCGGCCAAAAGTAGCCTGTTCCAGAACGACGCCACCGAAAGCACCGGCTTCGCCCTGGGCCAGCGCGTTATGCACAGCCTGTTTGGTGAGGGCGTGGTACTCAATTATGAAGGCCAAGGCGCCCAGGCGCGTATTCAGGTCAATTTCGACGACGAAGGCAGCAAATGGCTGATGGTTGCCTATGCCAAGCTTCAACCGCTTTAGGGGCTCGCGGGCTCGCAGCTGCAAGCGGTAAGCTTCAAGCTGCAAGCAGGCTTGCAGAGCGCTGCATATGCCTGCCGATGGGCAGCGCTCGGGCCATGGTCAGGCTCACTGACTCAGGAAGGAATGATGCGTGTGCGACCGCGGTCATCGATGGCGACAAAGACGAAGATCGCCTCGGTAACCTTGCGACTGCCGTCGTGTGCCAGGTCTTCACTCCAGACTTCTACGAGCATCTTCACCGAACTGCGGCCGATCTCCAGAATATGGGCGTGAAATGCCAACTGTGCGCCCACCGGTACCGGCACCATGAAACCCATGCGGTCGATGGCTACAGTCGCTACCCTGCCACGGGCGATGCGCGATGCGGTACTGGTGCCTGCAACGTCCATTTGCGATACCAGCCAGCCACCATATACATCCCCAAAACTGTTGCAGTCGCGGGGTAGGGCGGTGATCTTCAGGGCCAGTTCTCCCTTTGGCAGGGGGTCCTTGTCTATTTCGTGCATGGAATACTCGAATAAAGGTCTGTTGTAGTTGTTTTATTCACTCACGCGCTGAATGTGTTGACATTCGCCGAACAGCGCTATGGTAAGGGATTGCGAGCTGCGTCTCAATCATTGCCTGAGGCGCAACTGCTTGAAGAAGGACGCAGAGGTCAGCAGCTCAGGGTGCGTTGCGCTGAGTCGGGCTTTTGCTGAAGGCCGGAATGCGTTGGTGCGGGTCGTCCTCAGTCCGCTGCCGCTGGGTTGCGCTGGCCCACCAGTCGAGCTGTTCGAAGGTGCGCGCCAGGTACCCATTCCAGCGCTTGGCATCGGTATCCGGTGCCCAAGCCCCGTGCTCATCCAGTACCTTCTGGGCTTCAGGGATGTGAATCATCGCGGAAACCGGCAGGCAGCCGGTTTCCGACAGAAAGCTGCGCATCCCCACGGCGGCACGCACGCCGCCCCACTGCCCGGCCGAGTAGGTCACGATGGCGCTGGGTTTATAGGAAAACAGCGAACTGCCAAAATGATTGATCAGATGGGCCAGCGCTGGGCTCAT
The DNA here is from genome assembly GCA_046291745.1 of Pseudomonas sp. Taxonomy (GTDB): domain Bacteria; phylum Pseudomonadota; class Gammaproteobacteria; order Pseudomonadales; family Pseudomonadaceae; genus Halopseudomonas. The sequence continues at coordinate 7,050 of JBKBSI010000072.1, read as the reverse complement.
CGAATGATTGTATTCTGGGCTGATCATCACGTAGCCGTCCGCCGCCTGGATTTTATCTGCCAGCGTCTGCAGGGCTTCTGGGGCCTTGCCCGCCGCATAGGCGAAGTGCGGTTTGAACACTGTGCCCAGGTCATAGTCCAGCGGATCAATGATTTCTGCCGAATTGCTTGAGGCGTCAATATGCGCCAGACAGGCCCGCGCCACCCGCAAGCCCAAGCGTGCGGGACGCGGCGGTGTGCTGTCGCGAGCGCTGCCGAGAAAGATCAGAAAATGCTTGGACATGCTGTTCTCCAGGAGCCGGTGTGCAGCGGGATCAATCTACTTCAGATTGGCGGCGAACTGCTGCAAATGCGCCACATGCGCTGGCTGTTGCAGAGCCTTGGGGCGTATGGACTGCACTTTTTCAGTCGCTACTTGGAGTGAGACACCGCTGGCGATCAGTAGTTGGCCTGCGATCAGTCCGGTACGGCCGGAGCCGCCTTTGCAATGGATCGCCACCTGTTGACCAGAGGCGAGCAGTGCGCTTATGCGTTGCTTGTGCTGGCTCCAGGCGGCATCGAAATCCGGCCCCGGTGCTTGGTCATCTGCCACCGGCAGGTGAAACCACTCGATCCCCATCGCTGCGCATTCTTCGGGTAACTGATCTGCACCGTTGTCTTTCAGCTCGGTACTCGGCATAACAGTAATGAGTGCCGATGCACCGGCCTGTTTGAGCTCTGTCAGAGCATCGCTGACGGAGGTATCGCGGGTGCCTGGGCAGGGCGTGAATATCAGTTGGACGCCCTGTTCGGCGGCAACAAGTTTTGAATAGGGATGCTGGTTCATAATGTGTTCCCATCTCCTCAAGTAGGTGGGCGCTTTAGCGCAAGGTTAGTCTTTCGACTGCTCGTCCTGCAGTTGCTGGTAGAGCCTTTCCACGTGGGCTCTGATTTCGTCCCTGGCGTTGGCAAAATGCACTGCTATTTCCTGTGGATTGTGACCGCCCCTGGAGCCGGGGTCGATAATCGGCCAGTGCTGACGAACCACCTTGCCTGGGAGGATAGGGCAAACTTCTTCGGCACAGAGGGTGACGACCATATCCAGTTCAGTGGTATCAACATCTTCTATGGATTTCGAGAACTGCTGGCTTATATCAATACCATCTTGCGCCAGCGCCTCGATGGCCAGAGGGTCGATTGTCGTAGGGTGGGAGCCTGCGCTTTCTACCACCGCCAGATCGCCGAGAATTGCCCGTGCCAGCCCTTCGGCCATCTGACTGCGTGCCGAGTTGGCTACGCAGAGAAAAAGTATGTGCTTTACGTTAGGGCTGCTGGTCATTTGCTTTCCTCGCTCATATGCAAATCTTCCGGGCAGCTGTCCATTGCCGTTCATAGGAAGCTGCTTAAGGCTTGCTCGGTACTATCAGTACTGGACAATGGGCATCTCGGGCAATGGTTTCGGCAGTACTGCCGAGCAGAAACTCGTGGATGCGATTACGGCCGCGCTTGCCGATCACAATCAGATCGGCGCTCTGTTTCTTTGCTTCAGTAACGATGGCATGGCGCGGATCGCCATCAAGAACTTTTGTCTCGAGCCCATCCAGTCGCTCAATCAAGGTGTGCAGATGTTGTCGAGCATCCGCAATCTCACGGTCACAGCCTTCTGAAGCGCAGGTAGCAGTCACTGCCAGGGTGCGTTTGTAGCGGGGTGAGAGCGTGGCCGTCATAGCTTCGGCGCTTGCCACTGCGGCAGAGCCGTCGGTCGCCAGCATCAGCAATTCAGAGTTCGGTTTGGCCGGGCTCGGGATAATCGGCTCCAACCATAGCGGGCACTGGGTCAGGCGGGCAGCATCCAGCGCTGTGCTACCCAGGAAAAATTCCTGGATCCGGCTGTAACCACGGCAGCCCATCAACAGCAGGTCAGCGGTCAACTCCCGCGCCGCCTCGGCAAGCACAGCGCCTGGCTCACCAACGCGGACTTGGCTGTCTACCTTCAAGCCCGGGGTAGCTAGTTCACTGGCCAGTTCGGCCAATCGGCTTTCATAGTGAGCCCTGTGGGTCTCCTCAGGGGTGACCGGATAGCGTGTACTGAGAACGTATACCAGCGTGATGTGTTCAGTACCCCAGGCAGTCAGCTTTTCCAGGCGCTGTTTGACTAAAGGCCATGCAGGAGAAAAATCTACGGCAACCAGAATATGTTTGAACATGTGTTACTCCTTATACCTTCTAACAAGCATCCATTTGAATGTGAGCGTTTGGATCTCGCTTCAGGTTCATGTGCCTTCAGCCGCCGGAAAGTGATGGCGTGTCTTATTGGCAATGCGTACCAGGGCCAGCATGATGGGCACCTCTACCAGTACACCCACTACCGTTGCCAGCGCAGCGCCCGACTGCAGACCGAACAGAGCAATCGCCACCGCCACTGCCAGTTCAAAAAAGTTGCTGGCGCCGATCATGCCTGCCGGAGCTGCTACGTTATGTGGCACCTTCCATGCCTTGGCCCAGCCGTAGGCGATAAAGAAAATCAGGAAGGTCTGGATGATCAGCGGGATGGCAATCAGTAGAATATGCAGCGGATTGGCGATGATCACATCACCCTGAAAGGCAAATAGCAGCACCAGCGTAATAATCAGGCCTATAGGTGTTATCGGCGCCAGTCGCTTCATGAAGACGTTGTCAAACCACTCTATCCCGCGCCGCTTGATGACTGCCTGGCGTACAAAGTAACCGGCTGCCAGTGGAATGACGATGTACAACACCACCGACAGAATGACGGTATCCCAGGGCACCTGGATGTTTGACACGCCAAGTAGAAAGACCACGATCGGGGCGAAGGCAAAGAGCATGATCAGGTCATTCAGAGCAACTTGCACCAGCGTATAAGCCGCATCACCGCGCGTCAGATAGCTCCACACAAAAACCATTGCCGTGCAAGGTGCTGCGCCCAGCAGAATAGCTCCGGCCAGGTATTCGCGTGCTTTGTCGGCAGGAATAAGGGGCGCAAAGACTACCATCAGGAAGAACCAGGCAATCGCAAACATGGTGAAGGGTTTGATTAGCCAGTTGACAGCCGTGGTGATAACCAGCCCCTTGGGCTGGCGGCGCACGCCAATGATGGAGGTAAAATCGATTTGCAGCATCATCGGGAAGATCATTGCCCAGATCAGCAGCGCGACCGGAATCGATACCTGAGCGTATTCGAAGCGTGCAAGGGTTTCTGGAACCACGGGCGCAAACTGACCCAGCAGGATGCCGACCACAATAGCCAGCGCCACCCACAACGTGAGAAAGCGTTCGAAAAGCCCCATGCCCTCGGTGGTGCTTGGGGCCTCTGAAACCTGGTTGGTACTCATGCGACTACTCCAATTCAAGTCAATATACTTTGACCGGTCATAACTGCTTCAAGGCCAAAACGCTGCTGTTACTGCTTTATCGCTTTGCTGACGCCACATGACGGACTACTTCGCCGTCCTCTTTGACGAAGTGCTCGACAGGGCGCTTCAGCAACTCCAAGACAAGCTCTGACGGTCGGCAAAGCCGAGCGCCTTTATCCGTTACAACGATAGGGCGATTGATCAGAATCGGATGTGCGAGCATGGCATCGATCAGTTGCTCGTCGGTTAATGCCGGATCTTCAAGGCCCAACTCATCGTAAGGCGTGCCCTTTTGGCGCAGCAGGTCACGGGGCCTGATCTGCATTTGTGCCAGTAGGCTGAGCAGTCTTTCACGGCTAGGGGTCTGCTTGAGGTACTCGATCACCTCTGGAGTCTCGCCCGAGCGAATGAGCATGGCCAATGTGTTGCGCGAGGTGCCGCAGGCGGGGTTGTGATAGATCACCGGTCGCATAGTCGCCTCACAAGTCATTTAAGAGGGAAGAGCAGGTGTTCAAGGATGAGGCTATCGGCTCGCACACCTCGGGGTGGCCAGAACAGCAATCATGCAGCAGGAATCGGACTATCTCCTGCATACGACTCATGCTGGCTCGGTAGATGATCGAACGGCTCTGGCGCCTGGAAACTACCAGTCCGGCCTGCGCAAGCACGGACAGGTGCGCTGACATGGTGTTGTGCGGCACCTCTAAGCGTCGGGCGATCTCACCTGCAGGTAGTCCGTCCGGCTCATGCTGGACCAGCAAGCGGAACGCCTTCAGGCGAGTTTCCTGGGAAAGTGCAGCGAAGCTTTCAATTGCTCTTAATGATTCCATATGTCCAAGAGTACGGACATATGGAATCTGTGTCAATCGCTTGCATTGGTTACGAAGGCTCGAGAGTGGCGCTGTGCGGGGATAAAGCTGTCCTGGGGTACTGAGTTCTGTGCGCCGGAAATGTGGAGGTTTTTTGGAAAAACTGAGAGCGATGTCACATTGCCCGGGTTCACACAATTGTCATAAACAATCCATAGAGTTGTCACACGGCCTCCTGATAATCGGTCGCGTGATGCCAATACATCCTTTCTAGGAGATAACCATGAAATTGAAGCAACTTTGTGCCGCCGTCGCCCTCGCTGCTGTGGGCTCTACCAGCGTAATGGCTGTTGAGCTTGATGCTGCCCTGCCTGATTACGAGCGTGTAGGTGGTGTGTCCGGTAACATTTCCAGTATCGGTTCAGACACTCTGAACAACCTGATGACTCTGTGGGTTGAAGAATTCAGCAAGTTCTACCCTAACGTCAACGTGCAGATCCAAGGTGCTGGTTCTTCCACTGCGCCGCCGGCAATTACCGAAGGCACCGCTGACCTGGCACCGATGAGCCGCGCCATGCGCGAGTCGGAAATCCAGTCATTCGAAAATCGCCACGGTTACGCTCCTTACGCGTTGCCCGTTGCAATTGATATGTTGGCTGTTTACGTCAACAAGGACAACCCAATTGAAGGTATGTCCATTCCACAGGTTGACGCCGTATTCTCCGCTACTCGCCGCTGCGGTCACAACGAAGATGTGACTCGTTGGGGTCAGTTGGGCCTGACTGGCGCCTGGGCTAACCGTGATTTCACCCTGTATAGCCGTAACGCCGTTTCCGGCACCTACGGTTACTTCAAGGATAACGCCCTGTGTGGCGGTGACTTCAAGTCCAGCATCAATGAGCAGCCCGGTTCTTCTTCGGTTGTTCAGGGTGTGACCGAGTCGATCAACGGTATTGGTTACTCCGGTATTGGCTACATGACTTCAGGTGTGCGCGCCATCCCGTTGTCCGCCGAAAATGGTGGTGAGCTGGTTGAAGCTTCGGCTGACAATGCTGCCGCTGGTACCTACCCGCTGGCCCGCTATCTCTACGTTTACGTGAACAAGAACCCGAACCAGGAGCTGTCGCCCAACGTTCGCGAGTTTATCAAGATGATCTACTCCAAAGAAGGTCAGGGCGTGGTTCTGCGTGACGGTTTCGTACCGCTGCCAAATGCTATCGGTCAGAAGACCTTGAGCGAGTTGGGTATCAAGTAACAATCGGTTGTTTGCCCAGGGACGGGCGTACCGAAGAAAGAGAGGCTTGCCTCTCTTTTTTCTTTTTTCTGTAACAGAAGTGTCATATCTGCTGGATAGCATATATGCCATTACGTTGCCATGTACCGACAGAGCGGCCTTCCATGACAGATATAACCTCCAAGTTGAACAGGGATTCGGGCGCAAGAACACTGTTGCCCGGTTCTGATGCTCGAGCAGCGTTGCGCAAGCGGCGAACGCTAAAGGATAAAATTTCTCGCTGGGGTATCACCACTGCGGGTTTTGGCGTGGTTTTCGCCCTGGCGATGATCTTCGTTTACTTGTTCTACGAGGTCTTCCCCATTCTGAAGGGCGCGACCGTTACACCTCAGGCGACCTATTCCCTGCCGGTCGCCGAGGGGCAAACACAAAGCATTCTGATCGAGCGATATGAAGAGCTGGGTCTGCAATACACGGATAACGGTGTGTTGACCTTCTTCCAGTTGGACAACGGCTCTATACGCCGTCAGATTGAATTGCCCGTGCCAGAGGATGCCACTATTACCGCTTTTGGTTCGAGCGAGCCTATCGGCGGGGTAGTAGCGCATGGCCTGGATAACGGCCAAGTATTGGTAGTCAAACATGACTATGATCTGAGCTTTCCCGCAGGCAGTCGCGTTATCACGCCCAAGGTAACTTTTCCCTTTGGTGAGGAGCCAATTGTTCTAGACGCCGAGGGCTCTGCACTGCGCCATGTAGCCATCGAGACAGTCACGCGCGGCAGTGGCGGCACGCTGATTGCGGCCCTGACAGACGACAACCGCCTGCTGCTGACCAGCCTCACCAGCCGTACCAATATGATGACCGGCGCCGTTGAGGTGCAGACGCGTAACGTTCAACTGCCGCGTCTCCCTGCCGAGCCAGTCAAAATGCTGCTGGATAAGGCGCTGCGCAGCCTGTTTGTAGCTGACGTCAATGGTCTGGTGCACTACTACGACGTGTCTACCCCTGCTAACGCCCGCCTGGTACAGAGCGTGGATGCCGGCCAGGGCAGCCCGATCACCGCTATCGAGTTTCTGGTAGGTACGGTATCTCTGGTTGTAGGTAACGAGCGCGGTGAGTTGACCCAGTGGTTCCTGGTACGTGACGAGAACAATAACTACGACCTGACTTATATTCGCGATTTCAAGTCGCACAACGCGCCGATTACCGCTATTGCTCCCGAGTACAACCGCAAGGGCTTTCTGGTGGGAGATGCCGAAGGCAAACTGGGTGTTCACTACGGTACTTCTGCGCAAACGCTTTACCTCAAAAAGTACACAGACAAACCCATTTCGCGCGTGGCTATCTCTCCGGTCAATGGGCGCCTGATGGCGCTGGACGAAGATAATCAGCTACACATTGCCGGGATGTGGAATCAGCATCCACAGCTGTCTTTCGGTGCGCTGTGGAACAAGGTCTGGTACGAAGGTCGGTCAGATCCGGAATACATCTGGCAGTCCTCCTCAGGGTCGGATGAGTTCGAGTCCAAGTTCAGTCTGGTGCCGCTGTCGATAGGTACCTTGAAAGCGGCTTTCTACGCGATGTTGTTTGCCATGCCATTGGCGATTGCTGGCGCTGTTTATACCGCTTACTTCATGTCGCCGAAGTTGCGC
>JBKBSI010000071.1:0-14711 GCA_046291745.1 Pseudomonas sp. | reverse complement strand
CAGCGGCAACACGTGGAGCGTGAACGTTGGCTACTGGCAGATCGTGGTCTGCGCCCTGGGCCAGAGCAACGATGCTCACACCCTTCGGCAGTTGCAGATCAGTCAGGTGCACGATGCCGCCCAGCTCGACCTTGGCCATGTCGACCTCGATGAACTCGGGCAGATCTTTCGGCAGGCAGGTCACTTCCACGTCAGTCATGGTGTGGGAGATGATGCCGCCGCCTTGCTTGACGCCAACGCAGCTGGTTTCGTTGATGAAGTGCAGGGGTACGTGCACGGTCACTTCGTGGCCGGCAACAACGCGCAGCAGGTCAGCGTGCATCACGTGGCCTTTGGCCGGGTGACGCTGCAGAGCCTTGATCAGCACGTTCTGGTTCTTGCCATCAACGTCCAGCTTGATGATGTGTGAAAAGAAGGCTTCGTTTTCAAGCGCTTTCTTCAATTCACGGGCTTCCAGGGAAACGCTCTGGGGGGCCTTGTCGCCACCGTAAATGATGGCAGGTACCATATCGGCGTTACGACGCAGGCGGCGGCTCGCACCTTTCCCCAGGTCATCACGCGCTATCGCTTTAAGACTGAAGTCGACCATAGTTAGTCTCCTCGCTGAACATCCGGGCACTTGCGACCAGCGCGTCGGATGATTGATATAAACCCGGCTGTCATCAGCCAGGCTGTTTACCCAGAGCCCTGTTCCTAACGGAACATGGCGCTGATGGATTCTTCGTTGCTGATGCGGCGCATCGCCTCGGCGATGATCGGTGCCATATCCAGCTGGCGGATACGGTCACAGGCAGCGCTCGGACCAGACAACGGGATGGTGTTGGTAATCACCAGTTCGTCAAGTACCGAGTTGGTAATGTTCTCGATTGCCTTGCCCGAGAGTACGGCATGGGTCGCGTAGGCGAAGACCTTGGCGGCGCCATGGTCCTTCAGCGCCTTGGCGGCGTGGCACAGGGTGCCAGCGGTATCAACCATGTCGTCGATCAGAATGCAGTTACGGCCTTCGACGTCACCGATAATATGCATGACTTCAGACTGGTTGGCTTTTGGCCGACGCTTGTCGATGATCGCCAGGTCTACGCCAATCTGCTTGGCAACGGCGCGGGCACGGACTACACCGCCAATGTCTGGAGAAACGATCATCAGGTTGTCATGGCGCTGACCAACCAGGTCGTCTACCAGTACCGGCGAGCCGTAGATGTTGTCCACTGGGATATCGAAAAAGCCCTGAATCTGGTCGGCGTGCAGGTCGACGGTCAGAACTCGGTCGACACCGACACTGCCGAGCATGTCGGCCACTACCTTGGCGCTGATGGCAACACGGGCGGAACGCGGACGGCGATCCTGGCGGGCGTAGCCAAAGTAGGGCATGACGGCGGTGATGCGTGACGCTGAGGAGCGGCGCAGGGCATCGGCCATGATCACCAGTTCCATCAGGTTGTCGTTGGTTGGTGCGCAGGTCGGCTGGATGATGAACACATCCTTGCCGCGCACATTTTCGTTCAGTTCAACGGTTACTTCACCGTCGCTGAAGCGGCCAACGGAGGCGTCGCCCAGGGGAATGTGCAATTGACGCACGACGCGTCGTGCCAGATCGGGGTTGGCGTTCCCCGCAAAAACCATCATCTTGGACACGCTGCATTACCTTTTTTTGGGGTAGTGGTCAGTGCGATGAATCCGCAGCACGGCCATGCAAATGCATAGGGCACGAAGCGGATTCAAAAAAGTCATGATTGCTGCCGGAGAAAATGGCAGGGGCGGCTGGATTCGAACCAACGCATGGCGGGATCAAAACCCGCTGCCTTACCGCTTGGCTACGCCCCTGTAACTAACTTTCCGGATGCTCGGCTGCATCCTTATTGCGCGTCTTTGTAAAGCATCTGGTGTAACGGTGATCTGTTACATCCCTTTGCTACAAAGCTTTGCAGAGTGGCTGGCAACCGGGCGCGAACTTTATCAGCTTCGCGTTCGTTTGGGAAGGCCCCAAACACACAACTACCAGTTCCAGTCATCTTAGCTTCACAGTAATTGTTTAGCAAGATCAACGCGTTACGTATTGCTGGATAACGCGCTTCCGCAACTGCCAAACAGTCATTGCGACCGCCATGGCGTTGGAAGGCCGCTAATGTAATGGGCTGGGTGTCACGCGTCAACCTCTGATCGGAAAATATCTCGGCGGTGCTGACTTGGCAGTCGGGTACCAGCACCAGGTACCAAGGCTCTTCCAGATCAACTGCTTGCAGCGCTTCGCCGACACCTTCGGCCCAGGCCGCGCGGCCTTTGACGAATACCGGTACGTCGGCGCCAAGCTGCAGGCCAAGGGCCGCCAGGCTGTCGAGGTCGAGACCGGTCTGCCACAGGTGGTTGAGGCCGACCAGTGTGGTGGCCGCGTCGGAGCTGCCGCCACCAATACCACCGCCCATGGGCAGGCGCTTGTGCAGGCTAATGTCGGCACCCTTGCTACTGCCGGTAGCCTGCTGCAGCAATTGCGCAGCGCGGGTAATCAGGTTGTCGTCGCTGGCGACGCTGGGCAGGTTGGCTTCCAGCAGGATCTGCGCATCATCGCGCAGTCGGAAATCCAGGGTGTCGCCATAGTCGAAGAACTGAAAAAGGGTTTGCAGTTCATGGTAGCCGTCGGCGCGGCGACCGGTGATGTGCAGAAACAGATTCAGTTTGCCCGGGGCGGGCAGGCTCAGGGCGGCGGCGCTCATGATCAGGGATTCGGCTCCCAGCGGGTGACGACCAGGGTCAGCAGCACGTCGTGACCGGACAATTGAATGCGCTGTGGTAGCTGCAGCTCGCCGACATTCTGGTAGCGGCTGTACTCAATGGTCCAACCGGCTTGGCTCAAGCGTCCAAGGCGGCTTTCGCTATCCAGTTGCAAGCGGCTGGGGCTGTCTGGTGCGGGCAGGCCGCGGACCCACCAGAGCAGGTGCTCGATCGGTAGTCGCCAGCCGATCTGCTGTTCCAAAAGGATTTCGGCAGAGGCTGCGTACATGGTCGGTTGTCCGGCGATGTCCAGCACTATGCCCTGCGCGTCGCCCTGCATCTGGGTCGCTCCGCGGCCCAGGGGACCGGACAGGCGGATATCGTATTGATCCTGATGCTGGACCCAGTAAAGCGTGCCGCTGCCGGACTCGCGCTCGGAGCGTACGCCAATCTTGCCCTGCAGCTCCCAGTGTTCAAGGGGTTCTACCGCTGCCCGGTGTTGCTGCCAGGCACGGGTGTCGCCTCCCAGTTCAATGCTTTCGCGCTGGTGCAGGCTGGAACAGGCGGCGAGGTTGAGCGCAAGAAAGATCAGCAGTAGATATCTGTACGGGGACATGTTTCAGGGGTTTTCCAGGCGTTGACGGGTGGAGTGGACCAGGGGCGCGTCGGGATCGTTTTCCAGGGCTTCATCCCAGATGCGCCGCGCTTCATCACGCTTGCCGCGGACCCAGAGCACCTCGCCCAGGTGGGCGGCCACTTCTTGATCGGGGAAGGCGGCGTAGGCCTTGCGTAGATAGGCCTCGGCCTTATCGAGGTTGCCGAGACGATAGTGCACCCAGCCGAGACTGTCAGTGATGGCTGGATCGTCGGGGTCGATCTTGGCCGCGCGCTCAATCATCTTTAGCGCTTCATCAAGCCGGACATTGCGGTCGGCCAGCGTGTAGCCTAGCGCGTTCAGTGCCATGGAATTGTCCGGCTCCTGGTCGATAACCATTTGCAAATCGGCTTCCAGTTGCTCGGGTCTGCCGGTTTTTTCCGCCAGCAGGGCGCGGATATACAGCAGGTTGGAGTCGAGCTTGAACTGCTCCAGCGCCTCGTTGGCGCGCTGGTAGGCCAGCTCCGGCTGGCCTGAGCTAAGGGTCTCGATTTCTATCAGATAGAGTGACAGGGCGTTCCCTGGGTCGCGGGCGCGATCAGTAGTCAGTTGCTGCGCCAGCTCCGTCTCACGCTGCTGGTCTGCCAGCATCTGGCTGATGCGCAGGCGTGAGGTCAGGAATTCCCTGCCCGGCTGGACTTGGGTCCAGGCTTGCAGGGCGTCATCCGGGCGGCCTAATTCCTGATAGGCAAGGCCCAAGTGATAGCGGGCGGTATCGTTTTCCGGGTCCTGTTCCAGTAGCTGCTCGAAATAGGTAGCGGCATCCTCGAACTGTTCGGCTTCAAGGTTAACCAGCGCCAAAGACAGCAATAGGTCCGGGTCGTCGGGGTTCTGTTCGGCCAACACGCGGAACTGCTCCCCGGCGGCGGCGAATTCGTTCTTGGCTACCAATGTGCGCGCCAGCAGCAGGCGCATACGGTTGTCCCCGGGGCTGTGCCTGAGCCCTTCCTGGAGCATGGCGACGGCGCGATCGGTGTCGCCGCGGGCCATCAACAACTGACTGTGCAGCATGGTCGATTGCGGGGCGCTGGCGCTTTGCGGGTAACTTTCTAGCAATGCCAGGGCAGCTTCTTCCTGCTGATCCTGCTGCAGCAGCAGGGCATTGGCGAAGACCAATTGGGCGTTCTGGGGGTACTTCTCGCGCAGCTGTTGGACGCTTTGTAGCATGGCTTTGCGGCTATCCGCGTCAGTTTGTGCTGCTGCCAGGGCGAGGAAGTCGAAATGCGTCTCGCCCTGCAGGGCCAACACCTGCTCCATGGCTTGCATGGCTTCTTCGTGGCGTCCGCTGCGTGCAAGGTGCAGGGCTGCAGCGCGCAGGGCTTCGGGGTTGTCCGGGGAGACCTCGGTCCACAGCAGTGCCATGTCCAGAGCTGGTTCCTGTACGCCGAGGAATTCCGCTACGCGCATGGCCCGTTCGACGATGCCTGCGTCTCGTGTTTGTCTCGCCTGCAGAATGTAATTGCCCAGGGCAATGTCGTAACGATTGCGTTGCCCGGCAATTTCAGCCGTCAGCAGGTCATACAGGGTATCCTTGGCAAAATTGCCATAGACCACCGGTGTGGCGTCCTGAGGCTCGGCGGTTGGTTCTACCGGCGGTATCACCACAAGCTCGCTGGGCGGCGGGCTGCTGGTAGCGCAGGCGGTGAGTATCAGACCCATTCCCAGGACGTAAAGCGGGCGGAATAAACGTGCCTTCATGCGGTGGCTCATGGTTTCTCTGCCGGTATGCAGCGGTCCTTTCATCATGACACAGGATCTGTTGCAAACCCACCTGGCCAAGGGAATTGATCGGCACTGGTATCCATAGGACAATTGCGCGCTATGTTCAGATAAACGGGACACCATGGGCTTCCTCGCATTCGGGATCAATCACAAGACCGCAGCTGTAAACGTGCGTGAAAGGGTAGCCTTTGCGCCTGAAGCGCTGGCGACGGCCTTGCAGCGGCTGCGCGATGAAACTATGACCCAGGAAGTGGCCATTCTTTCCACCTGCAATCGTACCGAAATTTATTGCGCGCAGGACCACCCTGATGCCGAGCGCCTGCTTGGCTGGTTCGCGGCCTTTCACGGTATGGGCCTGGACGAGTTGCGCGGCTGTAGCTATCTGCACAGTGACGCTGCCGCGGTAGCGCACATGATGCGCGTAGCGGCTGGGCTGGACTCGATGGTTCTGGGTGAGCCGCAGATACTCGGGCAGATGAAGGATGCCTGGCAGTCGGCGCGCACCGCTGGCACCCTGGGCCCCTATCTGGATCGCCTGTTCCAGAGCACCTTCAATACCGCCAAGCAGATTCGTACCGATACCGCGATTGGTGAAAACCCGGTCTCGGTGGCTTTTGCTGCCGTCAGCCTGTCACGGCAGATATTTACCGATCTGCGCCGCAGTACGGCGCTGTTGATTGGCGCCGGGGAGACCATTGCCCTGGTGGCGCGCCATCTGTTCGAGCAGGGGGTTGGGCGTATTATCGTCGCCAACCGCACCCTTGAGCGCGCCGAGCTGCTTAGCGAGCCGCTGGGTGGCCAGGCGATACTGCTCAACCAGATTCCGGATTTTCTCGGCCAGTGCGACATCATCATCAGTTCTACTGCCAGTCCGCTGCCGATCCTTGGCAAGGGCGCAGTAGAGCGGGCGCTGAAACAGCGTCGGCACAAGCCCATGTTCATGGTTGATATCGCCGTGCCGAGGGATATAGAGCCGGAGGTGGGTGGGCTGGCCGACGTTTATCTGTATACCGTGGATGACCTGCACGAGGTAATAGAAGACAACCTGCGCTCCCGTCAGGATGCCGCCGAGGCCGCGGAGCGGCTGGTCGATCAGGGCGCCAACGAGTTCATGCAGCGTTTGCGCGCTCTGGCCGCAGTAGACGTGCTGCGTCGCTACCGGATAAAGGCCGAAGCGCTGCGTGACCAGGAACTGGCGAAGGCCCAGGGCAGGCTGGAGCGCGGCGCTGATCCGGCGATAGTGATGGCGGAAATGGCCCGCGCGCTGACCAATAAATTGCTCCACGATCCCAGCGTGCAGCTTAAACAGATGAGCGCCGAGGGCCGTGCCGAAGCCCTGGCGCTGGCCCAGGAGCTGTTTGCCCTGGACGACGTGACAACCACACAAGGCGAATCATGAAGGCATCATTGTTAAACCGTCTGGACATCATGCAGGAGCGCTTCGAAGAGCTCTCCGCACTGCTCAGCGAAGGCGAGGTCATTGCCGACCAGAACCGTTTCCGCGCCTACTCCAAGGAGTACGCCGACCTGGATGCGACCATCCAGTGCTATATCGCCTGGCAAAAGGTGCAGGCTGATCTGCTTGAAGCGCGCAGCCTGCTCAAGGACAGCGACGCGGATGTGCGCGAGATGGCCGAGGAAGATGCCAGCGATTGTGCAGCGCGGCTGGAGGAGCTGGAAGAGCGGCTGAACTTCCTGTTGCTGCCCAAGGATCCCAACGACGAGCGCAACGTGTTTCTTGAAGTGCGCGCCGGTACCGGCGGTGACGAGGCTGCAATCTTTGCCGGCGACCTGTTTCGCATGTACAGCAAATACGCTGAACGGCAGGGCTGGCGTGTCGAGATACTCTCAGAGAGTACGGGTGAGCATGGCGGTTACAAGGAGGTCATTGCCCGCGTTGAAGGTCAGGGCGTGTATGCCCGTCTGAAGTTCGAATCCGGCGCGCACCGGGTGCAACGGGTTCCGGAAACCGAATCCCAGGGCCGTATTCATACCTCGGCCTGTACGGTGGCAGTGATGCCGGAGGCTGACGAGCAGGAGCAGATCACCATTAGTCCGGCGGATTTGCGGGTAGATACCTACCGCTCTTCCGGTGCTGGTGGTCAGCACGTGAACAAGACCGATTCGGCGATTCGCCTGACCCACCTGCCTACTGGTCTGGTAGTCGAGTGCCAGGAGGAACGCTCTCAGCACAAGAACCGCGCCCGGGCCATGAGCCTGCTGCAGGCGCGGCTGGATAACCTGCAGCGCGACGCCCAGGAAAAGGAACTCTCTGACACCCGCCGGTCGTTGGTGGGGTCTGGCGATCGCTCCGAGCGTATCCGCACTTACAACTTCCCCCAGGGGCGCCTGACCGACCACCGCATCAACCTGACAATCTACAGTCTGGATGACGTGGTTCAGGGCAACCTCGATCAGGTCATCGAGCCGTTGCGGCGTGAGTACCAGGCCGACCAACTGGCTGCACTGGAACAAGCCTGATGCGCCGTATCGGCGAGCTGCTGGCAGCAACCCGGGTGCCGGATTCGGCCACCCCTGAACTGGATGTCGAATTGTTGCTGGCGCAGGTGTTGGATAAGCCGCGCAGCTACCTGCGCACCTGGCCCGAGCGCCAATTGAGTCCCGAGCAGCAGGCAGCCTTTGACGCCTTGCTGGCGCGTCGCTGCGCTGGAGAGCCGGTTGCTTACCTGTTGGGTCATCAAGGTTTCTGGACGCTCGATCTGCAGGTTGGGCCTGCCACGCTGATTCCCCGCGCCGATACCGAGCGCCTGGTTGAACTGGCCCTGGAGCTGGGACCGCAGGGCGCAGCCCGGGTGCTCGATCTGGGTACCGGAACCGGCGCCATAGCCCTGGCCCTGGCCAGTGAAAAGCCACAGTGGCAGCTCACGGGTTGTGATCTGCAGGCAGAGGCCGTGCAACTTGCTGAAAGCAATCGTCAGCGCCTGGCGCTGGGCAATGCTGCCTTTGTGCAGAGTGACTGGTTTGCTGCCCTGACAGGCCAGCAATATGACCTGATTGTCTCCAATCCCCCCTATATAGCGGCTGACGACCCACACCTGCAGCAGGGCGATGTGCGTTTTGAGCCAGCCAGCGCGCTGATCAGTGGTGAGGATGGGTTGGATGCCATTCGGCATATCATTGACCTGGCTCCCGCTTATCTGGCCGCAGACGGTTGGCTTTTGATCGAGCATGGCTGGCAGCAGGCCGAATTGGTTCGCGGGCTGCTTGTCCAGCGCGGCTTTGCCGCAGTAGAGTCATGGTGTGATCTGGGTGGTCACCAGCGAGTCAGCGGAGGGCAGTGGGGTGGATGACCAGGCATTAATGCGTTACAGCCGCCAGATTCTGCTGCCGCAAATTGACGTTGCCGGGCAGCAGCAGCTGCTGCGCAGCAAGGTGCTGATTGTCGGGCTCGGTGGTCTGGGCGCTCCGGTGGCGCTGTATCTGGCTGCGGCCGGAGTAGGTGAGCTGGTGCTGGCTGACCCTGATCAGGTCGACCTGACCAATCTGCAGCGGCAGATCATCCATCACTGCGCCGATATTGGCCGCGACAAGGTCGCATCGGCGGCTGATCGCCTTACCCAGATCAATCCCCAGGTACAGTTACGCCAGTTGCCCAGCGCGCTGGCCGCCGAGGCGTTGAGCGAGGCCGTGGCAGCGGTGGATCTGGTGCTCGATTGCTCGGATAACTTTGCGACGCGGCAGGCGGTGAATGCGGCCTGTGTCGCCCAACGTCGGCCACTGGTCTCCGGTGCGGCGATTCGGCTTGAGGGCCAGCTTAGCGTCTTCGACCCGCGGCGCGCCGATAGCCCCTGTTACCAGTGTCTGTATGGCGAAGGTGAGGAGCTGGCGCTGAGCTGCAGCGAAGCGGGCGTGCTCGGCCCACTGGTCGGGTTGGTAGGGAGTCTGCAGGCGCTGGAAGCGATCAAGTTGCTGGTAGGGTTTGGTCAGCCACTGGTCGGTAGGTTGCTGCTGATCGACGCCCTGGAGACTCGCTTCCGTGAAATGCGTGTGCGTCGTGATCCCGCTTGTGCCTGCTGTGGTGAGCACGGTCATGAGTAATGCCCCGGTGGGGGTGTTCGACTCCGGCGTGGGCGGGCTCTCGGTGCTGCGCGAAATTCGCCAACTGTTACCCATCGAGTCTTTGCTCTATGTGGCTGACAGTGGCCATGTTCCCTATGGAGAAAAAAGCCCGGACTACATTCGTCAGCGTAGCCGGGCGATTGCCGACTTTCTGTTGGGCCAAGGCGCCAAGGCTCTGGTGCTGGCCTGCAATACGGCCACCGCTGCGGCAATTAATGACCTGCGCAGTCTGTATGACGTGCCCATCATCGGCATGGAGCCTGCGGTCAAGCCAGCAGCCTTGGCAACGCGCTCCGGGGTGGTTGGGGTGTTGGCCACCACAGGTACGCTGCAGAGCGCCAAGTTTGCCGCGCTGTTGGACCGTTTCGCCGGTTCAGTCGAGGTGCTCACTCAGCCCTGTCCGGGGCTGGTGGAGCTGATTGAGCAGGGTGAGTTGCAGGGACCGAGGTTGGAGGCTTTATTGCGCGAATTGACTGCTCCGCTGCTGGCTGCAGGGTGCGATACCTTCATTCTCGGTTGTACCCATTACCCCTTTATTCGACCTTTTTTGCAACATTTGCTGCCAGACGGGGTCCATCTTATTGATACCGGTGCGGCAGTTGCTCGGCACCTGCGGGACAGACTTAGTGATACTCAGTTGCAAGCAACTGGGTCTGAAGTGCTCGAGCATTTCTGGACCAGTGGCGATCTGCAGCAAATGCAGAAGGTACTCCCTTTGCTTTGGGGGGCCGATGCTCGGGCAGAAGTCTTGCCGGTTTGATACCGACCCCACGCATGCGTAATGAGCCGGGTCTTTATTGCCTTTTCTCGCTAGGAAAAAATGGATGAAAAAAAGCAGTCTTTGGATGATGGCGGGTCTATGTACCGCGCTGGTAGTGCAGCCTGCCGTGGCTGATCGAGCGATTAACCTGGAACTGGGGCACAGTTCTGAGTCTGAAATGACTTACCGTGCCGGTATGCAGTTCGATTTCGGTCGGCCCCTGTGGCAGAGCGACGGTGGCGCGGTGGTGCTGGATGGGCTCTGGGATGCCGGGCTGACCTACTGGGATGGTATTGATGCTTTCAGCGCAAGCCTCTCACCAGTGCTACGCCTGAACTTCCCGCGTGCCATGAACCAGGTCACGCCCTTTGTAGAAGCGGGTATCGGTGTCGCGCTATTTTCCAAGACTGACCTGGCCGATGGCGTCAATATCGGTTCTGCCTTTCAGTTCGAGGATCGCATAGGTCTGGGGCTGCGCCTGGCCTCCGGATCAGAAGTCGGTCTGCGCTTTTACCACTATTCCAATGCCGGAATTAAGAAGCCCAATAACGGTATCGACAAAGGTGCGCTCTACTACCGTTTCGCCTTCTGATTAGTCGCTGTTCCTGGCCTGCCGCAAGCGAAACTGCTCGCGGTAGAGCTGGGCAAAAGCGTGCAGCAGGGGAAAGGCAATGGCCCAGACCAGCGCTAGTATCACAGCGCTTTTCAGCGGGCCCAGCGGCAGGCCGACGTCGGCCATTGCCGCCCCTGCGAAGTAGGAGAAGGGACCCGCTACGGCGCCCAACAGGCAGGCCAGCCATATTGGTCGGGCACTCCAGGCCAGACAGTGATTCAGCGTGGTGGCCAGCACCGCCCAAAGCATGACCAGCCAAAGCGGAGCCAGTACGGCATCACCGGGAAAGCTGAACACCCCCAGTTGCAACAGGAATGAGTCCAGTGCGGCGCCAGCCAGCAGTACGCTGACCACCAGCTTGCCTTCGGCCGCCCAGGAACTGATCCAGGTGAAGTGCAGCACCAGTGCCAGCGCAGGTACCAGCAGCCAGAGGCTGCTGCCCCCCAGTACACAGGCAAACCAGCTGGCCTGAAACAGCAGGGCATTGGCTATCAACTTCAGACGCATTTCAGGCTCCCAAACGATGCAGATCCAGCTCCGGACGGGCTTCGGGCTTGCTCAGCAATATCTGTGCAGTGCCGATTGATCGTTCGAGAAAGCCGCCTTCGCAGTAACACAGGTAGAACTCCCAGAGCCGGAAAAAGTAGTCATCATACCCTAGCTGTTCCAGGTGGCTGCGCGCGTTCTTGAGATTCTCGTGCCAGTAGCGCAGGGTGCGGGCGTAATGACTACCGATATCCTCAAGGTGCAGCATGGACAGATCGGTGTGTTTGCGCGTCAGTTCACCGATCAGACTGACCGAGGGCAGTGAGCCGCCGGGGAATATGTAGCGCTGGATAAAGTCCACGCTGCGCTTGGCCTGGTCGTAACGCTGGTCACGGATAGTGATAGCTTGCAGCAGCATCATGCCGTGGGGCTTGAGCAGCTTGGCGCAGGTTTCAAAGTAGGTGCGGAAATACTCGTGGCCCACCGCCTCAACCATCTCGATCGACACCAGCTTGTCAAAACTGCCCTGCAGTTCGCGGTAATCCTTTAGCAACAGGGTGACGCGGTCTTGCAGGCCGAGTTCCTTTACCTTGGCCGTGGCGTAGGCCAGTTGCTCCTGGGACAAGGTTGTAGTGGTCACGCGGCAGCCGAAATGCTGGGCTGCATAGATCGCCATGCTGCCCCAGCCGGTGCCGATTTCCAGCAGATGGTCTTCGGGCTTGAGCTCCAGCTTGCGGCAAATGCGCTCGAGCTTGTTCAACTGCGCCTGCTCCAGGCTGCTGCCCTGGGGAGGGAATACCGCAGCGGAATACATCATGGTTGGATCAAGAAAGTTTTCGAACAGGTCGTTGCCCAGGTCGTAATGCGCCTGGATATTGCGTCGCGAGCCCTTCAGGGTGTTGCGGTTGAGCCAGTGCAGGCACTTGAGTGCAGGCAGGCCGAGGCGTGCCATGCCCTTCTCCATGCTGTCGAGCACATCCAGATTGCGCACAAAGATCTTGGTCACTGCGGTGAGGTCGGTGCTGGTCCACAGGCCATGAATGTAAGCTTCGCCGGAGCCGATGCTGCCGTTGGTGGCGATCATCGGGTAGGCAGCGTGGCTGTGCACGAAAATGGTGGCATGCAGGCCGTCAACATCCGGCTTGCCAAAGTGCATGATCTCACCCTGGTCATGCACAGTAATGGTTCCGCGCTGGATGGCTTGCAGTTGCCGCAGTACCAGCTTGCGGCTCAGACGCACCAGCCAATTGCTGCGGGTTTTTTCCTCCGCGCTGATCTCGCGAGTGTTGCCCAACAGAGCCGCACTGCGCTCCCGGGCATCGGGCTTGATTGTGTCGCAACAACTGGCTGTGGAATCACACCGGGTTGTTTTCATCAGACTGCTCCTGTGCCGGAATTGCTTGGGTTGCCGCAGCGCTTGTCTGCGGGGACCGATGATCGAAAAGGGGTATGCGTTTGAGTGCCAGCCGCAGGGCCTGCCAGTAGATACCCAGCACGGTTTTGGCAACCATGACGGGAAAGGACAGGGCTTCCTTGCGCAGCAATGCAGCGCTGAGTGGCTGGCGCTCCAGTGTCAAGGTGGCGTCGAACAGGCGGGTATCGGCTTGCCAGTCCTCCATGTGCACCAACAGGCGCTGCTGTGGCTGGCTAAAGCGCATGCGGTAAGTCAGTTCAACGGGCAGGAAGGGCGATACATGAAAGCGCTTGTCCAGCTCGAAGTGCTGCAGGTTCTGTTCCGGATCGGTAGCCATGACGTAGCAGAAACGCTCACGCCAGGGCGTATTCGACACCTCGGCAATGATCGCCCTCAAGCGTTGCTGCCGGTCATGGCAATAGAAGAAGCTGACCGGATTGAACAGCATGCCGAAGCTGCGCACCTGGGTCAGCAGGCGTACCGGGCCATCCAGCACCAGGCCTAGTTGTTCTGCGACCAGGCGCTGGGCGCTGGCAGCCAGTGTTTCGTCGCCCCGACGCTGGTCTTTCAGGTAATCGCGCTCGGCAAAGCGCATGGGCGACCACCAGCGTCCGGACCACAGACTGCTCATGGCAAATACCTGCTGCTGCTCCTGCAGATCCAGCCACAGCAAGCTGATGCGGTAATCGAACGCATGTTTACGCGGGGCGTGCCTGCGATGGCGGATGACGCCTGAGTAAAGGGCGCTGTGCAGGTTCATCAGAATGACTCGCCCAGCGCTTCGGTGACCCGCAGGGCACTGACCACACCGTCTTCATGAAAGCCATTGGCCCAGTAAGCACCGCAGAAATAGGTATGGTTGGCGCCCAGCAATTCCTGCCAGCGGCCTTGCGCGGCAAAGGCCGCGAGGCTGAACTGTGGGTGGGCATAGCTGAAACGGGCGAGTATCTTCTCGGGGTCGATTGCCTCGGTCTGGTTCAGGCTGACGCAGAAGGTGGTATCGGCCTTGATCCCCTGCAGGATGTTCATGTTGTAGGTCACGGCCGCAGGTCGTTCGCGGGCGCCGTCGAGGCGATAGTTCCAACTGGCCCAGGCTAGCTTGCGCTGCGGGAGCAGACGGGTGTCGGTGTGCAGCACCACGTCGTTGTCGGCGTAGCCGATGTCGCCGAGGATCGCCTGTTCGAGCTCTGTGGGTTGGGCCAGGAGTTTCAGCGCCTGATCGCTGTGACAGGCGATGACCACCTTGTCGAAGCGCTCTTCGCCGCGCGGGCTGACCAGTGTCACGCCCTGCTCATCGCGGAGGATTTGCTGTACCGCACAGTTCAGGTGAATGCGCTCCTTGAAAGGCTCGATCAAAGGTTCGATGTAGGACCTTGAGCCACCGCTTACAACGCGCCACTGGGGGCGGTCAGTGACCGAGAGCAAGCCGTGATTGCGGAAAAAGCGCACGAAAAAGGCCAGCGGAAAGGCCAGCATGTCCTTGAGCGACATGGACCAGATCGCTGCGCCCATGGGGATGATGTAATGATCAATAAAGCGCTGACCGTAGCCCTTGAGTTGCAGGTACTCGCCGAGCGTAGTGCTGGCATCCAGTCGCCCTGATTCCAGGTCACTGGTTGCTTCGCGATTGAAGCGCAGAATGTCGCGCACCATGCCGATAAAGCCGGGGGAGAGCAGGTTACGGCGCTGGGCGAAAAGGCTGTTCAGGCTGTGGCCATTGTATTCCAGGCCGCTGGCGGGTTCGTTAACCGAAAAGCTCATTTCGGTGGCTCGGGAGGGCACGCCCAACTGATCCAGCAGCTTGATGAAGTTGGGGTAGGTCCAGTCATTGAACACAATGAAACCGGTATCTACAGCGTACTGCTCGCCCTGCACTGACACGTCCACGGTGTGAGTGTGCCCGCCGATCCAATCGGCGGCTTCGAACACCGTGACCTTATGGCTGCGTGACAGCAGCCGGGCGCTGACCAGTCCGGCGATTCCCGAACCGACGATGGCGATACGCATTATGAGTTTTCCTGTTCGGCGGTGGGGCGGGCCAGGCCCTTGGTCAAAGCCAGGCGCAGGCTGCCGGGCAGGCCACCGATCAGCTTCAGAATGCTGATAAAGGGACCGGGGAAGGCGATCTCTCGGCGGCCTTTTTCAATGCCGCTGATGATCAGCCTGGCGGCCTTTTCGCTGCGATCCCGCTCCAGCAGGGCGCGGCGCAGTTCCAGCTGGCTCGTGACCGGTCCCGCCAGGGGCGTCAGCGCCATCTCCTGCAAAGGCGTCA
>JBKBSI010000070.1:0-15535 GCA_046291745.1 Pseudomonas sp. | reverse complement strand
CCTGGAAGCCACGCTTGACGCACTCATGGGCCAAGGCATCCTCAAAGTCGCTTATAAAGTTGACGGCTTTCTTGACCCGCTGTTTCAGGTAGGCGGAGAGCGACCAGTAACCATAGCCATAGCGGCTGCGCCAATGGTTGAGCCAGCGGTTCATGACCAGGCTGAATTCGTAGGCATGATCGCCAAGAAACGCTAGCCAGCGATGACAACGGGTGATGACATCGAACTGGTCGCCGTGAATAACCAGCAGCCTTCTGCCATCCAGTGTCTTGTGCTCGGCCTCGTCGACCAGGTGGATATTGCCCAGCACCAGGCTTGAGTAGCGCCGCAAAAACTCGTCGTGGTTGCCGGTCACATAGGTCACCTGGGTGCCACGCTTACTCATGGTCAGTACCCGGCGCAGGACATTGGTATGCGCCTGTGGCCAGTACATGTTCTTGCGTAACCGCCAACCGTCAATGATGTCACCGACCAAATATAGCTGTTCGCAGTCATGCCCTTTGAGAAACTCCGTGAGCTTGTCTGCCTGGCAGCCCCGAGTACCGAGGTGCAGGTCGGATATCCACAAGGTGCGTACACGCTTTTTCTTGCTGGGTATCTGCTGTTGAGTCTGGCTCATCTGGCACCTCCTCCTGAAGCTTGAATTCAGGCTAGCCCCAAGGCTTGACACGAACATGACCGCCGCGTGGCAGTTCTGTTACAGCGGCTTCGGTTTTGCTGGCATTACTCCTTTTTTATCGTTCAGCTCGTATACAATGGACTTATTCACCTATTCACCCCCGTATGTCCGAGCCAAGCCTATGTTCAAGCGCGTGCTGAGTATTCTGCTGATTGTCGTGCCCCTATTTACCATCAGCGGCCCGGTTTCGGGGTCGGAAATGCGCACCGGGCTGGTACTTTCCGGCGGTGGCGCCCGCGGACTGGCGCATATTGGCGTGCTCAAGCAATTGGAAGAGCAAAACATCCCTATCCATGCTATCGCCGGCACCAGCATGGGCGCTGTTATTGGTGGTCTTTATGCAGCTGGCTACAGCGCCGACGAAATAGAGCAGATTGCACTTGAGCTGGACTGGGCCAACACGCTGAGCGACACGCCGTTACGCCAGGATATTCCGTTCCGGCGCAAGCAGGATGACCGCGACTTTCTGGTCAAGCAGCGCCTGAGCTTTGATCGTGGCCGCCTGAACCTGCCCTTGGGATTGTTACAGGGTCAGAACCTGGGTTTGGTGCTCGAAACCCTGCTGGTACATACCAACGATATCGCCGATTTTGATCGCCTGCCGATCCCTTTCAGAGCCGTAGCCACTGACATTGCGACAGGGGAAGCGGTAATCTTTGATCACGGCCATCTGCCCCTGGCGATTCGTGCCAGCATTGCCCTGCCCGGGTTCTTTGCGCCGGTGAATGTGGACGGACGCATGCTCGTCGATGGCGTACTGGTGAAGAATTTGCCCGTGGATGTGGCGCGCAGCATGGGTGTCGACAGGGTCATAGTAGTGGACATAGGGACCCCGCTTAAATCGACGGAGCAGTTGAAGTCGATCGTCGACATCATGGACCAGACCACAACCCTGCTGACCCGGACCAACACTGAAGATCAACTGGCTACGCTAGGGCCAGAGGATCTGCTGCTGCAACCAGAGCTCGGGGTAATGGGCTTCAGCAGTTTTGACAGCATACCCGAAGCCATTGCCGCGGGTGCCCAGAGCCTGCGGGATATACCCGAGGCGCAAAATTTTGCGCGGCATGAGCGCTGGACTAGCCCGGGTGGCAATTTGGCCAGCCAGCGACCACAGCGCCAGCCAGTTATCCACGCCATTGCGGTAGAGAACAGTGGCAAGGTCTCCGACCAGGTGATTCGCAGCATGATTCGGCAAGAGCTCGGCGAGCCGCTGAATCTGGAGCGACTGGAAACCGATATGGGCACCATCTACGGCACGGATTACTTTAGTCGAGTGAACTACGAGATCGTGCACGGCGAAAGTCAGAATACGCTGCTGGTACGCACCAGCGGCCGCGAAACCGGCACCGATTACCTGCGGCTGGGGTTGAACCTGGTAGACGACTTCAAGGGCGGCAGCCAGTTCAACATTGGCGCCAGCTTTCGCGTGAACGGGCTTAATCCGCTGGGGGCGGAATGGCTGACAAGGGCCCAGGTAGGCGAAAACCAGGTGCTCTATAGCGAGTTCTATCAGCCTCTGGACTACGGCTCCCGGTACTTCGTCGCGCCTTTCCTGGATGCTGAATCACGCAATGTGGAGGTGATTCTAGATAACAACCCGGTTGTGGATTACCGTCTGACGCGCTACGGCACAGGATTCAATCTGGGCCGCCAGATCGCCAACAATGGCGAGGTGCGCGTTGGTCTATCCCGCTACAAGGGCGAATCCAGAGTACGTGTGGGCGATCCGGACCTGCCGTCGTTCAGCTTTGAAGAGGCGTTCTATACGCTACAGATCGATCGCGACACACTGGATGATGTCAACTTCCCGCGGTCAGGTGACGAGGCCCGCATTCTCTGGCGTCAGTCGGAGCCAGACCTGGGTGCAGATGACCGCTACGAGCAAATCGAACTGCGCGCCAACAAGGTATTCTCCTTCGGGCTCAACAGCCTGCAGCTGGGTGGCTATTTGGGACGTACCGAGGGTGGTGTGGGCGTGGCGCAAAGCAGCTTCCTGCTTGGCGGCCCGGGACAATTTTCCGGCTTTCGCCAGAATGCACTGGCGGGCCAGAACTACAATCTGGCGCGCTCGATCTACTACCGTCGGCTGAATCCGGGCAACTATGTGCCTGTCAGCATTCCGGTTTACCTTGGCGGTAGTCTTGAGTATGGCAGGGTCTACAACAAGGGTACGGATGCCTTTGATACCGACTATATAACTGCCGCAAGCCTGCTGCTGGGTCTGGATACCTTCCTGGGACCACTGTTCTTCGGCCTTGGCGCTAATACCGAGGGCGAAAAAGCCCTGTACATGAAGCTTGGGCAGACTTTCTGAAGTCAGCCCTCAGGCGCCAGATATCTCGTGGATCAGGGCCGCGCGGATGCAATGCAGCACGCCCTCCTCCACCGGCTCTTCCAGCTCCTTGGCGAGGGTTCGTACGCCGGGCAAATCTTCCTCGGCCAAATTCAAAAAGGCATCCTGAATACGCTCTAATTGCCCTGGGGGCAGGTCGATAGCGCGCTCCAGCGGCAACTTGCCCAGACCCACCGCCTGCGCCAGATGCACATATACCTGCTTAGTAGACAGCTCCAGCTGACGCGCTATCTGCTCCGCCCCCATACCAGCCATGGCCAGGGCTTGCGCCTCATGCGCCACATCCAGCGCCGGACCTGTTTCAGCGGCTCCAGTCTCGCCGAGCATCACCTGCAAAAAGTCTGCACCGTAACGCTCCAGCTTGTGCGCACCGATACCACTTACCAAGCCCATGTCCTGCAGCGTGGTCGGACGCTGCCTGAGCATATCCACCAGGGTGGAGTCGGGAAAAATCACATAGGGTGGCACACTGTGCGCTTCGGCCAGCTTCTTGCGTAGAGCGCGCAACGCTTCCCAAAGCGGCTTGTCCGCCTCTGCCACTACGGCCTTCTCTGAGCGACCAGGCAAGGGCGCCGAGCGCGTAACGTCCTTGCGCAAAGCCAGACTCTGTTCGCCCCGCAGTAGCGGCCGACAGCTTTCTGCTAACCGCAGACTGCCGTAGCCGTCCAGATCCACTTCAGCCAGACCGCGGGCAATCAGTTGCCGGAACACCGAGCGCCACTCCTGCTCGGAAAGATGCTTGCCGATACCGTAAGTAGACAGGTGCTGATGACCAGAGCTGCGGATCTTCTCGTTATCACGCCCCAGGAGAATATCAACCAGATGCCCTACCCCATAACGCTGACCACTGCGATAGGCAGTCGATAGCGCCATGCGCGCTGCTTCACTACCATCCCAGGTGGCGGCTGGCTCCAGGCAATTGTCACAGTGGCCACAGGGCTCAGGCATGGTTTCGCCAAAATAGTCGAGCAGCATCTGCCGACGACAGGTAGTGATTTCACACAGGCCGAGCATGGCATCCAGCTTGTGGCGCTCGATGCGTTTGTGACGCTCGTCGCCCTCGGAGTTAGCCATGATCTGGTTGAGCATCAGCACGTCCTGCAGACCGTAGGCCATCCAGGCGTCGGCAGGCAGACCATCGCGCCCGGCGCGACCGGTTTCCTGGTAATAGGCCTCAATGCTCTTGGGCAGGTCCATATGGGCCACAAAGCGCACATTGGACTTATCGATACCCATGCCGAAGGCGATTGTGGCCACCATGATCAGACCGTCTTCATTCAGAAAGCGCTTCTGATGCAGTGCGCGCAGCTCTGCCGGTAACCCGGCGTGATAAGGCAAGGCCGGCCAGCCCTGAGCGCTGAGCCATGCGGCGGTGTCCTCAACCTTCTTGCGCGATAGGCAGTAGACAATGCCAGCATTACCCTTGTGCCGTGCCAGCATGCTAAGTAGCTGCTGACGGGGTTTGTCCTTGGGCACGATACGGTAAAAGATATTTGGCCGATCGAAACCTGAGATAAAGCAGCGCGCACCCTCCAGCTTGAGCCGCTGGGTAATGTCGGCCTGGGTCCGCTCGTCCGCCGTGGCAGTGAGCGCCATACGCGGCACCTGGGGGAACAGCTCGGCCAACTGACCAAGCTGCAGATACTCCGGACGGAAGTCATGCCCCCACTGGGACACACAATGGGCTTCATCTATGGCGAACAGGCTGATCTTCAGACTCTGCAGAAAATGCAAGGTGCGGGGTTTGAGCAACCGCTCCGGGGCAAGGTAAAGAAAGTCCAGTTCGCCAGCGCGCAGTTGATCAGCAATCATGCGCTGGGCTGGCTCGCTCAGCGTAGAGTTCAGGGCCGCTGCCTTGAGGCCAAGCTCGTTCAGGGTCGCAACCTGGTCATCCATAAGTGCGATCAGCGGCGATACCACCACCGTCAGACCGTCACGCAGCAGACCAGGTATCTGGTAACAGAGGGATTTACCGCCGCCGGTAGGCATCAGCACCAGGGCATCACCGCCGCAGGCTACCTGATCAATGATATCCGCCTGCTGGCCGCGGAATTCGGCATAACCGAAGACTTCCTTGAGTCTGTCCAGAGCTTGCGCGCGCATGGGTCTCCCTGTTTGACTGCAGCCAGTGGCTGATAGGCTCGAGATTATACCAGCCCTGGGCTCGTCCTTCCGTGTCGGCGTCCATATTATCTGACTGGCTTTTGGCAAAAAAACCGTTGCCAGCGTACAATGATTAACAATTTCCCTTATGAGGTGTCCCATGTCCTTTGCCGCCCAACTCGAGCGCTTGCAGCAGTTCCTCGATGCCGATGATCTGCACGATGAGGCGCTGGATTATCTTGCCGGTCATGGTTACCTCACCGCACTGTGCATCAGTCCGGTTGAAGTCCCCGAACAGGAATGGATAGCCGAACTCTTTGCCGAGGAGCCCAACTATCAGGACCCAGCACAGAAAGCCGATATTGAAGAGGCCCTGCGCCACCTGAAGAGCCATATTGCCCGCGACCTGGCCAGCGATGAAGAATTCGAGCCGCCCTGTGATCTGAGCTTGGGTGATGAGCCCGATCTGTCCGACCTGCGTAGTTGGTGTGTGGGCTTTCTGGAAGGTGTCTTCCTGCGCGAAGAAGCCTGGTTTGATCAGGATGAAGAGACGGTAAGCGAGCTGTTGCTACCGATCATGGTTGGCTCGGGACTCTTTGAGGACCAGCCTGAGTTCGCCGAGATCTCAGAGGATGAGGACATGGTTGACGATATGATGCAGCACATCCCAGACATTCTGACGCAACTCTTCCTTCTGTTTCACGCCCCTGAAGACAAGCCCAAGCCCGCTCTGCTCTCCTCCCGGCACTGAGTCCCAAAGGCATGCGCCTTAAGACATGGCGACGCGCTCCTTTCATGAGACGCTCTGCGCCTATCCCTCCAGGCATCTGGTAAGCGCTTTGCTCGCCCTCCTGAGCTACCTTGGTCGACACCTGACTGGGTCTGGAGGGCGCAAAGCTCGCTGGTGTCTGGCCAGTCTTGCCCTTTGTTTATCCCTGTCGGTTTCCAGTTGGGACTTTGATCGACTGATCAGCCGAGCACAGCACCTCTACGCCCTGGACCAGGCGGCAACGCAGCGCATTCGCGACTGGCAGCAGTTGCTCCTTGATCAGCAGCGGCAAGAACTGCAGGGCCAACTGCTGCAGGTCAATCTGTTTTTCAACAATCAGCTGCGCTTCGCCGATGATCTCGAGATCTGGCAAGAGGTCGACTATTGGGCAACGCCCATCGAGGCCCTCGGCAAGGGCGCAGCAGACTGTGAAGACTATGCCATCGCCAAATATGTCAGCCTGAAAAAACTCGGGGTAGCGCCCGAACAGCTGCGCCTGACCTACGTCAAAGCACTGGAGCTGAATCAGGCCCATATGGTGCTTGCCTGGTATCCCACCCCGGACAGTGAACCGTTGATTCTCGACAATCTGACCGACGAAATACTCCCCGCTTCACAACGGTCGGACCTGGTACCTGTCTATAGCTTCAATACCACCGGGCTCTGGCTCGCTGGCGCTCAGAATAACGCGCAGACCGGATCAGCCAGGCAATTGTCACGCTGGCAGGACCTGTTGAAGAAAATGCACAACGAAGGCTTTGAAGAGCCCGGATCACCCTTACCATGAGGATGTCACCATGTCGCTGGTAAAGCAGCTACTACTGGCCATTTGTCTTTTTTTACTGGTTGCCTTCAGTGGTAGCTTTGTTGTCAGCGTGGAAAATTCCAGGGAACAGCTGCAGTCGCAATTGCGCTCCCATGCACAGGACGCGGCAACAGCACTGGGGCTTTCTCTCAAACCCTACGTGGACGACCCGGCCATGCAACAACTCATGGTCAGCTCGATCTTCGACAGCGGCTACTTTGCCAGCATACGCCTGGTATCGGTACAGAACGATGAAGTGCTGGTTGAGCGCATACGGAGCCTTGAGGAGAGTGAAGCACCTGCGTGGTTTGCCAGCCTGGTCAACCTGCAAGCTCAAGGTGGCGATGCGATAGTCATGAGTGGTTGGCAGCAGTTTGCTCGGGTTGAGGTGATCAGCCACCCACAGTTCGCGCTCGACAAACTCTGGAGCAGTGCAACCGGCATGCTGATGTGGCTGCTGATCTGCGGTCTGGTCAGTGCGGTTCTGGGCGGCATGCTGCTGAAAAGACAACTGCAACCACTGATGGACATGGCCGGTCAGGCGGAGGCAATAACCCGCCGCGAATACCGAACCCTGCCCAGAGTGCCGAAGACCATGGAACTGCGCCATGTGGTACTGGCCATGAACCAGATGGTTGCGAAGCTGCGTTCACTGTTTGAAGAAGAAGCAGCCAAAACCGAGCATTTCCGCCGCCAGGCCTACCATGATGCCCTGACCGACCTGCCGAACCGACTGGCCCTGGAACATGGACTGTCCTCAGCGCTAACCAGCGACGAGGATCCGGCAGGCTATGTGCTGGCAATACGCGTGCCCAACCTTCAGGACATCAACCAGGCGCAAGGGGCCGCCGTTGCCGACGCATTACTGCGGACCCTGGCCGAGCCGTTGAAGCGGGTGCAGAAAGAGCATCCTTCCTGGCTGGCAGCCCGCTCCCGCGGCGGCGAATTTTTGCTTCTGGCGCCCATGGCCGAACTGCAGGACGTGGAGGAGCTGGCAGCGCAGGTAAGCTCTTTGGCCATGAGTGCAAGGCCCCAGGAAACGAGCGAGGAGCCCCTTGATATGGGCATTGCCCACTACCGGGTTGGCGACCAGGCAGGCCTAGTGTTTGCCCGCGTAGACCAGGCCCTGGCGCAGTCCAGCATGCAGGGCCAGCAGATTGAGCCGGGCTACTGCCTGGAGGGTCTGGGTAACCAGCTCAATAGCGCGCACGACTGGAGAATGATGCTGGAAGCCTGTTTGAAAGGCCGCAACTTTGTACTGCATTTCCAACCGGCGTTGGATACCCGTACACCAGCACAGGTATTCAACAACAAACTATTGGTGCGTATGCCTGACGGCCAAGGGGGACTGATCAATGCCGGGCAGTTCCTGCCCTGGATTGAGCGTCTGGATATGGCCCAGGCCTTCGATGAATGCATGCTGGAGCTCGCTATGGCGCACCTGGCCAAGCACCCAACGCCACTGGCGCTGAGCATCACCTCGCAGAGTCTGAATCTGGGCGAAGGCCGTCAACGGCTGTTACGTCGGCTGGCACAGCAGCGTCCTCTGGCCGCACTACTAACGCTGGAAGTGGACGCGCGATACTTGCAGGACACCAAGCAATTGGCATTGCTGGCCAACGACCTCAAGCTCTGCGGCAGCCGCTTGGCCTTGCAGCATTTCGGCCGCAGACTGAGCCTGATTGGGGAACTGGCATTGATTGGTCTGGACTACCTGAAAATCGACAGCAGCTTCATCCGCAACATTGATACGGAAGAACAGAAGCACTTGTACCTGGAAACTCTGATGAAAACAGCCCAGCGCATCGACGTCCAACTGGTTGCCGAACAGGTTCAGACGCCTGCCGAAATCAAGGCGCTGGAAACCATGGGTATTTACATCATGCAGGGGCACGCGCTCAAGGAACCCGGCCCCTGGACCGAGTAACTTAACGCTCGCGCAAGGCCTCGGAGCGAGCGCGCAGCACCGGCTTGAGCAGGTAGCTGAGAATGCTTTTCTTGCCGGTAATGATATCTACCGATGCAACCATACCCGGAATGATCAACAAGGGGCTCTCTACAGTGCCCAGATGACTCTTCTGGGTACGCAGGGTAATCAGATAGAAACTGTTGCCCTCTTCATCAGTAATAGTGTCGGCACTGATGCGCTCAAGCTCAGCCTTGAGCCCGCCATAGATGGTGTAATCATAGGCAGTGAACTTGACGATGGCATCCTGACCCGGATGCAGAAACGCAATATCCTGAGGCCGCACACGGGCTTCAACCAGAAGAGTGTCGTCCAACGGGACGATCTCGACCATATCGCTGCCGGGCTGAATGACCCCGCCGATAGTATTCACCAGAAGCTGCATGACAACGCCGCGCACTGGCGAGGTGACCAAGGTGCGACTGACTCGGTCTTCCAGCGCCCGGCCAGAGGCCTCAACCTTGCTCAAGTCGGTTCGCACCTGATTCAGTTCGGACAGTGCATCACTACGAAAGCGTCCGCGCGTTTCAGCAATACGGCTTTCCACTTCATTGATTGCGGCCTGCGCCCTGGGAATCGCCAGAGTCACGGTCTGCAACTGGCCCTGACTTTCCACCTCGGCACGCTTCAGTCTCAAGACCTCTACTTCAGCGATCGCCCCCGCAGCCACCAGTGGCTCGGACATGGCAATCTCCTGGCGCAGCAGACGCAGGCTGTTCTGGTACTGCTGACGCTTGGAAACAAACTCCTGCAGCTCCTGGCGCCGTTGTACCAGTTGCTCCTGCAGTCCAGCCAACTCGTCCTGAAATTGGCTGCGACGGCTTTCAAACAGCGCCAGTTCGTTCACTACCTGCCATGCGAGCGGGTCAGCATGAATCTCGCCGAATTCCGGTTCGCGATCCTGGGCCTCCGCCTGCAGGCGCTCGGCGCGCAACATCAGGGACAAGCGGTCCGCCTCACTCTCACCGACGTTAGAGGCAAAACGCGTGTCGTCCAGGCGCAACAATGGGTCACCGGCGTTGACGACCTGCCCTTCGCGAACAAAAAGCTCGCTGACAATACCCCCCTCGAGATTCTGGACTTTCTGCAGCTTGGAGGAAGGGATGGCCTTACCCGCGCCACGGGTGACTTCGTCCACTTCGGCAAAGTGAGCCCAGCTAAGCAGGAATATGAAGAACAGCAGTACAACCCAGATGGTGACTCGCACCACTCTGGGCGCATCCTCGACCAATGCATTGCTCACATCCGGCACTGGCGGCTGGTCCAGGCGGTCGCCGCCTAACAGATAGGCCATAAGACTTTTCTTAATGGACACGGATCTGCCCCTTCTTCAAGGCTTCCATGACATCTGCCTTGGGGCCATCGGCGATAATCTTGCCCTGATCAACGATCAGCAAGCGATCAACCAGCGACAACATGGAAGTACGGTGCGTGACCAGCAACAAGGTCTTGTTCTCGATGATACCGGCAAGGCGTTGCTTGAGCCGCTCCTCCCCCGTGTTGTCCATGGAGCTGGTTGGCTCGTCAAGCAACAGAATCGGCGGATCAAGCAGCAATGCCCTGGCAATAGCCACATTCTGCCGTTGCCCGCCGGAAAGTTGCAGGCCTCGCTCACCCACTTGCATTTGGTAGCCCTTGGGATGCAGCCGGGCAAACTCATGTACGCCCGCCAGCTCGGAAACCTGTAGAACACGCGAGTCATCCACGTAACGGGCACCGCTGACCAGGTTGTCACGTAACGAGCCGGTAAACAGCTGAATATCCTGAGCCACGTAACCGATATTGTGGCGCACATCACTGATATCCAACTGACGAATATCCATACCATCAACCAGAATGCTGCCGACTTCTGCCTGCTGAAGCCCCACCAGCAGCTTGGCTAAAGAACTCTTACCCGAACCACTGCGCCCGATGATGCCGATTTTCTCGCCCGGCGCGATGTGCAGATTAATGCCGTGCAGCACGGTTGTTTCCTGCTCGGGGTACTTGAAATCCACCCCCCTGAATTCGATGGCCCCCTGCAGATGCTGACGGCTCAGCGGACGCTCTTCAGCATGTCGCTCCTGGGGTAGATCCATCATCTGATCAATCATTGTCATGGTCAGGCGTGCCTGCTGATAGCGAGTCAACAGTCCGGAAACCTGCGCCAGAGGTGCAAGAGCGCGACTAGTCAGCATGTAACAGGCAATCAGCCCACCCATGCTCAGGTTGCCGTCCATGATCATGTAGACCCCGAAAACAATTACCGCCACGCCAGCCATTTGCTGAATGAAGCCGGTAAAGTTCATCGCCAGGCTGGAAATGGTGCGCACCCGCAATTCGAGACGACTCAAGGTACCAATGGTCTGTTCCCACTGATATTGCCGCTCACTTTCGGCGTTATTCACTTTCATCGCATCCAGACCGGACAACGACTCGATAAGGCTCGACTGGCGCTCGGCAGCCAGGGCCATGGTCAGATTCATGGTTTCGGATAGCGGCTTTTGCAACAGCCAGCCGACCAGCATCACCAGCGGGAAGGCAACCAACGGGACCCAAACCAGGTGACCACCCAACCAGGCGATTACCAGAAGGATCAGCAGCGTGAAGGGCAAGTCGATGAGCGTGGTCAGAGTCAGCGAGGAAAGGAAATCTCGCAGCGACTGGAACTCATGAATGTTCTGAGCAAAAGCGCCGACCCGTGCTGGCCTGTTACGCATGGCCATACCGGCGATGCGTTCAAACAAACTGGCAGATATGATCAGGTCGGTTTTTTTACCTGCCAGGTCAAGACACAAACCGCGCATGGTCTTGAGTAGCAGATCAAATACAAAGGCACCGGTGATGCCGATAGCCAACACCCAGAGCGTCGCTTCTATCTGGTTCGGCACTACCCTGTCGTAGACGTTCATAATGAACAGGGGCATGGCCAGACCAATCAAATTGATCAGGAAGCTCGCGATCACGGCATCTACGTACAGCCAGCGGGATAGCTGCAGCGTATCGCGGAACCAGGACTTGGCGCGCGGTACCAGTTGGCCGCGATCAAGACTAAAGCGATGGCGCGGCTGAGCAAAGAATGCCTTTCCGGTGTAAGCCTGTGCCAGCTTCTCAGCAGTAATACGGACCTCACCGCCGTTGCTTTCGCTCAACAACAACCGGGCGGTACCGTCGTCGTTCCAGCCCAAAAGAATAGTGCTACGCCCGCCCTTTATCAGCAGCATGACAGGCAAAGCCATTTCTGGAATCTGGTCAAGTTCGCGCTTGAGCAATCGACCATTCAACCCGGCTCGGGCCGCTGCACGAGGCAAAAGATCGGTAGTCAACTTACTCGCAAGCAAAGGCAAACCGGCAGTGAGCGTGGCTCGACTTACCGGTTTTTGGTGATGGGCACAGAGAAGTAACAAACAGTCGAGCAGCGGGTCATCATGCTGCTCGCGCGGATCAGGGGGTGATCCCTTACCGACCGGCTCTACTGCCACAAACTCACCCCCACCCAGTTAACTATAATTATCAGTTGAGGCCGGGTAGCTCTACCTGTGGCCTGACATCATTGGATACTACTGCAGCCATCGGCGCAACTACGCCTTGGCTTTTCAGCAGTTCGCCCATGACGGCCTTGATGCGGTACTGGGTAAAGAGCTCGGTGTAGAGCACATCTTGAAAACGCTGACGGGCAGCCAGAAGCTCGTTCTCGCTATCGAGCATATCCAGCAAAGTGCGCTCACCAATGGAGAACTGCTGCTGGTAGCCTTCGCGCACGCGCGTACTGTAATCAACATAACGTTGAGCGTTAGGCAACTGCTCGCGGGCATTATTCAATGCGTTCCAGGACAGCTCAAGCTCTTCATTCAGGACGCGAAGGGCATTGTTGCGAATATCCATCGCCTGATTGACTTCAAAGGCCCGTGCTTCAAGGTTGGCCTTGTCGGCGCCACCGGAATAGAGGTTGTAGTTCATGCGCAGCATGATCTGCCACTCGTTTACGTGACCCCGCTGACCATCGATATTGTTGTTGGCCGCGCGTGCCAACTCCAGATCAAAGGTCGGAGAATACAAAGCTGACTTGGCAGCGTCATACTGCATCTCGGTTGCCGTAATGTCCGCATGGGCAGACCCGAGCACAGGGCTCTGCTGCAGCAGCGCCTGCTTGGCTGCCTCAAGATTCTCCGGCAGCAGCATGGCCTGACCTTCAGGCAGTGTAAGGCTCACAGGCGCAGCGCCTACCACACTGTAATAATTGACCCTGGCGTCATCCAGATTGGTCCGCTCGGTAATCAGGTTGTTGCGCGACAAAGCCAGGCGGGCTTCAGCCTGGTCTAGATCGGCCATGCGGCCTACGCCGCGGGACTGACGCATGCTGATCTGATCGTAGATGCGCTCGTGGTTGCGCAAATTGTCTTCTGCCAGTGCCACCCGCTCTTCTCGCTTGAGTACATCCAGGTAAACTTCGGTGACGGTCAGAGCTGTGCGCTCCGACAAGCTGAGCACACCAAAGGCTCTGGAGTTCACAGTCGCTTCGAGACGTCCTACTTCCCGCTGCGTGGCAAAACCATCAAAAACTCGCTGACGCACTTGCAGGCTGGATTCGCCGCGAGTGAGGGTACGCCAATGATCATCGCTTCCTGCACGGGTGGTCGGGCTATCAGTACCCTCACGACCATAACCAGCAGATAGACTGACTGTAGGCAGGTAGCGGCCCTTGGCTGCGCGCAGTTGCCGGTCTGCCGCCATACGGCCGTGGATTTCCGCTTGAACCTCTGGGTGCATCTCCAGCGCTTGCTGGATTGCTTCAGGCAAACTATTGGCTTGAGCTGCGAGGCTGATGGAAAGTGTGAGGGGCAACAGCATGAAAAAACGCGAT
Source organism: Pseudomonas sp. (assembly GCA_046291745.1). GTDB lineage: Bacteria > Pseudomonadota > Gammaproteobacteria > Pseudomonadales > Pseudomonadaceae > Halopseudomonas. The sequence continues at coordinate 2,014 of JBKBSI010000070.1, read as the reverse complement.
CGCATTTATTTCTCCTTAATAAAGTATCAAAGCCCAACCATGAGCAGTTTTCGGTGCGTAAACAAAAGCTTGAAAAGCTCCCTCGCAAACTCGCCTTATCATTCTGGCGATGCTCGAAAGCCTATGCGGACAAGCCCCTCTCATAAAAATCAACTAGTTGCAACTTTCACAACATAGCAATGTGACATCAGTGCATTTATTGTTTATCATTTGGGCACGAAGGTCAATAATCGGTCAACACCGAGACCCAACAAAAATATCGACAGAAAAATGACAGGCCTGCATCGCCGACCTGGCACAAGGGATTTTGCGGGATTTTACTTCCACTAGAATTTAGCATTTACGGATGGAGCCACCATATATGAGCACTGTAATCGCCATTGTAAAAAGCATTATCGGTCAAGTCTTCGCAGTATCCCCTGATGGGGGCCAGCGACTCTTAGTTGAAGGTGACCGAGTTTTTCTTGGTGAGACCGTCAGCACTGGCAGCGGGGGCATGGTTACCCTTGCGCTGAATGACGGAACAGAGCTCGATCTTGGACGCCACTCCGAGTGGGTGGCCAATAACAGTGGTTCACTACGCATTTCTAGCGGAGAACCTGCTCCCAGCGTGGAAGAGCTGCAACAAGCTATAGCAGCGGGCTTGGACCCAACGCTGGCCTTCGAACCGACTGCCGCAGGTGAAGGCAGTACAGAAGCCGGCAGCGGCGGCGGTGGGCGTGATGCACTGATGCTGACGGAAACAGCCCAGAGGCTAACCCCAGAGGTCGGCTTCCCGACTCAGGGTGTGCTTTTCAGCGCAAACAACGTTTTCATAGAAAGCGGCGCAACGCTGCCCCAGGCAGAAGCCCCCAGCCTGCCGGAGAAACTGGCTCCTGGCCTTACCATTGTTGAAGATATCAACGGTGACGGAATCATTAATGCTGACGAGCTCGACGGTGATATTGATGTGCTCGTCACCCTGCCAGACGACGCCAACCCAGGAGACACTCTCACGGTAAGCGATGGCAGCAGTAGCCAGACCATAATTCTTACCCCTGAAGATATTGAAAACGGTTCGGTCAATGTCAGCTTCCCCCCGCCAGCCGATGGCGAAACCATCACCGTAACTGGGAGCATCAGCGATAGCTCAGGCAACTCCAGCCCTGAGACTACCACCAGCGCTACTCTCGACTTGTCACCGCCCTCCGCACCCGGCGTCACCATCGTTGAAGACAGCAATGGTGACGGCGTTATCAACGCTGACGAACTGGACGGTGATATTGACGTTCTCATCACCCTGCCCGCTGATGCAGAGGCCGGTGATACGCTGGTTATTTCCGATGGCACCACAACCCAGACAGTTGTACTGACTCCCGAACAGATCGCTGATGGCTCCGTCAGCACCAGCTTCCCGCCGCCAGCTGAAGGCGAGACCATCACGGTTACCGCCAATATTACCGACCCGGCAGGCAACACTGGTGCGGATGGCTCAAGTTCAGCCTTACTCGATACCACCGCCCCAGGCGCGCCCTCCGTAGTCATTAGCGAAGACTCAAACAATGACGGCTTTATCAATGCGGATGAGCTTGATGGCGATATCGATGTTCTGATCACCCTGCCGGGCGATGCTGAGGCAGGCGACACGCTGACAGTCACTGATGGCACTGAGACTCAGACCTTTGTTCTGACCCCAGAGCAGATTGCTGATGGCTCCATTACCACCACCTTCACCCCACCGGCTGAAGGCGAAACCATTACCATCACTGCGACCGTCACCGATCCTGCAGGCAATACAGGCCCCGAGGGCACAGATTCGGCCTTGCTGGATACTACCGCTCCCGGCGCACCAGTGGTCGTCATCACTGAAGACACCAACAACGATGGCTTTATCAACGCCGATGAGCTTGATGGCGATATCGATGTTGAAATCACCATCCCTGGCGATGCCCAGGCTGGCGATACGCTGACTGTCACTGACGGTACTGAAACGCAAACCTTTGTTCTGACACCAGAGCAGATCGCGGAAGGTTCT
>JBKBSI010000006.1:23159-37018 GCA_046291745.1 Pseudomonas sp. | reverse complement strand
TGCCCGGTGAACGGCACAGGGCGGCGACCACGGCGACCTCGATGGCACGGCGGGCGGCGAAGACTTCATTGCTGTCCTTGACGCTGGGGCGGGTGACGTAGGCGCCGCGGTTGGGCTTGAGGGTAATGATGCGGTCCTGGGCCAGGCGGAAAAACACTTCGCGCAGGCGCGTGCGGCTGACGCCGAATACCCGGCACAGCCGCTCCTCGGAGATCTTGATGCCGGGGGGTAGCTTGCGATTGGCAATGGCGCTGAACATCAGGTCGTAGATGCGCTGGTTATCCAGCGCGGGGCGACTGTTGTTGCTTGTGGTTTGATCCTGTTCTGCGCTCACGATAGTCCGGTCTGGCTGGGTGAAAACTGATTATCCATGTCTTTATGATGGCCGTGAAGGGCTGCGCTGCGTATCAGCTCATGGCTGGCTCGCGCAGGCAGCGCAGCAGGCGGCTATCGGTTATGGTTGGCGGCGGCAGCGCCTGCAGGCACTCGGGTGTTGCGTGTGCACAGCGGGGTGCAAAGGCGCATTCCTGAATAGGCCGGGTCAACTGCGGTGGCGAGCCGGGAATGGCTTCCAGCCGTTCGTTGCGGTCCATGCCCGGATGTACTGTGGCGGCGAGCAGGCCCTGGGTATAAGGGTGCCAGGGTTGGCCCATGATCTGTTCCACCGGGCCCTGCTCAATCACCTTGCCGGCATACATCACCGCTGTGCGGTCGGCGATCTCGATGGCGACGCCGACATCGTGGGTGACAAAGATCATGCTCATGCCCAGCTCGCGCTGCAGCTCCTTGAGCAGTTGCAGCACCTGAATCTGCACGGTGGCGTCGAGTGCGGTGGTGGGCTCGTCGGCCAGCAGCACCTTGGGGTGGCAGGACAGGGCCAGGGCAATCATCGCCCGCTGACGCATACCGCCACTCATTTCATGCGGATAGGCGTCCAGGCGCTTGGCGGCGGAGGGGATCTGAACCCGCTCGAGCATCTCCAGTGCGCGCTTGCGTCCTTCGGCGTGGGAGCATTTTTCGTGGCGGCAAACGGCTTCGATAATCTGTGCGCCGACGGTAAATACCGGATCGAAGGCCAGCATAGGTTCCTGAAAGACCATGGCCACGGTCTTGCCACGCAGGGCCATGAGTTGGCGGTTGTTCATCGCCAGCACGTCTTCACCGCCGACGTTGATCTTTCCTTCAATGCGCGTCTTGTGCGCTGGGTGCAGGCGCATCAGGGATTTCAGCGTGACACTCTTGCCGCAGCCGGACTCACCCAGCAGTGCCAGGGTTTCGCCGGGCGCCAGGTCGAAGTCGACACCGGACACGGCATAAATGGGGCCTTCCTCGCCCTTGAAGGTTACGCGCAGGTCGCGTACTTCCACCATGGCTGTCATGCGCTTATCTCCTTCAGGCTGATCTGCTGGCTGTGGCCGGAGCCCGGCTGCCACATGTGGCAGGCGGTGGCGTGGGCACCCTTGATCTTCAGCAGGGCCGGTTCACTGCTGCTGCAGACGGCCTCGGCATGCGGGCAGCGTGGGTGGAACCGGCAGCCGCTGGGCGGCGCGATCGGATTCGGCGGATCGCCCTCCAGGGTAATGTGCTCCTTGCGCTGTCCCGGGGTTTGCGCCGGTACGGCGGCGAGTAGGGCGCGGGTATAAGGGTGCGCCGGTTGGCTGTAGAGCTGCTCCACCGGACCGCTCTCGACCACCTGGCCCAGGTACATGACCATGACGTCGTCACTGATGTACTGCACCACATTGAGATCATGGGAGATAAACAGGTAGGTCAGATCGAACTCGGCCTTGAGGTCGCCGAGCAGGTTCAGCACCTGCGCCTGCACCGACTTGTCCAGCGCCGATACCGCCTCGTCGAGAATCACGATCTCCGGCTTGATCGCCAGCGCGCGGGCGATATTCACCCGCTGGCGCTGGCCGCCGGACAGTTCGTGGGGATAGCGGCGGATAAACAGGTTGGGATCCAGGCCCACGCGGTCGAGCAGTTCCCTGGCCTGCTGGCGCGCCTGTTTCTCGCTGACCCCATGGATCTGTGGGCCGAAGGCTACGCTGTCCTCAATGGTCAGGCGCGGATTGAGCGAGGCATAGGAGTCCTGAAACACCATCTGCATATGGCGGCGTAGTTCCGATACCGGACGCCGTCCGCCAATATCACCAAACTCGTGGCCATGGATGCGGATACGGCCTTCATCAGGCTGGATCAGGTGCATCAATAGACGCGCGGTGGTCGACTTGCCGCAGCCGGACTCGCCGACCACGCCGAGGGTGCGACCCTTGTGCACCTCGAAGCTGACACCCTCGACTGCGCGCACGGTCTGAGCCGGGCCGCCGAACAGGCGCTTGCCTACCGGGAAATGCTTGCGCAAATCCTGAACCTGCAATATTGCTGTCATGCGGCTTACCTCTTGATGTCCATGGCCCCGCGCAAACCGTCGGAGAGCAGGTTGAAGCACAGTGAGGTGATAAAGATCATCATCCCTGGCAGTACCGAGACCCAGGGCTGGATATAGATGGACTGGCGCAGGGTATTGAGCATCAGCCCCCATTCGGCGGTCGGTGGCTTGACCCCCAGGCCGAGGAAGCTCAAGCCCGCAGCCAGAATCATGCATACCGAGACCAGACTGGTGGCATAGATGAATACCGGACCCAGTACGTTGCCGAGTACATGCACACGGATAATGGTGAAGGAACCGGCGCCGGAGGCGCGGGCCGCGTCAACAAAGTCCAGATTGCGCACCGAGGTGGTAACGCTCTCTGCTACCCGTGCGATGGGCGGGATGAACACCAGGGTCAGCGATAGCATGGCGTTGACGAATCCGGCGCCCAGGGCCCCGGAAATGGCAATCGCCAGCAGTACCGCCGGGAAGGCGAAGAACACGTCGGTGGTGCGCATGATCAGGGTGTTGGTCCAGCCGCCGAAAAAGCCGGCGGTAAGCCCCAGGCCGGTGCCGATCACAAAGGCGACAAACACCGGCAGCAGGCCCATCAGCAGACTCATGCGACCGCCGTACATCAGGCGCGTGAGAATATCGCGGCCCAGTTCGTCGGTGCCCAGCGGATGCCCGGCAGTGCCGATGGCCGAAAGGCGCTTGAGCATGGTGCCCTGGGCTGGATCGTAGGGCGCCAGCCAGGGAGCCAGCAAAGCAATCAGCACCAGCAGTACCAGTATCACTGCGCAGGCCACCGAGACCTTGTCCTTGCGCAGGCGTGACCAGACGGTAGCCCAGTAACCGCGGGAGATGGCGGCGCTGGTCGCGACCTTGGCCAGATCAAGGCTGGCGCCGGTGGGGTCGAGTGTTTTCGGGTTCATGGTCAGCCCCTCCTGATGCGTGGGTCGAGCAGGGTCTGCAGCACGTCGACCAACAGGTTCAGGCCGACGAAGAACATCGCCAGAACCAGAATGATGCCCTGCAGCAGGGGGATGTCGCGCTGGAAGATCGCGGTGTTGAGCAGGTAGCCGGTACCCGGCCAGGAGAACACCGTTTCCACCAGAATCGAGCCGCCGAGCAGATAACCGAACTGCAGGCCCATGACCGATAGCACCGTGGGAGCGGCGTTCTTGGCCACGTGCCGGACAATACTCAGATTGCCCAGGCCCCTGGCGCGCAGGGCGACAACAAACTCGGAACCGAGGATCTCGGCGACGCTGGCGCGCACCGTGCGGGTGACAATGCCCATTGGGATAAAGCACATGGTTACCGCAGGCAGCACCAGAAAGCGCAGGTTGTCCCAGTTCCAGACCCAGGCTGAGGAGCCACCTGGTCCGGCGCCCATCGAGGGTAGCCAGTCGAGCTGAACGGAGAAGATGATCACCAGCAGCAGGCCCAGCCAGTAGTGCGGGATGGAGACGCCGGTGATTGCCAGGCCGGTAGCGACTTTATCCACCCAGCGGCCCTGGAATACCGCTGCCAGGGCGCCGAGCAGAATGCCGCCGACAAATCCCAGTACCGCTGCAGCAAAGGCCAGCATCAGTGTGTTGCCCAGTGCCCGTTGCAGATCGGCCATCACCGGACGCCCGGTGGCGACCGACACGCCCAGGTCGCCCTGTACTGCACGTTGAATCCAGGAACCGAATTGCACGATCAGCGGGCGGTCCATGCCGTAGGCCTTGGTAATGGCTTCCACTACTTCGGTCGGGGCGTCGGCCGGGATCACCGCCGTAAGCGGATCACCCGGGGCCAGATGGACCAGCGAGAAGCAGACCGCAGCCACCGCCAGAGCAATGGGTATGGCGTACAACACGCGTCTGAAAATGAATATCAACATGTCTGCTTCTCTCCTTGGCGTCTCGCCCTGGGGCCTGCTGGCCCCTGACTACTAGTCCTGCAGGTAGATTGGGGTCAGGTCCTGGAACCAGCTCTTGGCCTGGACAAAGCCCTGCACCTTGCTGCTCATGGCGCGCGGACCGGTGTCGTGGCCGACATACAGGTAGGGCGCGTCTTCCACCAGGGTTTCATGCAGTTGCTGATACACCCGCAGGTTGGTCTGCGGATCAAAGGCCGATTGCAGCTCGACGATCAGCTTGTCGACCTCCGGGTTGCTGTAATGGCCCCAGTTCAGCGATACCGGTGCCACGCTCTTGGTATCCATAAAGCGGATGATCGCGGCAAAGGGATCGTGCGTAGCAAAGGTGATGTTGGTCGCGTGGGCGCCCAGTGAAGCAGGATCCTTGGCACCCTGGCGCCAGTTGTTGAACAGGGTTTCCCAGACCAGTACTTCAAAGGAGATATTGATGCCCACTTCGCTCAGTTGCTGCTGGATCAGCTCGTTCATCTGCAGCGGTTGCATCTGACCAGAACCGGATGCAGAAATCAGCACCTTGGCATTAACCGGCTTGTCCGGACCGAAACCCGCTTCAGCCAGCAGTGCCTTGGCGGCTTCCGGGTCGTGGCTCAGCTTGAACGCCGGATCACCAAAGGCCGGATCTTCGGGCAACAGCAGGCCGCGGGCCGGGACCATGTGACCACCGAGCAGTTGGCGGATGGATTCGCGATCGATGGCCAGATTGGCCGCCTGCCGTACGCGCTTGTCCAGCCAGGGCGAGCCTTCAACAAAGCTGAACTGCCAGGGCCAGATGTGCGGATAGCCGTTGCTGGTGATGTTGAAAGCGCGGCTTTCGAGCATCGGCAGGGTGTCTGGTGGTGGGTTCTCGATCCAGTCGACCTGGCGCGACAACAGCGCATTCGAGCGGGTGTTGGCCTCGGGAATCGGGATCAGCACGATGCGATCAGCCTTGGCGCGACGGTTCTCGTCCCAGTATTCGGCGTGCGGAACCAGTTCGGCGCGCTCCCGTGGCACCAGGCTGGCGAGCTTGAACGGGCCGGTACCGGAGGGGTTCTGCTCAAAGGCGTTCCAGTCGCGGTCCAGTGCTTCCCAGTGCGCGGGGCTGGACATGAACATGAACGGCAGTTGGTTGATCAGCATGGCATTCGGCGACTTGGTGGTGATTTCCACGCTGTAGTCGTCGAGTTTGCGAATGCTCTCGTAGGCCGGCAGACGCGCGACCACCTGGGCTGCCTGCTTGGCATCGTACTGCGGCGACTCGCTGTCGAACACCTTGTCGAAGTTGAAGATCACCGCGTCGGCGTTGAACTCGGAACCATCATGGAAGAGCACACCCTGGCGCAGGGTAAAGGTCCATTTGGTTGGCTCTTCCTCGTCCACTGACCATTCTGTGGCCAGTTGCGGCATCAGCGGTGCGGACTGGTCGGCCTGCGACAGATCCCAACTGACCAGGGCGTCGTACAGGGTCATGCCGGTGAAGCGCACACCCTCGAAACCGGAGTTGGGCGCGCCAGAGGTCAGCGGAATATCCGATGCCGTCATGCCGATGCGGATGGTGCCCTGGGCTTGTGCCTGCAGGGGCAAGAGGCTGGCCAGCGTGATGGTAGCCATGGCGGCCAGCGTTCTGGGGCGGCGCAGGCCGCTGGAAAAGTTTTTGATGAAATACATTCGCGTGCTCCTTTTGCGTGACTTGGTAGCAGTAGCAGAAGTCGTGCCACAAACGGAGATGCCTGTTTTGTATTTTCAATTGTATTCAATAAATCCAACCATTTTGGGGGTTTAGTGTCTTGTGGCATGAAGTTTGATGGGTTTGACCTGGGACTGATGGAGCGCAATAAGCCCCATTTAGTGCACCAAAACAGTTCGTAGACAGCGTTTTTGCCCCGGCATCGCGCGCAATACGACGATTAAGTACAAAGAGGATGCGGGTATAAGCTGTGTTTTGTTACAGACAAATAGACAATAATTGTATACAACATATATAGAAATCTGACTGATAGGTATGCCATGAAGCTCAATTTGATCAACCCCAATACCACCCTGAGCATGACGCGCCTTATCGCCTCCGCGGCTACCCAGGTAGCCGCTGAAAATACCTTCCTGCGGGCTGTCAGCCCGGCCGCGGGTGCGCCCTCCATCGAGGGGCATCTGGATGAAGCCATTGCTGCCGTCGGGGTGATTGAGCAGGTGCTGGCGGGGGAGGCGGAAGGCTGCGATGCACATATTATTGCCTGCTTCGGTGATCCGGGGCTGGACGCGGCCCGGGAGGTGGCCCGCGGGCCGGTGCTGGGTATCGCCGAGGCGGCCATGCGCGCAGCGACCTTCCTGACCTCGCGCTTCAGCGTGATCACCACCTTGCAGCGCACCGTAGTGATTGCCGAGCACCTGGCGTTGAAATATGGCGTAGCGCAGCAGTGCCAGCGCGTGCGCGCTGTCGAAATTGCCGTGCTGGCGCTGGAAGACCCGGAGTCCGACGCTTACCAGCGCATCCTCGCCGAATGTCGTCTGGCCCTGGTTGAGGATCGCGCCGAAGCCCTGGTGCTTGGCTGCGCCGGCATGGCCGATCTGGCTCAGCGCCTCAGCGCTGAACTGGGTGTGCCGGTTATCGATGGTGTCGGCGTCGCCGTGGGCATGGCCGAAACCCTGGTACGCAATGGCCTGAATACCAGCAAGCGCGGTGACTTTGCCGCGCCTATCGGCAAAACCTACTCGGGCTGGGCGCAACCCTTCAGTCCGGAGCCGCAGGCATGAGCAGCTATCCGCGCGATATGGTCGGCTATGGGCGACATCGGCCCCACGCCAACTGGCCGGGGCAGGCGCGTATCGCCGTGCAGTTTGTACTCAACTACGAGGAGGGGGGTGAAAGCAGCGTGCTGCATGGCGATGCTTTCAGTGAGCAGTTCCTTTCCGAGCTGAGTAATCCGGCTGCCTACCCCGACCGTCACCTGTCCATGGAGTCGGTCTACGAATATGGCTCGCGAGTCGGCGTCTGGCGCATTCTGCGTGAATTTGAGCAGCGCGGCTGGCCGCTTACGGTCTATGCCGTGGGCATGGCGTTGCTGCGTAACCCCGAACTGGCTGCCGCCCTGCGCGAGATGCCGCATGAGGTCGCCGCCCATGGCTGGCGCTGGCTGAATTATCAGGAGATACCTGAGCGCGTCGAGCGCGAGCACTTGCAGCAGGCGATACAGGTGCTCGAGCAACTGACCGGCACGCGCCCACGCGGCTGGTATACCGGGCGCGATTCACCCCAGACCCGGCGCCTGGTAGCCGAGGAGGGTGGCTTTCTATATGACTCCGACCACTACGGCGATGACCTGCCGTTCTGGGCGCGGGTGACCTGCAGCGATGGTCGCGAGCTGCCGCACCTTGTAGTGCCCTACAGTCTGGACACCAACGACATGCGCTTTGCTACCTCGAACGGCTTCAGCCAGGCCGAGGACTTCTTTATCTATCTGCGCGACAGTTTCGATGTGCTCTATGCCGAGGGCGCAGACTGCCCGTCCATGCTCAGTATCGGCATGCACTGTCGCTTGCTCGGCCGCCCTGGGCGTCTGCGTGCATTGCAGCGTTTCATGGATCATGTCGCCGCCCACGATCGGGTGTGGATATGCCGCCGCGAGGACATAGCTCGCCACTGGATTGCCGAACACCCTTTTAATCCGTTACAGGACACCCAGCAATGAACGAACAGATCCGCGTGGCCGAGCCTGCGCTACTGCCCGACTGGGCGCAAAACGCCACCAATCTTGCCGACCCGCGACTCGGTGCCCGCGCGCTGCATGCGTCGGACGCCTTCTTCGGCCCGGTGGAGCGCATGCTGCAGGTCGAGCCCGCACGCTTTGTGGTCGGCAAGTTTGATGACCACGGCAAGTGGATGGACGGCTGGGAAACCCGCCGCCGCCGCGCCGCCGGGCATGACTGGTGCGTGGTTCGGCTCGGCTGCGTCGGGCAGATTGCGGGCTTTGATGTCGATACCTCGCATTTCCATGGCAACTGCCCGCCAGCGGTATCCATTGAAGCGGTACGTTGTGACAGTGATGAGCCGGAGGTGCTCGATGGCCTGAGCTGGACCGAGATCCTGCCCGCCACACCCCTGCAGCCGAACAGTCATCACCTGCTGCGCTGCGCAGATCAGGGCGACTGGAGTCACCTGCGCATTCGTATCTACCCCGACGGCGGTATCGCCCGGCTGCGGGTTTACGGTCGGCCAGCGGGTCTGGCGGGCAGGCTGGATGAGGGTGCCGAGGTAGACCTGCTGGCGCTGGAAAACGGCGGTCGACCAGTGGCCTGGAACGACGCGCACTTCGGCGCTGTGGGTAATCTGATCCTGCCTGGTCGGGGCGTGAACATGGGCGATGGCTGGGAAACCCGCCGCCGCCGCGAGCCGGGCAATGACTGGTGCATTCTGGCACTGGGCGCCGCAGGTAAAATCAGCCGGGTCGAGCTGGACACCGCCCACTTCAAGGGCAACTACCCGGATCGCTTCTCGCTGCAGGCGGCCAACGTAGAACCCGGCAAGGAGCATGCGCTGGTCAACGAAAGCCTGTTCTGGCCCGAGCTGTTGGCGCCGCAGCCACTGAGCATGGATGCCGTACACAGCTTCAGTCAGGAACTGGTAGCGCTTGGCCCCATTACCCATGTGCGCTTGAATATCTATCCGGATGGCGGCGTATCGCGCCTGCGCCTGTGGGGGCGGCCTGCACATGGCTGAACTATTGCTACCCGAGCCGCTGACCGCAGCGGCCTTCGCGCCCTTCGGTGAGGTGATAGAAGCCAGCGGCCAACAGCCGCTGATAATCAACGAGGGCAATACCGAGCGCTACCACGACCTGGCCAATATCCAGCCCGGTGAAAACGGCCGCGCTATTCTCAGCCTGTTCCGCGGCCAGCCCAGAACGCTGCCCATGCAGATCAACATGCTCGAGCGTCACCCGCTGGGTAGCCAGGCCTTCTATCCGTTATCCGGCAGGCCCTATCTGGTAGTGGTAGCTCGTGGCGGCGCCACCCCGGATGAAACCACTCTACGCGCCTTCCTGGCCACCCCCAACCAGGGCGTCAACTACGCCCCCGGCACCTGGCACCACCCGCTACTCAGCCTGCAAGCCACCTCGGACTTCCTGGTAATAGACCGCCAGGGGCCGGGCAGTAATTGTGACGAGTATCAGTTGCGGACGCCGCGGGTGGTGGCTGGGGTTTGAGCGCCCATTAAAAAACCCCGGCTCTCGCGAACCGGGGTTTTCTTGAAGCCTGAAGCTTACGGCTTGAAGCTGCCGTTAGAGCTTGCCTTCCAGCTCAGGTACAGCTTCAAACAGGTCTGCTACCAGACCGTAATCGGCTACCGAGAAGATCGGGGCTTCTTCGTCCTTGTTGATCGCTACGATCACTTTGGAGTCTTTCATGCCAGCCAAATGCTGGATGGCGCCGGAGATGCCGACCGCGATGTACAGCTGCGGAGCGACGATCTTGCCGGTTTGGCCAACCTGCATGTCGTTGGGTACGAAGCCAGCGTCAACGGCAGCGCGTGAGGCGCCAACCGCGGCGCCGAGCTTGTCGGCCAGCGAGTACAGGTGCTTGAAGTTGTCGCCGTTCTGCATGCCGCGGCCGCCGGAAACGACGATCTTGGCACCAGCCAGTTCGGGACGGTCAGACTTGGCCAGCTCTTCGCCAACAAAGCTTGATACACCGGCGTCCTGGGCGCTGGAAACGGCCTCAACGCTGGCGCTACCACCTTCAGCGGCAACGGCATCAAAGCCGGTGGAGCGTACGGTGATGACCTTGACGGAAGCGCTGGACTGCACGGTGGCAATCGCGTTACCGGCATAGATCGGACGCTTGAAGGTATCAGCGCTTTCTACGGCGATGATTTCAGAGATCTGATCTACGTCCAGCAGGGCAGCAACGCGCGGGGCGTAGTTCTTGCCGTTGGTGCTGGCCGGAGCCAGGATGTGGCTGTGACCCTTGCCCACTTCGGCGATCAGCAGCGCGATGTTCTCGGGCAACTGGTGGCCATAGGCGGCGTTGTCGGCCAGCAGGACCTTGGTCACGCCTTCGGCCTTGGCGACCTGATCAGCAACCGCGGAGCAGCCTTCGCCGGCAACCAGTACGTCGATGTCACCACCGATAGCCTTGGCCGCAGCCAGGGTGTTCAGGGTGGCGGCGTTGAGTTCGGCGTTGTTGTGTTCAGCAATAACCAGAATAGTCATCTCAGATCACCTTCGCTTCGTTCTTGAGTTTGTCGACCAGCTCGTCGACGCTCTTGACCTTGATGCCCGCGCTGCGAGCGGCCGGGGCTTCTACCTTCAGAGTCTTGACGGTAGAGGTAACGCTCACACCCAGATCTTCGGGCTTGAGGGTTTCCATCGGCTTCTTCTTGGCCTTCATGATGTTCGGCAGCGAAGCGTAACGTGGCTCGTTCAGGCGCAGGTCGGTAGTGACGATGGCCGGAAGCTTCAGGTCAACAGTCTGCAGGCCGCCGTCGATTTCACGGGTAACCTTGACGCTTTCGCCAGAGACTTCAACGGCAGAGGCGAAGGTGCCCTGGGCGTAACCGCTCAGTGCAGCCAGCATCTGGCCGGTCTGGTTGTTGTCGGAATCGATGGCCTGCTTGCCAAGGATAACCAACTGGGGCTGTTCCTTGTCGACAACAGCCTTGAGCAGCTTGGCGATGGCCAGGGAGCTCAGATCATCGGCAGACTCGACCAGAATTGCGCGGTCGGCGCCCAGTGCCAGGGCGGTACGCAGCTGCTCTTGAGCAGCGGTCGGGCCGACGGACACAGCGATGATTTCAGTCGCAACGCCTTTCTCTTTCAGGCGCACGGCCTCTTCTACGGCGATTTCGCAGAAGGGGTTCATGGACATCTTGACGTTGGCTAGATCGACGCCGGAATTGTCCGCTTTGACGCGAACCTTGACGTTGTAATCGACCACGCGCTTAACGGCGACGAGGATTTTCATGGACGCTAGTCCTCCACAGGTCTAAAGGACGCCCGGCGGGCGCACGATATTGAAAGGGGTGCATAGGATACCGACCCTGCACGCTGGCCGATAGTGCCAATTTTCGATAAAAGGTGACAAAAGTGCCGGAGTAACGGCTGAAATACCGCTACTCCGGTCGATCTGTACCGATCAGGCCAGGCTCATCTGGTTGGCATAGGCTTCCAGATGGTGGTCGTCATCACCCAGTTGGTGGCTGATGGTGACCAGGCGCTTGGCGTAATGCGCACCATTGTACTCCCAGGTCATGGCGATGCCGCCGTGCAGCTGAATGCTCTGCTCGGCAACGTAGCGCGCGGCCTTGTTGACGATGAACTTGGCAGCAGAGAGCTTGGCGCTGCGCTCGGCATTGTCTTCGTCATCGGCCAGACAGGCAGCCAGAATCGCCATGGAAGTAGCACGCTCCAGTTCGCTGATCATGTCGACCATACGGTGCTGCAGAACCTGGAACTTGCCGATCGGCACGCCGAACTGCTTGCGGGTCTTCAGGTAATCCAGGGTCAGGTCACAGGCTACGCGCATGGCGCCGACGGCTTCACCGCACAGGGCAGCAATGGCGCGGCCGCTCTGGTAGCGAATGGCGTCGTAGGCATCGCCGGCCTTGCCCAGCAGTTCGGCTGGAGCGTTGTCCAGGAACAGCTCGCAACCCTTGCGACCGTCAACGGTGCTGTAGGTGCGGCGGGTAACGCCAGTGCTGGTCGGGTCGATGATGAACAGGCTGATGCCCTGCTGATCGGTCAGGTCGCCAGCGGTGCGGGCGGAGACCAGGATCTTGCCAGCGGTATGACCGCCGATTACCACACCCTTGCGGCCGCTGACGGTCCAGCTGTCGCCCTGCTGCTTGGCAGTAGTGCTGACGTGGCTGAGGTCGTAGTGGCTGTGCAGTTCGTCCAGCGCTACCGCGGCTTGCAGTTCGCCGGAGGCGATGCTGCCGAGCAGCTCGTCCTTCTGGGTATCGCTGCCCAGCTGGCCGATCAGGCCGCCAGCCAGAATCACGGATTCCAGGTAGGGTTCCAGACAGATGCCCTTGCCCAGCTGTTCCATGATCAGCATGGTTTCAACGCCAGTGCCGCCGAACCCGCCCAGCTCTTCGGAGAAGGGGATGGCGGTCAGGCCCAGTTCACCCATCTGTTGCCAGAATTCGGTGCTGAAGCCGGCTTCGCTTTCGCTGAACTGCATGCGCTTGTCGAAGGTGTATACGTCGCGTACCAGACGCTCCGCAGTTTCCTTGAGCATCTGTTGCTCTTCGGTCAATTTGAAGTCCACGGGCTGTCTCCTTAAAGCTCAAGAATCATTTTCGAGACGATGTTCTTCTGGATCTCGTTGGATCCGCCGAAGATCGACAATTTGCGCATGTTGAAGTACGAGGACGCCAGGGAAGGACTGTAGTCCTCCAGCAGTACCTCGCCGTCATAGCCGTATTCCATTTCTTCCGGCAGGAAGGGCAGGGCGTATGGCCCCAGAGCCTTGCGCAGCAGGTGGGTAATGGCCTGACGGATCTCGGTGCCCTGAACCTTGAGAATCGAGCTCTCGGAACCGGGTACACCACCTTCGGAGGCGGCTGCGACGATACGCAGGGTGCCCATTTCAGCGGCCATCAACTCCATTTCCACTTCGGCGATCTGAGTGCGGAACAGGGTGTCTTCGATCAGCGGCTTGCCATTTTTCTGCTGCTTGCTGGCTACGCGCTTGAGGTGGCGCAGGGCCGCCTTGGACGCGCCGATACCGGCCAGGCCAGTACGCTCGTGGGTCAGCAGGTACTTGGCGCAGGTCCAGCCCTTGTTCTCTTCACCCACCAGGTTCTCGACCGGCACTTTGACGTCATCGAAGAACACTTCGTTGACTTCATGCTCGCCATCCAGGGTGTGGATCGGGCGTACGGTGATGCCGGGGGTAGCCATGTCGATCAGCAGGAAGGAAATGCCACGCTGCTGCTGGGCTTCGGGATCGGTACGTACCAGACAGAAGATCCAGTTGGCGTGCTGGCCCAGAGTGGTCCAGGTCTTCTGACCGTTGACGATGTAGTGATCGCCATCGCGCACGGCGCGGGTCTTCAGCGAGGCCAGGTCGGAACCGGCGCCGGGCTCGGAATAGCCCTGGCACCACCAGTCTTCACCAGACAGGATACGTGGCAGATAGGTGCGCTTCTGCTCTTCGTTACCAAACTTGATGATCACCGGAGCAACCATGTTGACACCGAAGGGCACTAGGCGCGGGGCACCAGCGGCGGCAGATTCTTCGTCGAAAATGTGCTTCTCGACCGGGCCCCAGTCGGTGCCACCATGCTCTACCGGCCAGCCGGGTGCATACCAGCCCTTGGCGGATAGAATTTTCTGCCAGCGCTCATGATCTTCTTTGCTCATGTGCTTGCCGAGTTTGACCTTGGCGGAGATATCAGCGGGCAATTCCTGTTTCAGGAATTCACGCACTTCATCGCGGAAGGCGATTTGCTCTTGGGTGAAATGGATTTCCATGTTGGGTCCTCGTTTGAATACGGGTGCTAGCGTCGGGGGGGGGGGGGGCGCCCCGCCCGGTGTTTAAAAAAAAAAAGAAAAAATCGCGGAAATTGGGCCCGAGTTA
>JBKBSI010000006.1:0-23149 GCA_046291745.1 Pseudomonas sp. | reverse complement strand
GTTGATCAAAGATCAGCGAACTTGCGGCCTTCCTTGGCCAGCTTTTCCAGCAGGGGTGCCGGTTTCCACCAGGCGCCGTGCTGCTGATGAAATTCGCAGATCCGGGCATATACGTGATCCAGTCCAAGGCTGTCAGCATAGAACATGGGGCCACCCTGATGCGCGGGGAAGCCATAACCATTTATGTATATCACGTCGATATCGCTGCTGCGCTGGGCGATGCCCTCTTCGAGGATCTTGGCGCCCTCGTTGATCAGCGCGAACAGGGTGCGCTCAAGAATGTACTCATCGGACAGTTGTTTGCGCTCGATACCCTGCTCTTTTGAAGCGGCTTCGAGAATCGCGGGCAGCTCAGGGTTGTCCTGAGGGGTACGCGAGCCCTGTTCGTACAGGTAGAAGCCCTTGCCGGTCTTCTGACCCAGCATACCGGCTGCGGCCATCTTGTCCAGAATGGTCGGCAGCTTGTATTCGGCGGACAATGTTTCGCGCTGGCGGGTACGGATGGCCAGGCCGATATCCAGTCCGGACAGGTCGCGCATGGCGAAGGGACCCATGGCCATGCCGAAGGTGCGCAAGGCACCGTCAACCTGGGCCGGGGTGGCGCCTTCTTCCAGCAGGAATTCGGATTCGCGACCGTACTGGAACACCATGCGGTTGCCGACAAAGCCGTCACAGACGCCAACCGGCACCGACACCTTCTTCAGCTTCTTGCCAATCGCCATGGCGGTGGCCAGTACGTCGTTGGCGGTCTGCGCGCCGCGTACTACTTCCAGCAGGCGCATGACGTTGGCCGGGCTGAAGAAGTGCAGGCCGACCACGTCCTGCGGACGCTTGGTGAAGGCGGCGATGGCGTTCAGGTCGAGTGAGGAGGTGTTGCTGGCGAGAATTGCGCCGGGCTTGCAGTTGGCATCCAGTGCTTCGAAGACCTTCTGCTTGACGCCCATGTCTTCAAACACGGCTTCAATGGCCAGGTCGACAGTCGACAGGGCGGCATAGTCGGTAACGCCTTCAACCAGTGCTAGGCGCTTGTTCATCGCCTCTTCGGTCAGGCTGCCACGCTTGACGCTCATCATGTAGGTATCGCGGCAACGCTCCATGGCCTTGGCTTTGGCGTCTTCGCTGATCTCCAGGATCTTCACCGGGATACCGGCATTGGCGAAGCACAGGGCAATACCCACGCCCATGGTGCCACCGCCGATGACTGCCGCGGAGTTGACTTCGCGTACCGGGGTGTCCTTGGGCAGGTCGTCGATCTTCGAGGCTAGACGTTCGGTGAAGAAGGCGTGGACCAGGGCGCCGCGCTGGGGTGATACCAGGCACTCGCTGAACAGCTCGCGCTCGCGCTTCAGACCCTCTGCCAATGGCAGGGTAAAAGCCGCTTCGACCGAGGAAATGCAACGCTGGGGCGAGAACAGGCCGGGGCTCTTCTTCTCTACTTCGGCACGCTTGGCAGCTACCAGTGCAGCGTTGTCGATGCCTTCGAGCTTGTCGGTGCGCTCGCCAGTGCGGCGCGCGCCCTGGCCCTGAGTCAGCAGCTTGTCAGCATAGGCCATACCGGCGGCCAGCAGGTCGCCTTCGATCAGCTCGTCGATGATGCCCAGTTCATGGGCCTCCACGGCACCAATCGGGTTGCCGCTGACAATCATGTCCAGGGCCTTGGCTACACCCACCAGGCGTGGCAGACGCTGCGTACCGCCAGCACCGGGCAGCAGGCCGAGTTTGACTTCCGGCAGCCCGACTTTGGCGCTCTTCAGGGCAATGCGGTAGTGACAGCTGACGGCCACTTCCAGCCCGCCACCCAGGGCAGTGCCGTGGATTACGGCGACGCTGGGCTTGCTGCCGGCTTCGATACCATTGACCACTTCCGGCAGACCGGGAGCCTTCGGCGGCTTGCCGAACTCCTTGATGTCGGCACCGGCCATGAAGGTCGAGCCTTCACACAGCAGGACAATGGCTTTGACTTCGGGGTCAGCCTCGGCAGCCTTGAAGCTGTTCTGCAGGCCTTCGCGCACGGCAATACCCAGGGCATTAACCGGTGGGTTGTTGACCCTGACGACCGCAATGGCGCCATGTCTTTCCAGTGTGACCACGTCCGACATGCTCAATCTCCGAGTGTGGGTGTCTTTGAATAAGCCGCTGAGCTGCGTGTTGAGCCAGATACTGGCCACGCAGCGACCTGTTCAAATGCACCTGATTGAAAAAGGTGTTTCACTATGCGAAATAATTAAACCGTGTGCGGCTTTCCAATTTACAAAAAAACGCCGCCGTTGTCGATGCCCCCGTTGGGGGGAAATGTGAAAAGATTAGTACAGCCCCCGCAAAACGGGAGCAGCTGCAAGCTTCAAGTGGCAAGCTTCAAGCTGTTTGATGTGGGATCAGGCCTGTGTGGTATTGCCAGGCAGCTTGCCGTTTACAGCTTGAAGCTTGCCGCCCTGACGCCCAAGGGGCGTCAGACACCAAGCCGTTCGATATCGCGGGCGAGCATGGCGAGCTGGTGGGCGAGCTGGTTCTTGACCTTCTCTTCCGAGACCAGATAGGACGGGGCGCCACAGGTCAGGGCCATGATGGTGCCGTCCTGCAGGAACAGCGGGACACCGGCAGCGTTGACGTTGCGGTCCCAATTGCCCAGGGACAGGCAGAAGCCGTGCTCCTTGTAGTCGGCAAAGCTGTCCATCAACTGCTCGTGCAGCTCGGGCCAGTTATCCGGGTTGCGTGCTTCCAATGCCGCCAGCACATGGCTGCGCTCCTCATCCTTCATCGCTGCCAGGTAGGCGCGGCCTGCGGCGGTGGTCGCCAATGGCAGGCGTACGCCCACGTCCATGCGCAGGGAGGTCGATTCGGCGGGTCGGCAGTTTTCCACATAGATCATCGACAGCCGGTCACGGCAGGTCAGGCCCACCGAGGTATTGGTGGTGCGCGCGAACTCGTCCATGTAGGGCTTGGCCAGTTGGCGCACGCGCAGATTGGACACATAGGCGTAGCCCAGCGCCAGCACACCGGAGTCGAGCTGGTACTTTTCCAGTTGCGGCGAATAACTCAGGTAGCCGAGCTTGGTCAGGGTATAGGTCATGCGCGATACCGTGGGCTTGGGTAGCCCGGTAATGCGAGCAATATCCTGATTGCCCATGACTACTGCGCCTTGGCTGAAGGCCCGCAGTACATCCAGGCCACGGGAAAGCGCCTCGACAAATTTGCGGTCCTTGACCGGGGTAGTTTCCTTGAGTACGTCCAGATCGTCGTTCATGCGGGCCCTGTATCCTGGTATGCATCCTGCGACCGCCCGATTTTCTGCGTGAGCGGCGCGCGGTGCGTCGAGGCCTGTCGCAGAGAGGGTTTCAGCTGTTCACGGGGTGCCGTGGGGGGCTGTCACCCGGCGGTCTGATTGTTCGATGTCAGTCTATTATTGTTCTACGAGTGGGGTGAACCATAGCAGAAATGGCCGTTCTGCACGTTGCTGGGCACTCGCTTTTGTCTCAATGATTGCACAGTGAATGGCTATAGAATAGCATCTTTTTGGTATTGTATTCCGCTGTGCAAAATATTAGTCCAAATAAGAGGTTTCCATGTCGACACCCGCTCAATCCACCATCGCCACCCAGTTGGCGGAGCTGGGGCATACCAGTCTGTTTGCCGTATTGACCCGCGCTTGTGAGGATTACGCAGACAAACCGGCCTTCTCCTGCGGCATGGATACCCTCAGCTTCAATCAACTGGCGGCCCACGCCGATGCCTTTGCACGCTACCTGCGCGGACCGTTGGAGCTGCAGCCGGGCGACCGCATCGCCATCCAGCTGCCGAATCTGCTGCAGTACACCATTGCCATCTTCGGCGCGCTCAAGGCCGGGCTGGTGATAGTCAATACCAACCCGCAGTACACACCCTATGAAACCCGGCACCAGTTTGCCGATTCGGGCGCCAAGGCGCTGGTGGTGCTCGATCAACTGGTGCCGCTGGTACGCAGGATTCAGGGCGAGACGCAGATCGGCCATCTTATCGTGACCAGCCTGAACGATATGGCTGAGCCGCAGTATCAAACCGAAGACCAGGACAGCACGCGTTTCATGCAGGCCCTGCGTGAGGGCGCCAATCTACCTGCGGTCGAGCCGCAACGCGGGCTGGATGATCTGGCCCTGCTGCAATACACCGGCGGTACCACCGGCGTGTCCAAGGGCGCGATGCTCAGCCATCGCAACATTCTCAGCAACGTGCTGCAGGCCGTCAGCATCATCAAGCCGGGGGATGTCGAGTATGGTAATGAAGTGCGCGTATCGCCCTTGCCGCTCTACCATATCTTTGCTTTTACCGCGAACTGCATAGCCTCGGTAGTCACCGGCTTCCACAGCGTGCTGATCACCAATCCGCGTGACCTGGACGGCATGATCGGCGACCTCAAGCGTCACCGCATTACGCTGCTCACTGGTATCAACTCGCTGTTTGTATCGCTGATGGCACACCCGCAGTTTGATTCGATCGACTTCAGCCACCTGAAGTGGGTCAATTCCGGCGGCGCGCCGCTGAATACCGAAATCGCTCGGCGCTGGCAGGAGCGCACCGGCAGCGTGGTGCGCGAGGGCTACGGCCTGACCGAAACCTCGCCGGTAGTGGTCGCCTCGACCGCCTTTACGCCCTATAAAGAAGGCTATATCGGCAAAGCGGTGATCGATACTGACATGAAGACAGTGGATGATGATGGCCAGGAAACGCCTCTAGGTGAGCCTGGCGAGCTACTGATCCGTGGGCCGCAGGTGATGCAGGGCTATTGGCAGCGTCCAGACGCTACCGCAGAAGCCTTTACCGAGGATGGCTGGCTGAAGACCGGTGACGTCGGGGTAATAGATGAAGAGGGCTTTCTCAAACTGGTGGACCGCAAGAAAGACATGATTCTGGTCTCCGGTTTCAATGTCTATCCCAACGATGTAGAGGATGCCGTGATGCGTATGCCAGGAATTCGCGAGTGTGTGGCAGTAGGGGTGCCGGACGAGAAGAAGGGCGAGGCGATCAAGCTGTTTGTCAGTCTGCAGGACCAGGCCCTGGATGCCGCGGCGATCATCGCCCATTGCCGTGAGCATCTAACCGGTTACAAGGTGCCGAGTCAGGTCGAGATCCGCGACGATCTGCCCAAGTCGACAGTGGGCAAGCTGCTGCGGCGGGTATTGCGCGATGAAGCGAGGGCAGCATCATGAGCGGCTTGAGTATGGCCATCAGCAATGGCCTGGCAGAAATCACCCTGAACGATGGCAAGGTCAATGCATTGTCCCAGGTGATGCTCGACTATCTGCTGGCGGCGCTGGAGCAGACCGCCCAGGCCGACTGCGCGGTACTGATTACCGGGCGGGAGGGCATCTTCAGCGCGGGCTATGACCGCAAACTGATCGACGCCGGTGGCCCGGCTTGCGATGCCATGCGCGCCGCAGGTGACCGCCTGACGCTGGCACTGCTGGATTACCCGGCACCGGTGGTGATTGCCAGCAGCGGGCATTGCATGGCCAAGGCCGCGTTCATGCTGTTGTTGGCTGATTACCGGCTCGGAGTGGAGGGTGACTTCCGTACCGGTCTGAATGAAGTGGCGATCGGCATGACCATGCCCGATGCCGCCATGCCCCAGGCACGTGCCAGGCTGGCGCCGCAGTGGCTGGATCGCTGCGCGCTGCAGGCGCAGATACTGAATCCGCAGCAGGCGCTGGAAGCCGGTTTTTACGATGAGCTGGCAAGCCCGGACGATCTGCTGCAGCGCGCCCGCGACAAGACCAAAGAGCTGGCCGCGCTCGACCGCAAGGCCTACCGCGAAACCCGCAAACTGCTGAACGCCCCGCTACGCGAGCAGATACTGCCGCTGCTGAATCTAGCCTAACCCGCTGGCCGAGATGGAACTCGGCCCTCCCGAAGGGCGCACCCCCCTGGGAGTGTCGAGTTCCACCTCGACACAGGTCAGCAGGCAGCGCAGGGCTTTGCTCAGGCAAGCCGCTCAGTTTTGAACGGGCTTTCTACTCTCCCGCCGCACCGTTGGCCGAGATGGAACTCGGCCTTCCCGAAGGGCGCACCCCCTGGGAGTGTCGAGTTCCATCTCGACACAGGCCAGCAGGTGGCGCAGGGGTTTTCAGGCGGTGTGGAGGGGATGTTAACCGCGCTTGTAAGTACCGATCAGGCGGTTCATGGCCAGGCAATGGGGTTCTACCTTGGCCAGCAGGTCCCACAGGGTCAGGCCTTCGGGCAGGTTCAGTTCGCTGTCCAGTGCCAGCACCCAGAAGTAGTACTGGTGAGTGCCATGGCCTTCCGGCGGCAGCGGGCCGTTGTAGCCGGGCTTGCCGAAGTTGTTCTTACCCTCGGTGTGGTGGTCGCAACCTTCGACCAGCGAGTTGGTCGAGCCCGGAATATTGTAGTGAACCCAATGCACAAAGCCGTAGGTGCCGTTGCTGGAAATCAGCGGCGCGTCCGGGTCGTGGCAGATCACTGCGTAGGACTTGGTGCCTTCGGGCGCGTTGCTCCAGCTCAGGGCCGGGGAGACATCTTCGCCTTCACCGGTGTGCCGGGTAGGGATGGCGGCGCCGTTTTCGAAGGCGCTGCTGGTCAGGTGCAGTTCATTGCTGAATGCAAAACCCATAGTATTCTCCTTGCGGTAGTGGATGGGAAAGGCTGATGCCGAAGCGGGTCAGCGAATCAGTGCGCTCAGTAACCATAAACCCAGCAGGCACCAGATGAAACCGCTGATAAAGCGTTTACGGATAAAAGCCCGGACCCCGGTATAGATAAGTATCAGGCCCAGAATCACGAAGAGGATGGTAAAGATGTTGCTGTCTACCCCAAGGGCCCGGGCAAAGCCGTTGACGAAGGCGCTGCTGGCGCCGCTGAGCACATTGAACACCCAGGCCAGGCTGTCGACGATCAACCTGATGACGGTGCCCAGGGCTTCGCCAAGCCATTCGAAGGGGTTGGAACTTAGCTGCATGGTCGGGTCGCTGTATGACTGATTTGGAGCTACACGCTACAAGCTAGCAGCCTAAAGCTGCAAGCAAAAAGCGTTGCACGGCCCTGGCTCGGGCCGCGCAACGCTAGCTGCTGACAGGTTAGACGCGCTCGATAACCGCAGCCACGCCCTGGCCCAGACCAATACACAGGCTGACCAGTGCATAGCGCTTGCCAGTGCGTTCCAACTGGCGCAGGGCAGTCAGGGTCAGACGCGCGCCGGAAGCACCCAGCGGGTGACCCACAGCGATGGCGCCGCCATTGGGGTTCAGGCGTGGATCGTCGAAGGCGACACCCAGTTGCTTGGCGCAGCCAAGAACCTGTGAGGCAAAGGCTTCGTTGATTTCGATCACGTCCATGTCGTCCAGGCTCAGACCGGCACGGCTCAGCGCCTTTTTGCAAGCTTCTACCGGACCCAGACCCATAACCCGCGGCGCAACCCCGGCTACGGCGCCAGCAAGAATGCGGCCACGCGGCTTGATACCGTATTTCTGGCCGATGGCTTCGGAACCAATCAGCAGCGCAGCGGCGCCATCGTTGACGCCGGAGGCGTTGCCAGCGGTGACCACGCCACCTTCAAACAGCGGGCGCAGGCCAGAGAGTGCGGCCAGATCGCTGCTGGGACGCGGATGCTCGTCCTGATCAACCACCTTGGCCGGTTTCTTGCGGCCCTGGGACACTTCGATCGGGTGAATTTCTTCGGCAAAGAAGCCGTCGGCACGGGCTTTTTCGTACAGGGCCTGGCTGCGGGCCGCATAGGTGTCGGCCTGCTCGCGGGTAATCCCCAACTCGGCGGCAACGTTGTCGGCGGTTTGCGGCATGGTGTCGTCACCGTGCTGCTTTTCCACCAGCGGATTCGGGAAGCGCGCGCCTATGGTGCTGTCGAACGCGCGAAAATCCCGGGAGTAGGCGCTTTCGCTCTTGGCGATAACGAAGGGCGCACGGCTCATGCTTTCGGCGCCACCGGCGACAAACAGCTCACCTTCACCGGTTTTGACTGCACGCGAAGCGTCAAGAATCGCAGCCAGACCGGAACCGCACAGACGGTTGACGGTGACCCCGGCGACTTCCTGCGGCAGCCCGGCCAGCAGGCCCGCGTGCCGGGCGATGTTGCGTGCGTCTTCCCCGGCCTGGTTGGTGCAGCCCATGACTACGTCTTCGTAGTCCTGACCTTCGAACTGGTTGCGCGCTACCAGGGCGCGGATCACTTCAGCCAGCAGGTCGTCCGGGCGCACACTGGCCAGCGCACCAGCATGGCGGCCGAAGGGTGAGCGCAGGCCATCATAGATATAGGCAGTCATTGTCATTTACTCCTGGGTGTCCGGGGTGGTCAGAGGTAGATCAAGCTGTACGCGGCGGCGCAGCCAGGGGCTGGCGCGGTAGCGCGGTTCGCCATACAGACTCTGCAGGTTGTTCAGTACGCTGAGGATGTTGCATTTGCCGTAGTGCTCACCGAAGGCCAACGGACCCTTGGGATAACCCAGGGCCAGTTGAATGGCGCGGTCCAGTGTTTCCGGGGTGGCAATGCCTTTCTGGGCGATGTCGCAGCCGAGATTGACCACGCTGGCAATCAGGCGCTGGATAACAAAACCGGGCGAGTCATTGATTACTTCCACCGGTACGCCATCGGCGCTGAGGGCTTGGCGTGCCTGGGCGACAACATCGGCGCTGCTGGCCGGGTTGCGCATCAGGGTGCGGCGCTTGTCCCAGTCGGCAAAACAGTCGATAGCAACAGTACGCTCGGCTGGCAGGGCCTGACGGGCCAGACTGTGGGTGCAGTCTTCACCCAGCGGCGCGAGCAGACAGATGGCTTCTTCGCTGGGCAGGTTGCCATCTTCGAGGGTGGCACCGGCAGCAGCCAGGGCGGCGGATACATTGCTGCGTACCACGTCATCGTGGGAGTCGAGCCAGAACGGGCGGTTGACCGTTACGGTCTCTACGGCGGGCTCTGGCTGTTCGATTTTCTGGCCGTCTTCGTAGCGATAGAAGCCCTGGCCGGTCTTGCGTCCGAGCAGACCAGCAGCGACACGCTGGGCGGCTATAAAGGAAGGGGTGTAGCGCGGGTCATGGTAGAACTGCTCGTACACCGACTCCATTACCGCGTGGGATACGTCGAGGCCGGTCAGGTCGAACAGCTCGAAGGGCCCCATGCGGAAGCCGGGGCCGTCGCGCAGGATGCGGTCGATCTGCTGTGGCGTGGCTACGCCTTCGCTGAGCATGCGCAGGGCTTCGGTACCAAAGGCGCGACCGGCATGGTTGACCAGAAAGCCGGGGGTGTCCGGGGTGATAGCCGGGAAATGCCCGGCCTTGTCGGCCAGCTCTACCAGGCCCTGAATATAGCGTTCATCAGTCCGCGCCCCGCGCACCACTTCGACGATTTTCATCAGCGGTACGGGGTTGAAAAAGTGGAAGCCCGCAACCCGCTCGGGGCGCTTGCAGGTGCTGGCAATGCGCGTAACCGACAGGGATGAGGTGTTGGTGGCCAGCACGCAGTCGTCACGCACTATGGCTTCCAACTGGTCGAACAGCTTCTGCTTCACTTCCAGCAGCTCGACGATAGCCTCGATGACCAGATCGCAGTCCTTCAGCGCTTCCAGTTCGGCCGCGGGTTGCATGCGGCCCATGGTAGCTTCGAACTCGGCTTCGCTGAGCTTGCCCTTGGCGACCGAGCGCTGCAGCAGATTGCGGTTGAAGCTGATGGCATCATCTATGGCTTCGGCGCGAGTATCGTAAATCAGTACCTGCTGGCCGCTGGCAGCGAACAGTTGGGCAATCCCGCGGCCCATGGCCCCTGCGCCTATGACGCCAATCCGGTTGAACATGCGATAACTCCTTATTCATCCTGCCAATTCCGCTTGGCGGAATGGTATTTCGTTTAAGATGGTGCGAGATTAAATCCTGCGGTGGTGCAGTGCAAGTTTGCTCGCGCCGCTGGAGTGCCTATACCGCTGGTCGGTATGGCCTGTAACATAATTGTCTCGTCGTCGGACACTCAGCTGCGTGTGGGCCCTTTGCGGGCTGCTGCACTGTCAGCTTGAATGATCTGTGAGTGTAGTGAACAAGGGGTGAAGTATCCGTGAATCATGACCAACGTCAGAATGTCGAACGCTCCGTTACCGGATTCTTTCAGGATCTGGGCTGTGAGTTGCTGGAATACTCGGAGGGGCGAGCGGTTGTGGCGCTGACCCTGACCGAAAAGCACATGAACAATGCCAACAATCTGCACGGCGGTGTGACGGCCAGTCTTCTGGATATTGCCATGGGACTTTGTGGTACCTGGGCGCCCACTGCCGAGGAGCGGCGGGTGGCGATTACCCTGTCACTGAACGTGAATTTCTCTGCCACGGCGCCGGTAGGTTCGCGGGTGCGGGCGGTTGCGACCTGCCGCAGTGCCGGGCACAAGGTATTCATGGCCAGCTGTGATCTGTTGGATGAGCAGGACCGCCTGATCGGCTTTGGCGAGGCAGTGTTGAAAAAGGGTGCCTACCGCAAGGACCTGCCGTGAGACCTGCCTTGCCAATTGATATGAGTGTGCGGGAATGAATTCGGCCCTGCTGCTGCCGCTGGCGGTGACCCTGGAGCTGGCTGCCTTGCTGGGGCAGTGGTCGCTGCTGAGCTGGGTAGCGGCGCTGCTGTTTCTGGTGTATTTCCTGCTCAACTTCCGACGCCTGAATCCCTATCCGCGCTGGTTGGGCATCATCACCCTGGCGGTACTCTTGGCGGCGGCTATGAACATGCGCACCGAGGCCAGTCTGTGGCCGCGTCTGGCCAGTTCGGCGGCTTACTACACCAGTTTTCTTGCGGCCTTGGGATTGATGCAACTGCTGGCCAAGCGGCTGCCGCAGCTCAGTGAGCTGCACAAAGCACTACTCTCCGGCTCCAAGGTGGTGCTGTATCCGCGTTATGTGCTGACCGCCGGGAGCATAGGGTCGGTGCTCAACTTCGGCATGATGAATCTGCTGTGCGGCACTCTGACCCAGCATCTGAAGCGTTATCCGCTAACCGATGAGCAGCGGCGCGAGGGTTTGCGCAGTGTCATGGTCACGACCCTGCGCGGCTTTGCTCTGGTGCCGCTGCTGGCGCCAACCAGCGTAACCATTGCGATTATTTCCCGGGAGATGCCGGAGCTATCCTGGAGCAGCATGGTGCCCTACGGCATTGTGGCGGCGATCATGATGATTCTGGTTGGCTGGCGGCGTGAGACCGAGGGCTTGCTGGCGCTGCGTGACAATATCGGTGACAGCACCCGGGCCGAGGGGATGTTCGGGCTGTTGTTCGGCAGTTTGCTGGGCTTGCTGGCGATTGGTCTGCTGGCCTGGCAGACGGTTTTAACCGCGCCGCAGGCGGCCATGGTGCTGGTGCCGGTCGGGGTGCTTTTGTATTTGCTGTGGCGCGACCGTTCGCCCGCTGCGGCGGTGCGCGAGATTGCTGACAACATGGCGACCATGCACAACGAGATGTTCATTTTCGGTTGTGCTGCGCTGCTCGGCGGCGCCTTGGGCGCCATGGCGCCGCTGGATGATATCGCTGCCTGGCTGGCGGCGGAGCCCAAGTACAATCTGCTGCTGGCGATCTTCAGTCTGTTCAGCACCATTACCCTGGCGATCATGGGTGTGGCGCCTATCGTCTCACTGTCACTGATCGCTGGTTTGTTGGCGCAGCTGGCGGTGCTGGGTGTGCCGATCATGACGCCGGCGGTGGGGCTGATGTGTGGTTTCTCCCTGGCGATGATCTGCTCGCCCTTTGGGCCTTCCACCCTGATTCTCTCGCGCTACAGTGGTGAAACGCCGTTCCGTGTGGCCTTTGGTTGGAATGGGCGCTTTGTCGCCAGTGTGATGCCGCTGTTGTTGCTGCTGTTGTTTGGGACTTATTGGTTGCATAGCTAAGTAAAGCGGCAAGCTTCAAGCGGCAAGCGACAAGTTTTAAACCAAAAGCGAAAAGCCGAGGCACAGGCTTCAGGGGGACTGCTGATCGGCACCCCACACGGACTCACTGCTCAAGATGCCCCACACGGGCCAGTGCTCAACATGCCGTAACGCACAGAACCCAGTAACATGCCCCAACGCATAACCTTTAAACAGGCCGCTACATGCCCGAACTACCCGAAGTAGAAACCACCCGCCGCGGCATCGCCCCGCACCTCGAAGGTCGCAAGGTGACGCGGCTGATCGTGCGTAACGGCAGCTTGCGCTGGCCGATACCGGAAGACCTGGCGATTCAGATCGAGGACCAGACCTTCAGCGAGATTCGTCGTCGCGCCAAATACCTGTTGATGGACATTGGTGGGGGTAGCTTGATCAGTCATCTAGGCATGTCCGGCAACTTGCGGCTGGTGCCGGTCGGCAGTCCGGTGGCCAAGCATGAGCATGTGGATATCGAGCTGGATTCGGGCATGGCCCTGCGTTATACCGACCCGCGTCGCTTTGGCGCCATGCTCTGGGTCAAGGCAGGGGAAACGCATCCGCTGCTGGCGCGGCTCGGGCCTGAGCCACTGTCGGATCTGTTTGATGGGGAGCGTTTGTACCAATGCTCGCGGGGCAAGGCGATGGCGGTCAAACCCTTCATCATGGATAACGCGGTGGTGGTGGGTGTGGGTAATATCTATGCCAGCGAGGCGCTGTTTGCGGCGGGCATCGATCCGCGTCGCGAGGCTGGGCGGATCAGCCGGGCGCGCTACCAGCAGTTGGCCATAGAGATTAAGCGCATCCTGTTGTATGCCATCGAGCGCGGCGGTACCACCTTGCGCGACTTCCTGGGTGGTGATGGTCAGCCGGGGTATTTCCAGCAGGAGCTGTTTGTCTATGGTCGCGGCGGTGAGCTGTGCAAGGTCTGCGGTACCACTCTGTCGGAAGTGCGCCTGGGTCAGCGTAGCTCGGTGTTTTGCAGGCGTTGCCAGAGCTGAGCGGCCATTGGCGAACATACAATAACAACAAGAAACGGAGTGGCCATGGCCTCACAAACTCTTTCCCAGCGCCTGGCGCTGGCATGCTTGCGGGCGTGCGGCTGGCGCATAGAGGGGAGCCTGCCGGAGCTGAACAAGTATGTGGCAATTGGAGCGCACCACACTTCCAACTGGGACTTTGTGCTGTTTCTGGCGGTCAAGTTCGCCCTGCAAATGCAGGTCACCTGGTTTGGCAAGCACAGCATTTTCTTCTGGCCGGTCGGCCGACTCTGGCGTGCCTGGGGTGGTGTGCCGGTGGAACGTCACCATAAGCGCAACATGGTGGATCAGGCGGTTGCGCTGTTCCGCAGCAGGTCGCAAATGGTACTGGTGATTTCCCCTGAGGGTACCCGCAAAAAGGTCACGCGCTGGAAAACCGGCTTCTATCATATTGCCCTGGGCGCCGGGGTGCCCGTGGTCTGTGGCGCGCTGGACTATGCGCAGCGACGTATTGTGCTCAGCCCGCCATTCTGGCTTACTGGCAATGAGCAAGAAGACTTGACTGCTTTGTTGGCATTTTTCCGTCCCTACATACCGAAATACCCGGAATGTGCCTACAATGGTGAGTGAACGTTACTCTGGAAGAGTGCTTCACTCAGATTAAACGCCTATCGGGCCACAACTATGGATTTAACTATGCGCCTGTTACGTACTACTACCGCTTTAATGGCCGGCCTGCTGCTCAGTGGCAGTGTGTTGGCAAATGATCCCACTTATGCGGGATATCAAGAGAACGTCGAGAACCCCGGCATCTTTGCTATGGTCGGTGATCTGGTTATCGCCCGTCCGCTGCTCGCCGGCATTACTGCCATTGGCGCTACCGCCTTTGTTGTCAGCCTGCCTTTCACTGCTTTGGCTGGTAACACCAAGGAAGCCGGACAGGAACTGGTAGTACGTCCTGGCCGTGAGACCTTCATGCGTTGCCTGGGCTGCACCAAAAGTGGCTACGGCAAGAAGCAGCAAGACGAGAACCGCTGAGCCGCGCTTTGTCTGGCGGTTTGATGACGAGCCGTTGAGCGCCATGCCAACGGCCTGCAGCCTCCCTCAAGAGTTGTTAGGCTGATGCGAGTACTGTTCACACCTTTCTGGGTGCCGGTGGTTTTACTGGCACTCGCGCTTTTGTTTGTCTGGAAATCGGAGCTGGCTACGCTGGCGGCCGGTATCGCCCTGTTCATGCTCGGTATGCACCATCTGGAGGACGGCTTCCGTGCCTTCACCGGTGGCGCGCTGGAGCGCTGGCTGGCAAAAAGTACCAACCGTCTGTGGAAAAGCCTGCTCTTTGGTATCACCAGTACCGCACTGGTGCAGTCCAGCTCCCTGGTAACCCTGCTCAGTATCGCCTTCCTCAGCGCCGGGATGATTACCCTGGTGGCGGGTATCGGTATTGTCTTTGGTGCCAACCTGGGTACCACCACAGGGGCCTGGTTGATTGCTCTGGTGGGTCTGAAAGTCGATCTGGCGGTGGTGGCTATGCCGTTGCTGGTCTTTGGCGTGATGCTCGGTCGCCGTGCGGAAAGCCTGTGGAAGGGTATGGGCCAGGTGCTGTTGGGCATCGGCCTGCTGTTCCTCGGTATCGACCTGATGAAGGCCGGATTCAGCAGTTTTGAGGGCGTGCTGGACCTGGATCAGTTGCAGGTCTCGGGCTGGATGGCGGTGCTGGTCTATGCCTTCATCGGAGTGGTGGCGACCGTGCTGATGCAGTCCAGCCATGCGGCCATGATGATTACCCTGGCTGCCCTGGCCAGCGGCCAGTTGGCCTACGGCAACGCTCTGGCGATGGCCATTGGTGCCAACCTGGGCACCACTATTACGGCAGTGATCGCTGCGCTGGGCAGCAACAATGCCGGGCGCCGTCTTGCCGCCGCGCATATTCTCTTCAACCTGGTCACGGCGGTAGTGGCGCTGGCAATCCTGCCGACACTGACTCGCTCGGTGGATTGGTTGGCAGACTGGATGGGCATTGCCGCAGAGGCCTACACGCTCAAGCTGGCGCTGTTCCATACCCTGTTCAACGTGCTGGGGCTGGTGATCATGCTGCCCTTTATCCCCCTGATGGTCACCTGGCTGACCCGCTGGCTGCCGGATGCTACGCCAGTGGGCAGTGCCCAGGCCGAGACCGTGGCGCTCAGCGAGCAGCCGCGGATGCGTGCGCAGTTTCTCAATGACTCTGCACTCTTGCATGCCGATACGGCGTTGAAGGTGCTGGATCAGGAGGTGCAGCATCTGGCCGCGCTCAGCCGTCAGGTTATTGCTGCGGCGCTGTATCTACCTTCCGGCGATCTGACCGATATGTCCCGCGAGGAGCTGCACCGGCTGGTGCTGCGCCAGGTGCCGATGGATCAGCGTGAGGATGCCGACGCGCTCTATGAGCGGCATGTGAAGGGTGTTTACTCGGATATCATCGATTTTATCAGTCACATGGATCTGTCGCTGCGTCCCGAACAGCAGCAGCGTCTGATGGACTTGAATGCCTCGGCCCGTGAACTGGTGGAAGGCGTGAAGGCGGCCAAGCATCTGCAGACCAACCTGCGCCGCCAGATTGATAGCCAGCAACCGGCGATACACCAGTCCTATGATCTGCTGCGTGAAGAGTGCGGGCAGGCGTTGGTGGATATGGGCCGTTTGTTGAACATGCAGGGTGACGGCGAGGCGCGGGCGATACTCTTCAATAACTACGCCAGCCATGAAAAGCTGTTTTCCGACCATTATCAGCAGGGTGTTCAGACTCGCTTGCGCAATCGCGAGCTGGATGGCTGGCAGGCGACCTCATTGCTGAATGATCTGAACTACCTGCTGCGCATCCGCCAGCATTTGCTGCGCGCTCATCAGGATCTGTTCACCGAGCAAGGTGACGCCGCGGGAGAGACCCGCGACGAGCGGATCGAGCCGAGCTTCAATCTGCCTTAGGCTGATCAGTGAGCACCGCGCGGACCTCGGCCTGGCCGACACCGCGCGGGTCGCTGGCGGCCTCCAGTTCTCCGTTATGCTTGTTCCAGCGCACGGCATGCATGTCGCCGTAGTCGCGCCCCACCGGTTTGATCTCGTGCCCCAGCTGCTTTAACGCCTGGCTTTGCACCGCGTCAAAGGTCTGATCCTCAACCTGAATATGGTCGGGCAGGTACTGATGGTGGAAGCGTGGCTGGCTGACCCAGGCGCTTACGGGTTGATCCTCAAGCGCCTGCAGGGTGCCAATCAAGACCATGGTGATGATGCGGCTGCCGCCTGGGGTGCCGAGGATGGCCAGTTGCTGATCGTTCTCCAGCATGGTCGGCGTCATGCTCGACAGCGGCCGCTTGCCCGGCGCCACGGCGTTGGCTTCGCTGCCCGCCAGTTGGTAGGCGTTGTCGCCCTGTGGGTCGGTAGCAAAGTCGTCCATCTCGTTGTTCAGGATCACCCCGGTGCCTGGCACGGTAAAGGCAGCACCAAAGGGCAGGTTGATGCTCAGGGTCGCGGCCACTGCGTTGCCCTGGCTATCCAGCAGGGAGAAGTGCGTGGTGTCAGTACCCTCTTCGAAGGGCGCCAGGGGGCCCAGCTCATTGCTCGGAGTGGCCCGTTGCGGATCAATGCTGGCGGCCATGGCCCGGGCATGCTCGACCGACAGCAGCCGGGCTACCGGCACCTCGACAAAATCGCTGTCGCCCAGCAGTAGCCGGTCGCGGTAGGTACGGCGCATCAACTCAACCAGTTGATGGGTCTGCGCAGTCGAGCCGCTGGCGGCCTTGGGCAGGCTTTCCAGGCCCTGGAGAATCCCAGCCAGGGCAATGCCGCCCGCCGAGGGTAGGGGTGCGCTGATGATCTCGGTACCAAAGCTGGTAAAGCGCACTGGTTCGCGCTCGATGACCCGGTAGTTATCCAAATCTGATTGCTGCCAGGCGCCGCCGGAGGCGCCTACAGACGTGAGCAGCTTCTGCGCAACCGGACCGGCGTAGAAGCCATCACGACCATGGCTGGCTAACTGCCGCAGGGTTTCGGCCAGCTCCGGTTGGCGAATCAGCGTACCCGCTGCGGGTATTTCGCCATCGCGCAGGAACAGTCGTGCGGTTTCCGCATCGGCGCGCATGGCTTCCAGACGAAAGCCGCCGAGCATGCGGTAGCGTTCGGTCACGGCAAAGCCGGATTCGGCGGCGTCGATTGCCGGTTGCAGGCTTTGTTGCAGGCTCAGATTGCCGAACTCTTCTGCGAGCAGTACCAGGGCGGCGGGCAGGCCGGGAATACCGGCTGCGCGCGGACCATTCAGCGCGGGGTCACGCTGGAATACGCCATCCTCATCCTGATAATAATCGCGCCCGGCTAGCGCTGGAGCTGTCTCCCGGGCATCCAGAAAGCGGTAGGCGGGTGCCCCGTCGTTGGTTTGACGCAGCAGGAAGAAACCACCACCGCCAAGGCCCGAGCTGTAGGGTTCGACCACGCCCAGGGTAGCGGCGACGGCGACGGCGGCATCAAAGGCGTTGCCGCCCAGGTCGAGAATATGCAGTCCGGCTGCAGTGGCGACCGGGTCGGCGCTGGCCACCGCCTGTTGTTGCAGGCTGCTGGCCTGGACCGTAGCCGTCAGGCACAGGCCGAGGATCAGGGCGCAGAACCAGCGCCCCGGTGACAGTACAGAAGCTTTGATAGGCATGGGCTTACTCGCCGGTGAGGATGTGGTACTTGGCCAACAATTCCTCAGGGCTTTCCACGTTGGCCGGGTCCAGCGGGATGCAGTCGACCGGGCAGACCTGCTGGCATTGCGGCTCGTCATAATGGCCCACGCACTCGGTGCACAGGTTGGGGTCGATGACGTAGATCTCTTCACCGGCGGAAATCGCCCCATTGGGGCACTCCGGCTCGCAGACGTCGCAGTTGATGCAGTCGTCGGTAATGATCAGGGACATGAAGCAGGGACTCCGTTTATGCGGGTGTGGCTCAGTCGTGATAGCGCTTGAGCAGAGCCTGGTTGACCGTCGGATGCACAAACTTGGTCACGTCGCCGTTGAGCGCGGCAATTTCCCGAACCAGCGACGAGGAGATATAAGAATACTGCTCGGAAGGCGTCAGGAACAGGCTTTCCACGTCAGGCGCCAGCACCCGGTTCATGTTCGCCAGCTGGAATTCGTATTCAAAATCGGATACCGCACGCAGGCCGCGCAGCAGCACGTTGGCGTCCATTTCCTTGACGAAGTGCGCCAGCAGCTTGGAAAAGCCGACTACTTCCACATTGGGAATGTGCGCCAGCACTTCGCGAGCCATCTCGACCCGGTGTTCGAGGCTGAAGGCCGGGTTTTTCTTGGTGCTGGCAGCAACTGCAACGATCACTTTGTCGAAGAGTCTGGCGGCGCGCTCGACCAGATCGGTGTGGCCTTTGGTAATGGGGTCGAAGGTGCCGGGATAGAGAACCGTATTCATTGCGACTGATCCTGCAACAGGGGTTGATGCTGCGATGGTAGCCGAATGCCGTTCCCGGGCCAACCGCTGCGAGGCCCGGGCTTGGTCCTGAGGCCTCTAGCCCAGCACTTCTTGCGCTTGCTCGGGCGACCCCTGAGGTTGCCCCCCTAGCTCGCTGGCCAGGGCCGTGGCGAAGCGCGAGACCAGGCCATAGATCGACAACTGCGGATTGGCACCGATGCTGGTGGGAAACAGCGAGCCATCGAAGATCGACAGGTTCTCCAGTTGATGATGACGGCCGCGGCTGTTGGTCACCGCCTGCCGTGGGTCCTCGCCCATGGCGCAGCCGCCCATCACGTGCGCACTGGCCAAGCGCACGTCATACAGGGCGTAGCGCAGGCCGTTGACCTGCTCCTGGTAGTCGCTCCAACTGCGGCTCAAACGCGCCCGGCTATGGGTTGGCATCACTGCTGTGGCGCCTGCGGCGAACTGGATCTCGCCCATGGCCAACCAGGCGCGACGCGCGCCGTCCCAGATGTAATCGTTCAGTGCATAGTCCAGTTGCGGTGTGCCGTTCTCGCGCAGGCTGACCTGGCCGCCCTGGCTTTGCTCGTCAAAGCCGTCGCGCATCAGCGCAATCATGATGTTGCTCTGGGCCAGCTTCTGCATGCGCTGGAAGTTTGCCTGGCCGGGCCCGCCGAGCAGCGCCGAGGTGATACTTGGTTGCATCGGCGGCACCTCGAGCTTGAAGCCAATCGGGCCGGTGGCGCCGTTGCGCCACTGGAACTCATCTGAATACACCGACTGCGGCGCACCGTAGAAGCCGTTGATATCCTTGTTGTACTGCGCCACGCTGAAATTCACCGGATGCAGAAAGGTGCGCTTGCCGAGCCGCTGGTACGGGTCCGGGGCCTGGGAGCGCAGCAAGAGTGCCGGGCTATTGATCGCCCCACCGGCCAACACCACATGCCGCGCGCGGACTTGCAGGCGCTGGCCGGAAGCCTGGGTCAGTTCATTGTTCATGCCCCGGCACAGCACACCGGTAACGCGCTCGCCTTCCATCACCAACTGTTCGGCGCGCGCCTTGTAGATCAGCGTGGCGCCCTTATCCAGGGCCGCAGGCAGGGTGGTGACCAGCATCGACTGCTTGGCGTTGACCGGGCAGCCGCTACCGCAATAACCGAGATTCCAGCAGCCGCGCACGTTGCGGGGAATCACCGCCCAGTGCCAGCCCAGTGCTGAACATCCGGCACGTAGCACCTCGTTGTTGGCATTGGCTGGCAGGGCCCAGGGGGCGATGCCCAGGCGCTCCTCCATGCGCGCAAACCAGGGCGCCATGCTGTCGCGGTCCAGGCCGCTGACGCCGTGCACATCCGCCCAGTGCGCCAGGGTCTGATCGGGCGTGCGGAAGCTGGTGGTCCAGTTCACCGTGGTGGTGCCGCCCACCGTGCGACCCTGGAGGATACCGATGCCGCCATCGCTGGTAGCACGGGCAGCACCCTCCTGATACAGCTCGGCGTAGGCCTTGGCCTCGTCATTCTTGAAGTCGCTGGAGGTTTTCAGCGAGCCCTCTTCGACCAGCAGCACCTTGAGTCCAGCCTGGGCCAGAATCTCCGCGCTGGTACCGCCACCGGCGCCGGTGCCGATAATCACCACGTCGGCTTCGAATTGTTGATCCTCAGTAAAGCTGCTGGCATCAAGGACCTGCCAGCCACGGGCAATGCCTTGCAAAAAAAGATCGGGAACGGCCATGGTCGGGTTACCTGATTCGAATGGGCTTAAATGCGCGGTGGGCCAGGGTAGCCAGCGGCTTCCCAGGAGGCGGGCGTGGCGTACCAGGCCATCAGCAACAACTGACTGAGGGCGCTGTAACCCTGGCGGAACATGTCCATCCGGCTATCGCGCCAGCGCAGCAGAAAAGCTTCCACATCCTGCGGCGTGGCGTTTTCCCAGGCGCCCCAGACCCCAGTCATTGGTCCGCGGGTCAAGGGCGCGCTGATCAAGTCGAATAGCTCGTATACGTCATGCTGCAGATTGGCGCTGGTCCAGACCAGGGACAGATCCAATTGGTCTATGGCTGCTTGCAGTGCACCGGAGTTGGCCTGTAGTGCCGGGTGGGGTCCGACCAGGGCAGGAATCAGCGCGGTTATGACCGGTATGTCCGAGTCGCGCAGGACCCGGTAGTTGGCTCCGGGCCCGGCGCTACTGCAGCCGCGCAGGCTGGCAGCCAGGCCCAGGGTGGTCAGCGCGACGCTGGCACCCAGGCCCAGCTTGAGCAGTTCCCGGCGGCTGAGCCGCACGGCAGTGGTGGAGGACATGGCAAGCCCCTGTTTGATTATTGTTATTTGGTTGTTCAACCGCGTTGCTTAGCGCTCAGCGAATGAACAACTTGTACACCAGCTTCAACAGTAGCCCGCCGTAGGGCGGGTAGACGGGTTTTGAGCCATTAAAGCGCTGTTTGATATATACGCCCTTGGCCTTGCTGAAGGTCAGAAAGCCCTCATGACCGTGGTAGTGACCCATACCAGACGGACCGACGCCGCCGAAGGGCAGGTCATCCTGGGCCACATGCATGATGGTGTCGTTGATGCACATGCCGCCGGCGTGGGTCTGCTCCATCAGGCGCTGTTGCTCGGCCTTGTCATAGCCAAAGTAATACAGGGCCAGGGGGCGGTCGCGCTCGGTTATGTAGGCCAGCGCATGGTTGATGCTGTCGTACGGCACTATGGGCAGCAGCGGGCCGAAGATTTCTTCCTGCATTACGCGCATATCGTCGGTCACGTTCAGCAGCAAGGTCGGTGCAATAACCCGTGTCGCGCTCAGGTCTTCATTGCCGGGGTTCAGCTCGATGACCTCGGCGCCCTTGTCCCGGGCGTCCTGCAGGTAGCTGTGGATGCGCTGGTACTGCCGGGCATTGATGATCTGGGTGTAATCGGGGTTGTCTGCCAGGCTCGGGTAAAGCTGCGCAAACTGATTGCGCAGGGCCTCGACCAGCTCCTGGATACGGCCGCGTGGGCAGAGAATATAGTCCGGTGCAACGCAGGTCTGACCGGCGTTCATGCCCTTGCCGAAGGCGATACGTTCGGCGGCATCAGCGATGGGCACATCCAGCGAGACGACGGCCGGGGATTTGCCGCCCAGCTCCAGCGTCACCGGCGTCAGGTTTTCTGCCGCCGCGCGCATCACCTGCTTGCCGATCCCGGTACCGCCAGTAAACAGCAGGTGGTCGAAGGCCAGCCGGGAAAAGGCCGCGCCGACTTCCACTTCGCCGGTCACCACTGCGACCATATCTTCGGGGAACACCTCGGCAAGCATCTGCGTCAGTGCTGCTGCGGTGGCAGGGGTGGCTTCGCTCATCTTGATCAGCGCGCGATTGCCTGCAGCCAGCGCCGCGGTTAGCGGTGCCAGGGCCAGATACAGCGGGTAGTTCCAGGGCACTATAATGCCGACCACGCCCAGTGGCTGATAGATCACCCGCGCCTTGCCAGGCTGAAAGGCGATACCGACACGGCGTTTGGCAGGTTTCATCCAGCGTCTGATGCGCCGGGTGGTGTAATTGATACCCTCCACCGAGGGCAGTATCTCGGCCAGCCGGGTTTCGTCGGCGGAGCGGCGGCCGAAGTCGCTGCTGATAGCCTCGATCAGCGCGTTCTGGTGTTTTACTAGCGCCGACTTGAGCGCCTTGAGCGAAGCGATGCGGCTCTCGGCATTGGGCATGGGCTGCTTGCCAAAAGCCTGGCGCTGCAGGGCGAACAGCTCCTGCATGCGCTCTATCGACTGCTGTTGATCCTGCAGAGGGGCGATATCGGCTAACATGGGCGCTCCGGCGGTGCCGAGCCTGCGACACTGCTTTGTAGTTATTTTTGTAGTCATTATCGTGCTGTTCAAGGTATTTTTAGAGCAATTGCTCTAAGGTGTCAAATCAACTTTGTATCAGCCCGCAAGCCCGGCAGCGCAGGCTATGGAGCCCCTCAATGAAAACCCGCGAGCGTATCCTTCAGGCCAGTCTGCAACTGTTTAACCAGCAGGGTGAGCGGCAGGTGACCACCAACCACATCGCCCAGCACCTGGGCATGTCGCCGGGCAATCTGTACTACCACTTCCGCAACAAGCAGCAGATCATTGCCGAGCTGTTTGCCCTGTACGAAGCGCAGGTGGATGGCTATTTACGTGTGCCCGAGGGGCGGCCACTGGAGCTGGCCGACAAGGCCTGGTACCTGGAGTCGATCTTCCGCGGTCTGTGGGACTACCGCTTTCTGCACCGCGACCTGGAGCACCTGATCAACAGTGATGCGCAATTGGCGCAACGCTATCAGCAGTTTTCAAGACGCTGTGTCAGCAGCGGTGAGGCGATCTACAAGGGCCTGGTGGAGGCGGATATTCTCTGCAGTGAGCGCACCGACCCTGGTGCACTGGCAATCAATAGCTGGTTGCTGATGACCGGCTGGGTCGGCTATCTATATGCCACTGTGCTGGATTCCGAGCAGGCCGAATTGACGCCGGAAATGCTGCGTCGAGGTGTCTATCAGGTGCTGGTCCAAGAGCGCGGCTTACTCACCGAGCGGGTCAGGGCGGAGGTCGAAGCGATGCTGGACGACTATTACGTACCGCTGAGCCCCTGATCCGCCAGCCATTCCGGTAAGCGCCGCTCCAGATAGTACTTGGGGCGCCAGGGTGAGCCTTCGACAAAACCAACATGCCCGCCCCTTGGGTGCAGCTCCATGCGCGTTGTTGCGGACAACTCCTGCAGTTCCGGCACGCTATGGGGATAGACAAAGGGGTCGTCCAGCGCCTGGATAATCAGCGTCGGCACCCGTATGGCGCCGACGAAGAAGCGGCTGCTGCAGCGTCGGTAGTAGTCCTGGGCGCTGGCAAAGCCGTGCA
>JBKBSI010000069.1:0-15562 GCA_046291745.1 Pseudomonas sp. | reverse complement strand
CCCCGAAGGGCGAGACCTGAAGCGCGCATCTACTGCGTTGTGCTTCTTGCTAAGGGCAACGGCCATTAGCTGCGAATCACGCCTTGTATATGCACACTTCAGGTCTCGCAGAGAACGCAAGGAATTATTCAGCGATTCCCTAAGCCCGGGCATTACCTCTGTTGGGGCATGCCCAGGTCAGGCCAGGTTTTGCTACCGACGCAAGCTATCCGGCGGTGTCAGATAATCACTACTGCTGCCGCGCCTGTGCTTGCTTCCATCGATTTCCAGCCGGGCGATGCTGCGCAGGTGCACCTCGTCCGGACCATCGGCAATCCGCAGGGCGCGGGAGGCGATCCACAGATCCGCCAGCGGCGTATCTGGGGTCAGTCCCATGGCGCCGAATACCTGCATGGCCCGGTCCACCACCCCGGCGAGCATGCTTGGCACCACTGCCTTGATCATGGCAATTTCCCGGCGTGCGGCCCTGGCGCCTACCTCATCAATCATCCAGGCGGTTTTCAGTACCAGCAGGCGGGCCTGTTCGATTTCCATGCGCGAACGGGCAATCCAGTCGCCAATGCTGCCGTGCTGGTGCAGGTAACGGCCGAAGGTCTTGCGCTCCTGGGCGCGGTCGACCATCAGTTCCAGCGCCAGCTCGGCCATGCCGATAGCGCGCATGCAGTGGTGTACGCGGCCGGGGCCAAGGCGGGCTTGGGCCATCATGAAGCCGTCGCCCTCCTGCCCGAGCAGATTACTCACCGGCACCCGCACATTGCGCAGCAGCAGCTCACTGTGACCTTCCGGGGCAATGTGATGCATCACCGGAATATTGCGCAGCAACTCCACCCCTGGGGTATTGAAGGGCACTATGATCATGCTCTGCTGGCGGTGGGCATCTGCCTCGGGATCAGTCTTGCCCATGACAATCAGGAAGGCACAATCCGGGTGTGAGGCATTGGTGATAAACCATTTGCGCCCGTTGATCACGTACTGGTCGCCCTCGCGGCGGATCAGCGTCTGGATATTGCTGGCATCGGATGAGGCCACATCCGGTTCGGTCATGGCGAAGGCCGAGCGAATCTCTCCGGCCAGCAGCGGTTGCAGCCACTGGCGGTTCTGCTCCGGGCTGGCGAACAGATGCAGCAGCTCCATATTGCCGGTGTCCGGCGCATTGCAATTGAACACCTCGGAGGCCCAACTGACGCGGCCCATGATTTCCGCCAGCGGCGCGTAGTCCAGATTGCTCAGGCCGCGCCCCGGCTCATCGGCGCACAGACTGGGCAGAAACAGGTTCCACAGTCCCTCCTCCCTGGCCAGCGCCTTGAGGTCGGCCATAAAGGACACCGGGTACTGACCAGCGGCGACCTCCTGCTGCCAGGCGCCAATGCGCGGGACTATGTGGGTGTCGAGAAAATCCCTGAGTTGGCGGCGCAGGGCCTGGGTGTTGGCGTTGTAGGCAAATTCCATGATCAACTCCTGTTTACTGTGAAGCAGGTCCGGGCCGCGATACCCCTCAGAGCCTTCACTCCTGCCATGACCCTATGGTGCGCTGGCTAACAGTGGTGCGCTGGCTAAAAAGGGCTGGAAAAGGTATCTTGGACCGGTGTTATTCACAGTTGAAAGGAACTCGCGCCTGGCGAGATTGATCCAAATCAACCTGGGTCATTGAATCCCTGATATGAATAGCAACTCATAAATAGTTTTTGCCTATGCATGGCTTAGCCTGAATTTATTTCAAATTTTCTCGGGGGAAACGTATATTTCTTCCGTCTTCCACATTCGCTCAATCAACTTACCAAGGAGTTCACGATGTCCGTCATCAATACCAAGATCAAACCTTTCAAGGCTCAAGCTTTCAAGAACGGTGAATTCATCGAGGTTACCGATGCTGATCTGCAGGGCAAGTGGGCGGTATTCTTCTTTTACCCCGCTGACTTCACCTTCGTTTGCCCTACCGAGCTGGGTGATGTAGCTGACTACTACGACGAGTTCCAGAAGATGGGCGTAGAGATCTACTCCGTGTCCACTGACACTCACTTCACCCACAAAGCCTGGCACGACAGCTCCGAGACCATCGGCAAGATCAAGTACACCATGATCGGCGATCCGACCGGCGCCATTACCCGTAACTTCGACAACATGCGCGAAGACATGGGTCTGGCTGACCGCGGCACCTTCATCATCGACCCCCAGGGCATCATCCAGGCGGTTGAAGTGACTTCCGAAGGTATTGGCCGCAACGCTGAAGACCTGATGCGCAAGGTCAAGGCTGCCCAGTACGTTGCCGCTCACCCGGGTGAAGTCTGCCCGGCCAAGTGGAAAGAAGGCGAAGCCACTCTGGCTCCTTCCCTCGACCTGGTAGGCAAGATCTAAGTAGCTACTGATAACCCGGCTCGCCACGGAGTTCGCTCCGGGTTGGCGGGCCGGGTTTTTTATCGCCTGAATTTACCTATTTAAGGACGGATACGCTTATGTTGGACGCTAATCTGAAGAAGCAACTGGACACGTACCTGCAGAATATCGTTAATCCGATAGAGCTGAGCGTGTCCGTGGATGACAGCCCGAAAAGTCGGGAATTGAGCGAATTGGCAACTGAAATTGCCGAGATGTCGCCAAAAATCGCATTGAACTGGGTTGAAGCCGAACGCACCCCGAGCATGAGCATTGCCCAGAGCGGCGTGCCGCCGCGCGTCAGTTTCGCCGGTCTGCCCATGGGTCATGAGTTCACTTCACTGGTGCTGGCACTGCTGCAATCTGGCGGTCACCCCTCCAAGGCTGACCCGGCGCTGCTGGAGCAGATCCGCCACCTGAGCGGTGAGTACCACTTCGAGACCTATATCTCCCTGTCCTGCCAGAACTGTCCGGATGTGGTCCAGGCGCTGAACCTGATGGCCACGCTGAACCCGAACATCACCCACGTGATGGTCGACGGTGCACTGTTCCAGGACGAGGTCGAGTCACGTCAGATCATGGCCGTGCCCTCGGTATACCTGAATGGTGAGCCCTTCGGTCAGGGCCGCATGACCCTGCCAGAAATCGTCAACAAGCTGGATACCGGCGCCAGCAAACGCAAGGCCGCCGAGCTGAGCGCCAAGGAACCCTATGAAGTGCTGATCGTCGGCGGTGGCCCCGCTGGTGCTGCAGCAGCTATCTATGCCGCACGCAAAGGCATCCGCACAGCACTGGTAGCTGAACGCTTTGGTGGCCAGGTGATGGACACCATGGGTATCGAGAACTTTATCTCGGTCAACTACACCGAGGGCCCGAAGCTGGTCGCCAGCCTGGAAGAGCACGTCAAGGAATATGAGATTGACGTCTTTACCGAGCAGAAGGCCAACAGCCTGGTTGAGGGCGATTACGTCCAGATCGGCCTGGAAAGCGGTGGCACCCTGTCCGGGCGTTCGGTCATCCTGGCAACCGGCGCACGCTGGAGAGAAATGAACGTGCCCGGCGAGCAGCAGTACCGTGGCAAGGGCGTAGCCTACTGTCCTCATTGTGATGGCCCGCTGTTCAAGGGCAAGCGCGTGGCAGTGATCGGTGGCGGCAACTCGGGTATCGAAGCAGCCATCGACCTGGCCGGCATCGTCGAGCACGTTACCGTATTGGAATTCGCCGACACGCTGCGTGCCGATGAAGTGTTGCAACGCAAGGCGCGTTCCATGCCCAATATCGAGATCATCAAGAATGCCCAGACCACCGAAGTACGTGGCGATGGCAACAAGGTGGTCGGCCTGACCTACACAGATCGCGCTACTCAAGAGAGCAAGCAGGTGGATGTGGCGGGCATCTTTGTGCAGATCGGTCTGATCCCCAATACTGATTGGCTCAAAGGTGGTCCGGTTGCACTGAGCAAGCATGGCGAAATCGAGATCGACAGCCGCGGTGCCACCTCACTGCCGGGCGTCTATGCCGCTGGTGATGTGACTACTGTGCCGTTCAAGCAGATCATCATTGCCATGGGTGCAGGCTCTACCGCTGCGCTAGGGGCCTTTGATCATCTGATCCGTACGCCGGCGCCGCAGAAGGTGCGAGCTGAAGTAGCTGAGGCGCAAACTGCCTGATCGACAAGCGTAAAAAAGCCGCCCATCAAGGGCGGTTTTTTTTGACTACAACGCCGTAGTTACAGCTTGAAGCGATTGACCAGGT
The DNA here is from genome assembly GCA_046291745.1 of Pseudomonas sp. Taxonomy (GTDB): domain Bacteria; phylum Pseudomonadota; class Gammaproteobacteria; order Pseudomonadales; family Pseudomonadaceae; genus Halopseudomonas. The sequence goes on along the minus strand of JBKBSI010000069.1, from coordinate 11,434 downwards.
CGTTCAAATCCACAGCCAGCCGCGACAGCTCGCGACTGGAACTGCTGGTCTGCTCTGCACCTGCTGCCGACTGGGTCGACAGATCGCGGATATTGACCAGATTGCGGTCCACTTCCCGTGCCACCTGAGCCTGCTCCTCCGCCGCGCTGGCAATCACCAGGTTGCGCTCGTTGATCTGTTCCACTGCTGCAGTAATTGCCTGCAGCGCCTTGCCCGCTGCATCGGCCTGCTCCAGCGTAGAAGTCGCCATGGTCTTGCTCATGTTCATGGCTTCGACCGAGCGTTCAGTACCCTGTTGAATGGTACCGATCATCTCTTCGATTTCACTGGTCGACTGCTGGGTGCGGTGCGCCAATGCTCGTACCTCATCGGCGACCACCGCAAAACCGCGACCCTGTTCACCAGCGCGCGCCGCTTCGATCGCTGCGTTGAGGGCCAGCAGATTGGTTTGCTCGGCAATCGCGCGAATCACGTCCAGAACACGGGTAATATTCTGTGCCTTCTCCGCCAGTTCCTGCACCTCCAGCGCGGTGGACTGAATAGTAGTGGATAGCTTGTCGATGCTCGCCACCGTACGTACTACCTGCTGCTGGCCCTCCCCTGCAGTGGTCGCAGTACTCTTGGACTGCTCGGAGGTGGATACCGCATTGCTCGCCACCTCGTCTACCGCAGCGCTCATTTCATTGACTGCGGTAGCCGCTTGCTGAATCTCGTCATCCTGGCGTTGCAAGCCGCGGGTGGCATCTTCGGTTACCGCATTCAATTCCTCGGCGGCCGAAGCCAGCTGGGTCGAGGAGTTGGCAATGCCATGCAGAGTAGCGCGCAGCTGTTCCTGCATGGTCGCCAGCGCGCGCAGCAGCCGCGCGGGCTCATCGCGGCCAAATGGCGTCACCCTGTGCGTGAGATCGCCGGCAGCTATGCGCTCGGTGATTTCAACCGATTCGCGCAGGGGGGTAACGATACTGCGGGTAATCAGCCAGGCCAGCAATACAGTCAAGAGCACCGCAGCGACGTTGAATATGATTACCTCCAGCATACCCGTTTCGTAACTCTCTGCAGCCAGTTCACCGGCGTCATGAGCAGCCGCGTTAAGTACCGTTCCAAGCTCCTCCAGACGCTCGTTGAGCGCCATACCCAGGGGGTCAAGGCGGGTAGTAACCAGAGCCAGAGCCTGATCGGTCTGCCCAGCCATTGCTAGCGTCATCACCTGGGACTGAACCGTCATGTATTCCTGCCGCTGGCTGGCATAGCGATCAAAGGCCTGCCGCTCCTGCGGAAGCTGGATTCTACTCGCATAGGTCGATTCATCCCGGCTCAGCTTCTGCAGAAACATCTGAATCCGGCTTTCGGTTTCCTGACGCCTGGCTGCGGTATCGGCCAGAATCAGCCGCAAGGTCTGCATGCGCACGCGCAATACGTCCTGGGCAATCCCCTCGACGAGCTGGATATTAGGCAGCCAAACGTGCTCGATCTTGTCTGCCTGCTCACGGATGTTGCCCATTTCACGCATGGCCAGCACCCCCAACACCACCACCATCAGGGCGATCAGCGCAAAGCCACAGCCTAGACGCATGGCAATAGACAGGTTCCTCAAATTCATTGTTCTCTCCACCCGGTTTATACGATATGCCCGCGCAAGGCATGTAGGGAGTTTGTCGGCCGAACACGACGCAGCTTTATGACTGACTGGTCTTATTTCTGCTCGGCGTGCATGGCGTCGAACCAACATCCTAGAAAGAGTTGATAGCACTAAAGTTTTGCTGCGCAGGCCCGTTACAGAAGTATTCCTTCCGAGAGTAACTACCATGTCCCCACGCCTGAGCTTCAACCAGAAAATCCTTCTGGCAGCCTGTCTCGTTGTCATGGCAGTGTTCCTGGCGTTCGCCTTGTATAACGACCAGACCCAACGCCGAACACTGCAGGCCAGCCTCGACACCTACCTGACCGATGCCGGGCGTCTAACCGCTGCGAACATCAGCAACTGGCTGTCTGGACGTATTCTGCTGATGGAAAACCTGGCCGCCAATCTGGATGACCAGGCCGAAGGCGACCCCGCCGCACTGCTGGAGCAGCGCACCCTGGCTACGACATTTGCTTTCAGTTATCTGGGCGAAAGCGATGGCGGCTTTACCATGCGCCCGGACGAAGACATGCCCGCCGACTACGATCCGCGGACACGCCCATGGTATGGCGCCGCCTTGCGCCAGCGCGGCACCATCCTGACAGAGCCCTATGTCGACGCCGCCACCGGCGATCTGATCATTACCGTTGCAACCCCCTCAGGCAACAACGTGGCCGGTGGTGACCTGAATCTGGATACGGTGTCGAACATTATCAATGCGCTGGACTTCAACGGCATGGGTCACGCCTTCCTGGTCAGTAGCGACGGCACCGTGTTAGTCCACCCGAACAAGAGCCTGCAGCTCAAGAATCTGAGCGAAATCTTCCCCGGCGATACTCCACAGATCAGCAGCCAGTTATCCGAGGCCCAACTCAACGGCGAACCACGACTGCTGACGTTCATACCTGTCACCGGCCTGCCGGGGGTCAACTGGTATGTCGGTCTGTCGGTTGACCGTGACAAGGCCTTTGCCAGCCTTGGCCAGTTCCGTATCTCGGCGATGATTGCCACTGCCATCGCCCTACTCTTCATCGTTGTGCTGCTGGGTCTGCTGATGCGGCTGTTGCTGCGCCCGCTAAACTCACTGGGCAGCGCGCTGGAGGATATCGCCCGCGGCGAGGGTGACCTTACCCGCCGCTTGCCGGTTGTCAGCAATGACGAGTTCGGCAAACTGGCCAGTGCCTTCAATCAGTTTGTCGAGCGTATTCATGACTCGATCCGTCAGGTAGCCACTACCAGTGGTGAGCTGAATGATGTCGCCCTGCGCGTGCTGGATGCTTCCAACGCCAACCTGGCCAGCTCCGACGAGCAATCCGGGCGCACCAATAGCGTGGCGGCGGCGATCAACGAGCTAGGCGCGGCGGCCCAGGAAATTGCCCGCAATGCTGCCGATGCCTCATCCCAGGCCAGCGGCGCCAAGCGGGGTGCGGAAGAAGGCAGCAAGGTGGTAGGTGAGACGGTCAAGGCGATGCAGGACCTGTCTGGCAAGATCAACAGCGCCAGCGCCAGTATCCAGGTACTCAATACCCGCACTGCTGATATCGGCAAGATACTCGATGTGATTCAGAGCATCTCCGAGCAGACCAACCTGCTGGCCCTTAACGCAGCCATTGAAGCAGCGCGCGCCGGTGAAGCCGGACGCGGCTTTGCCGTAGTTGCCGATGAGGTACGAAACCTGGCCCACCGCACCCAGACCTCGGCCAAGGAAGTTCACGAGATGATCGAGGACCTGCGTAGCCAGGCAACCGATGCCGTGCAGACCATGGAAGAAAGCATGCGTTTTAGTGAGCACAGCGTAGTGGTGGCACGCCAAGCAGGCGAACGGCTGGCGGACATCACTACCGGGATAGGTGAAATCGACAATATGAACCAGTCTGTAGCCACAGCAACCGAAGAGCAGACCTCGGTGATCGAGAGTCTCAACGTGGATATTACCGGCATCAATACCCTTAATCAGGAGGGTGTAGATAACCTGCAGTCGACCCTGCGCGCCTGCAAGTCGCTGGAGCAACAGGTAGAGCACCTGCAAAAGCTGGTGGGCAGCTTCCGGATCTGATCAGTCCGACTGGCTAGCGAGCTGAACGAGGCGCTGGGCCTGGCTGAAGTCCGCGCCGGACTCCTCGTTGAGAGCTTCGGGGTCATAGCGCGACAGGCAGCCGCCGCCCAGGACCCTGGGTGGCGCGGCAGCCCCGCAGTCCAGCGGGGTGGCCTCATCGTCAAGCACGTCAGACTCGGACGTCATTTCGGCGCGCCGTGGTCGTTATAGGCTTTGATAGCGCGCAGTATGTCGCGGCGACTGATCTGCCCGACCAAACGCCCCTCGTCCAGCACCGGCAAGCGCCGACGACCCTTTTGAATAAAGTGCTCAGCGGCCTTGACGATGTCGGCGTCGGCATCAATGGTCTCGACCACCACCGTCATTACCGAAGCCACAGTGCCACCCACTTCTTCGAAGTAACTACCGCTGAGAATTCCGCGCAAGCAATCGCTTTCGGATAGCAGGCCCAGCAGATGCCCTGCCTCATCCACCACCGGCGCACCGGAAATCCGATTACCGATCAGCACATCAATAGCCCGGAACAGATCCATTTCCGCACGGAAAGTGATCAGGTCATGGGTCATGTAGTCGCGTACCTTGACTGATTTGAGCATCTTGTCTCTCCCTGATGTTGTAATAATCGGTACTTTAGTTCAGCCAAACACCACTGTCTTGTTCTCGTGCACCAGTACCCTGTCCTCCAAGTGATAGCGCAAACCACGGGAAAGTACCATTTTTTCAACGTCTTTCCCCAGCCGCACCATGTCCTCGGTATTGTGGCTGTGGGTGATGCGTACCACGTCCTGCTCGATGATCGGACCGGCATCCAGCTCGTCAGTAACATAGTGGCAGGTAGCGCCGATCAATTTGACGCCACGCTGGGCGGCCTGGTGATAGGGCCTGGCTCCGACAAATGAAGGCAGGAAACTGTGGTGAATATTGATGACTCTGTTGGCATACCGGCTACAGAGTTCAGGCGGCAATATCTGCATGTAGCGAGCAAGAACAATAGAGTCCGCCTGTTGCTCGTCGATCAGACGGGCCACTTCGGCAAAGGCTGGCGCCTTGTCATGTGGCTGAACCGGAACATGATGGAAAGGTATGCCGTGCCACTCAACCATGCTGCGCAAGTCATCATGATTGGATATAACACTGGTAATCTCGCAGGGTAACTCGCCACTGTGCCAACGATGCAGCAAGTCAGCCAGGCAATGGGATTCGCGGCTGGCCATCAGCACTACCTTCTTGCGCACAGCTGAATCCGTTACCTGCCAGTCCATGCCAAACTCTTCGGCAATTGGCTTGAATACCTGACGCAAGCCCTCGACATCAAATGGCAGGGACTCTGCTTTTATCTCATGACGCATAAAAAACCACCCCGATAAATGATCGGAATGGTGATTGGCCTCGGTGATCCAGCCATTATGAGCAGCCAGAACGTTACTGACTTTGGCTACTATTCCAACCCGGTCGGGGCAGGCAATAACCAGACGATAGGTATGCATAACAAAATAACTCCAAGCGCGCGATCAAGGACCGATGATTAATGTCCGTATTCTATCCGCTGACAACTGCAATGACATTACTGCTGTTCTGAATAAAGTCATGTTTCCGTCATATAAAAAATAATTACTCACGGCCGAGCAAAGCCTGCGGCAACAAATAACTACACATTGCTATTGTTGTATAAAAAACCATCATGAACTATCATCACTGCGTCCCTTTTAACAATCTTTTCCAAGGTAAATTTACATGTCTTCCTTACAAGAATTCCGCAATCTGCAAAATACTATTCGTGAACTTACCGACCGTATGAACTCCCTGTCGAGTGATTCAAAACTCAAACAGGAAATTGAGTTTGAAGAAAAAGTACGTGCATTGATGGCTCAGTATGACAAGTCATTGAAAGACGTTGTCGCTATCCTTGATCCAGACAACAAGCTGACCCAGGGCGGCAAGACCAGCAAGGCCAGCGGCGGCACCAAGCGCGCCCGCAAGGTCAAGCAATACAAGAACCCCAACACTGGCGAGATTATCGAAACCAAAGGTGGCAACCACAAGGAACTCAAGGCCTGGAAAGAAAAGTACGGCGCCGAAAAAGTTGAGTCCTGGGTAACTATCCTCGGCTAATCTGTCGGGTTTGACGGTAGCAAATAAAGGCCCCTGTGCTTTCGCATCAGGGGCCTTTTTATATCAGGCATTAAGCCCCAGGTGTTCTGCCCGGTTGCGCGCGTAATCACGCCACTGTTCCAGCAAAGTACGCTGCTGCGCACTGACATCAACCAATGCCTGCTCCATGGCCGTCATGAAGGCGGCCAGGGTAATAGGCGCGCCGGGCAATTCGCCGCTCAGCCGCTGCTTGCAGAATAGCTGCCACTGCTGCTGGTCCTGGCTGTTCAGACTCTCGGGGAAGTTATGCGCGCGATAGCGCCACAGCAAGTCGACGAGACGCTGATCCTGCAGCGGCCAACGGGTATTAGCCAGCACTTCGCCACTGGCCTCACGAATCATCGGCAGCAAACGCCTGTCACTATCACCAATAAAACCATCGTACAGCTGCTGCTCGACGTCCGTCGGCGCCTGCATTGGAGCCTGATCGGCATATATCGCCTGCACCTTGGCCAAGCCCCCGGCACGCCACGCGCAAAGCTGCTCGGCACGTGCCAATAGCTGCGGCATATCCAGCTGCAGACGCTCAATATCACCAGGACGCAATACCTTGGCATCAGCCAGTACCGGACACTTGTTGATATGCACCAGTTTCAGGCCCGGACGTTGCTCGCCCTCGGCCAGATCCTCACTGCGGGTGTAAAGACGCTCGCGCAGTTGCTCGGCGCTCAGATCAGCCAGTAGCGCCGGATCGCTGGCCAGATCCCAGACCACCAAGGCGTTGCGATTCTGCGGGTGCCAGGCCAGCGGTAGCACTAGCGCCAGACCATGCCGTTCCCGACCGAAACGACCGGAGACATGCACCAGGGGCCGCAATTGCTGCAGATCGATCAGCGCTGTTACCCGTTGTTTGCTGCGTAGATCCAGCAGGTAGTCGAACAGCCGCGGCTGGGCAGCTCGCAGGCAACGCGCCATGGCGATAGTAGCGCGCACATCAGCCAGGGCATCGTGAGCCTGGCCGTGGTCTATCCCGTTAGCGGCTGTCAGCAGCTCCAGCCGCAAACTGGTGAAACCATCCTGTTGTGGCCACTGGATGCCATCTGGGCGCAGGGCATGAGCTGCGCGCAGCCCTTCAAGCAGGTCCCAGCGACTATTGCCACCCTGCCACTCCCGCGCGTAGGGGTCGTGGAAAGTGCGGTAGAGACTGAAGCGGGTCATTTCATCGTCATAGCGCAGGCTGTTGTAACCGACGCTGCAGGTGCCGGGCACGCTCATCTCAGCATGCAGACGCCCCATGAACTCTGCTTCGCTGAGACCGCTGCTGGCCCGTTGCGGGTCAATTCCGGTAATCAGGCAGGCCATGGGGTGGGGCAAGGCGTCATCGCCCAGACGGCAGTCGATACACAGGGGTTCGCCGATCTCGTTCAGTTGTTCATCGGTACGCACACCCGCTACCTGCAGGGGGCGGTCTCGGCGCGGATCAATACCCGTGGCTTCAAAGTCATACCAGAAAAAAGTCTTGCCCATTGCCGTTACCCCACCGCCAGTCAAAGGCGCAGGGTAACCCAATGCAGAGAGTCAGGCATCTACCGGGTGAGAAAAGCTGAAGTAGCGCTCCAGTACCAGAGCCAATTCGGCAAAGGCCTGCTGGTTTTCGGTAATGCTGAAGCCGCTGTCATAGTGGCCAGGGGTGGCGTCGGGGCGGCACCAACGGCTAAGGGCGGAGAAATTGATCAACTCCGGCTGCTCGCCTGACCCAGGCAGGCGCAACTGCAGGTCATAGTGACTACCCAGGAGAATCGGCAACTGGCTGATAAGCATCATTCCTTGCCGGGAGATATTGCCGATAAAGCCCATGGGCCTGCCGGTGTGTCGATTGAAAACCTGCAAGTAGCCGTCCAACTGGTGCCGGGATATGCGCCGTTGCTCCTGTACCTGATGGCCGGGGGGATGCGTTAGCATTTCAGCAACGTTCCTTGATCTGCTTCTTGAGTTCAGAGCGTCGCTGCTCCACGCGGCGACGATCCACTTCTACTTTTTTACCGCTGGCGTCTTCTTCATACCAGTAAATTCGGCTGTCGAAACGTGCCAATTCCCTACCCATGCGCTCACACCAGGCGAGCTGCTGCGTGCGCTGCTCTGCGCGCTGCTTCTGTTCGGCAGCACGTTCCTGGCTCCGCACATCCATAATACGCTGAAGATTTTCCTCACGCTGGCGTACCTGATCATCGCGCTGAATGATCTGCGGCTGAACCTCAACACGCTCGGCACCCTGCACAGGTCGCTCGCCAAAGTGAACGCGGCCCTGCTCGTCTACCCAACGATAGATTTCCGCCTGGGCGGGCAAGACAGCAAGACTGAGTAACAACAAGGCCATGATTCTATGCATCGACGTTCATCCCTGGACGAGTATGCCTCCGCTAGGGGGCAGCACCGAGGATAACCCAGCAGCACAAGCAGGCCTAGTGCCATACCCTGAAGGTCCGACGAAATGCTATTCCTCAGGCTGATAATGGCCAAGCAGCCTGAGCGTCTCCAGACGTGCTGCCGCGCGGTAGCTGTACTCGCTGTTAGGGTAGTGACGCTGCAGAAAAACATAGGTCTGGGCTGCATCCGGATACAACGCCTGACGTTCCAGGCACAGCCCTCTGAGCAGCGATACTTCAGGTTGTCGCTGATGCGCACGATAGCGATCCCGGCGCTCGGCGCTGGACAGGTGCAGGTAAACCGCCTCGCAATTGCCGCTGTCATAGGCCTGGTAGGCGCGATTGATATCAGCATCATGATGCTGGGCAGCACAGCCCGCGAGAATGAGCGGCAATACCAGTAATGCCATTGGTTTCATAACAGTTGTCCATGTTGGTTTACATTGCTGTATCGGCTACCGGCAGGGTTTCTTAAGTCCCTGCGCTTGATCCAGATCATTGTCATGATCGGCCAACATACTCTACTTTGGGACTATGCTTAGACGAGCCTGGGCTCCGCAAGATCCGTCGCCCAAACCAATAGCGGCAGACTCGATAGAGTCGCCGTAGCAAGGAGAGAACCATGAATATCCAACACATGCTGGTAGTGATAGATCCTACCAGCGAGAACCAGCAACCCTGCTTGAAGCGCGCCGAGCAATTGGCTGCAGCCTTTCCCGGCGCACGCCTGACCTTGTGGCTGTGTGATTACACCCCGGCACTGGATGGCGGTATGTTGTTCGATACAGTCAAGCTGGAGCAGGCCCGCGAGTCATTGGTAAAGCATCACCAGCAACGGCTGGAGAAACTCGCCGAACCACTGCGCAGTAAAGGCATTAGCGTCGATGTGATAGCCCTGTGGGGCAAGCGGCTCAGCCGTCAGATGCTGGCTGCAGTCACTGAGCTGAAACCCGATCTGGTGTTGAAAACCACCCACCACCACAATGCCATCAAACGTCTGTTTCTGAGCAACAGCGACTGGGACCTGATACGCCACTGCGAAAAACCCGTGTGGCTGGTCAAGCGTGCTGACGACCCGATAAAGCACCTGTGTGCTGCGGTGGATCCCCTGCATGAGGCGGACAAGCCCGCAGCCCTGGACTTGAAGATCATTGCCACCACGCGTTCACTGTCCGAAAGCCTGCAAGGCCAGCTGCACCTGCTGCACTGCTACAACCCACTACCGCGGACTCTGGTGTTCGATGCCAGCGTGATCACCGATTATGACGGCTACGCCGAGCAGGTACGCGACCGCCATGTACAGGCCTTTGAAGGCCTGGCCGCAAATAACGAGGTGAGCCCAGGTGCCGCCCATTTATTGCAGGGCTACCCCGAGGAAGTGATTCCGGACTTTATTGAGCGTCAGGCGGTCAATCTTCTGGTTATGGGTGCCGTCTCGCGCTCGCGCCTGGACAGCGCACTGCTGGGCCATACGGCGGAGCGCTTGCTCGACGACTGCCCCTGCGACATTCTGGTTATCAAGCCTGAAGGCTTTGTTGACCCAAGCAAACCAAGCCACTGAAAACTAGCACCGCGCTCGGGCCGAGGCCTCGCTACTCAGGCGGGCAATCTCGGCCCAGTCGCCCTGCTCTACCAGCGCCTGCGGGCTCATCCAGGTTCCGCCTACCGCCAGCACGTTAGCCTGGGCCAGGTAACTGTCGAGCTTGTCCACTCCGATCCCCCCGGTGGGACAAAAGCGCACATCAGCAAAGGGGCCAGCAAAGGATCGCAGCGCGCCGACACCACCGCACACCTCGGCTGGGAACAGCTTGAAGCGCCGATAGCCCAAACGATAGCCCTGCAGTATCTCGGATGCGGTGGCTATACCCGGCAATAAGGGTACCGGACTGTCCAGCCCCAGAGCCAATAGCTCATCGGTGCAACCAGGGGTGACAACGAACTGCGCCCCGGCATCAAGCACTGACTGGAACTGCCTTCCATCGAGCACCGTACCGGCACCGACGCAGAGCGCGGGCCTGTGCTTGCGCAACAGCGCGATGGCTGGCAAGCCCAGAGGCGTACGCAGGGTGATTTCCAGATTGCTGATACCACCCGCCGCCAGTGCATCCGCCAGCGGCAGAATATCGGCCTCGCGCTGGATACTGATAACCGGCAACAGGGGTGAGTTGGCAAAGATTGCATCCAGACGCCGAGTGTTTTCAGCCAGACTCATACTGCTCCCGTCAGCCCTCCGGGCTGTAAAAAATCTCCAGCGGTGGTGCCAGAAAGGCGGCCACCGGCGCTTGTGTTGGTTGCCTGACAAAGGCATCACACAGACAAGTATATTTTTCCTCCCCGGCAATCGCCAGCAATGACTGCCGAGCAGCATGCAATACCGAGCCGGTCAGGGTCAGCCGCGCCGCGCCCTGCGGTTCGGCAACCGCCTCGCAGAGCGACGGCGAGTCTGAAGCTAGCCGCGCTTGCAGACCGGGTTGCCCGGGGAACAACGAGGCACAATGGCCGTCGCTACCCATACCCAGGACCACCACATCCAGTGGCAGCCAATGCTGCAGATCAACACTGACTGCTGCGGCGTCGGCGCTGGGACTGACGCCCCGGTACAAGGGCAGCCAGTTGGCTGCCGCCAAGGCATTGGGCATGCACTCACGCAGCATTCCGGCATTGCTTTGCGGGTCGGTTTCCGGCACCCAGCGCTCGTCCACCAGGGTTATGCGCAGCGCCTGCCAATCCAGCTCCTGTTGATCCAGCGCCTGCAGGAAAGCCCGTGGGCTGCGGCCACCCGACAGGGCCAGGCTGGCCACACCGCGTTGCGCCAACGCCTCGCTCAGCAAGTCGGCTACTCGTTCCGCCAGCGCCAGAGCCTGGGCGCCCCCGTTCGCATGCCAGTGCAGGGGCAAACCCCGCGAAGCAGCCAAATCATCAAGACTCATTTCCCGCTTCCGCCATCTGCAGCTTTCAGGCCAGCGGTAAAACTGCTGCCACCCTCCTCCGCCGGGCTTACCGCCGCGCGCATAAAGCCAAATAACTCACGGCCCCAGCCACGGCGAATCGGCTGCTCGTGTACTTCCGGCTCACGGGCCATCCAGGCGCTGGGACTGACTGCGACATCCAGGCTGCCCTGTTCGGCATCGAGACTGATCAGATCACCGTCACGCAGGCGCGCCCCGCAGGGCCACCCCGCCGCTGCGCCACCACACGGGCCAGCGTGGCGCCCCTGGCATCGGTGATCCGGCCTGCGCC
>JBKBSI010000068.1:11023-15576 GCA_046291745.1 Pseudomonas sp. | reverse complement strand
TACCCTGCCGCCGCCGCAGCCGATGGACGATACGCCCCTCGATCAGGCGCGCCTGGTGGTAGTCGATCTGGAAACCAGCGGATTGGATACCCAGCGCGACCAGGTACTCTCGATTGGCGCGGTGGTAATCGAAGACGGCGCCATCGATATGGGCACCCAATATGAATGCACCCTATACCGAGCCGACCACAAGGTCACCGAAGCCATTCTGATCCATGGTCTGGCGCCCAGTGATATCGCCCAAGGCATGGCGCCTGAAGACGCGCTACTGGACTTTATCGAGTTTGCTGGCGAGTCCGTGATGCTGGCGTTCCATGCGGCCTTTGACCAGCGCATGCTCAGCCGCAGCTTGCGCAGGGATCTGGCCTTTCGGCTCCAGCACCGTTTTGTTGATGTGGCAGAACTGGCGCCACTACTCTGCCCCGATGCCCGGGTCGGGCGTGGCGGGCTGGACGATTGGCAGCGTCACTTCGGCCTGAACAACAGCCTGCGTCACAACGCAGCAGCTGACGCTCTGGCTACCGCGGAGATTGCCCTGATACTGCTGAGCAAGGCGCGCAGCCAAGGCATACGGACGTTAGCCGAGTTGCATGAAAGGCTTGGCTACTGGCGTAAGCTGCGGCATGCACGCCAAGGCGGAATCTGAATCCTTCGGGCTCTTTTTCAGGGCACTGAGGCCTCTATCTTGAGCCTTTGCGCGCCGCAAAAAGGTTGAACCCCGCCTAGGCTCACTGGTCCCAAACAGGTAACGGCACCTTCGCCTTGACCCTGTTCGGAGCCCAGATGAGCATATCCCCTTTTTTTCGTAGCGCTCTTTCCGTGGCGGTTGTCGCAGCTTCTACTCAGGCGCTTGCCAATGGCGTCGCCATCAATGAACAAAGTGCAAGCAGCATGGGCACCGGCTTTGCCGGACGCTCCTCGTCAGCCCACGATGCCAGTACGGTATTCGGCAATCCGGCTGGCATGTCGCGCTTGGAGCGCACCGAGATCAGTGGTGGTCTCGCGTTGATCCACGCCAGCACCGATATCAGCAATGCCAGTAGCTCGGCCGAGGGTAGCAACGACGGCGACATGGTACCGTTCACCGCGATCCCCTTTGGCTATTACGTCAAACCATTGAATGAAGATTGGCACTTCGGGCTCGGGGTATATGTGCCCTTTGGCGTCATCAGTGACTACGAGCGGGGTTTCCAGGGCCGTTACCACGGAGTTACCAGCGAAGTGCAAGTGGTCACCCTGCAACCCACGCTGAGCTACCGGATCAATGATCGAGTCGCCATTGGCTTTGGCCCCACCATCAACCATATACAGGGTAAGCTGACCAACACCGTCGTCAACCCCCTCGACCCGGCAGGCGAAGACGCCCGGGTGAATATTCAGGGCGATGACTGGGGCTACGGCTTCAATCTTGGCGTATTGGTGGATCTGAGCGATCAGGTGGCACTGGGAATAACCTACCGCTCAGCCGTTGATTACACGCTCAAAGGCCGCACGCGGGTCAACAACATGCCGGTTGCCGAGCTGAATGGGCGCTATGATGCGAGCCTGGACTTCACCTCGCCGGAGAGCGTCGATGTATCGCTGACCTATGCCATGGATGACCGCTGGACACTCTTTGCCGGTACCACCTGGACACGCTGGAGTCGGCTGCAGGAAATCATCGTTGAGAACCGCCAGGTGCCGGATCCACTTGCCGGTCGCCTGGGCAGCATTGAAGAAGAATTGAATTGGTCGGACACCTGGGCCTTTGCCTTGGGCGCCCAGTATCAGTTGAATCCACGCCTGGTACTGCGTACCGGCCTGGCATTTGATCGTTCACCCACTACCGACACCGATCGCACCGTGCGCATACCCGTAGGCAATCGCAAGATCCTGTCCTTCGGCGCGGGCTGGGAAGCCAACGACAACCTCACGCTGGACGTTGCCTATGCCTACCTGCGTGAAGATCGGGCCCGAGTGAGTTACGCGGATAGTGCTACCACGCCGGGATACAGCGCTGATTTCCGTAATAGCGCCCACGCCCTCTCCACCCAGGTCACCTACCGCTACTAGCCAAGCAGGCAATAAACGCCCCGATTAAGGGAGCGTTTATTGCTCAAGGGTTAAAGATCAGTGATGAGCGTGCTGTAGCCAGCCACGCATCAAGGCAATCTCCCGCTCCTGCTCGCTGATTACATCGCGCGCCAGGCCTGTCAGCATCTCATCTTCGCTATAGGCCAGCAGCACATAGGCCATCTCTACCGCGGCAATGTGATGCGGAATCATGCCCATGACGAAGTCCTTGTCCAGATTGCCGCTATCAACCGCATGCATCTCGGCCATCATGCGCTCGTCAATCCGGCCATAAGCCGCCTTTACCAGCTCGGCTTGCATGCCCGGCTTGGGCTCGCCATAGCTCTCCAGCCAGGCGCGCATCTGCGCTATTTCCGTATCCTGGGCCTTGACTATGGCTTGGGCTAACTCGCGCAAGGTTTCATCACTGCTACCGCCCAGCAGCACCTTGGCCATATCGATAGCACCCTGGTGGTGCGGGATCATGCCGGTGACAAAGTCATAGTCCGCATCGCCGGTTGGCGCCTGGGCGTGCATCTGCTCCATCATCCGCTGGTTGGCGGCGGCAAAGGCCCCTGTTTCTTTACTCTCGGTCTGCTGGCCATGCCCTGCGTGCTTGCCATGGCCAGCGTGAGAGCCCTGGTCATGGTGGTGTGCTGCCAGCCCAAGGGAAAACAGCCCGCCAGTCAGGGCCAAAGCCATTGCGTAAGGGATAGTTGATTTCTTCATGTTGTAACTCCTGCAGGATACCTAGCGCGCGCAGTCAGCTGCGCCCGCACGGTACCCATCAATATCGAAAGAATCCGGCCAGGCAAATGCCCGCCGCATAGATAAGCTATTTGCGCAGAAGTCAGTACTTGGGGGGTGGAGCGGGATCGTCAATAAAGGGGGCGGCCCAGAGTGTCTGGGCCTGCAGCGTGAACCCCGGCTCGCCCTGGCCTGGGCCGAGCGTAGCGGGCGCTGTCAAAGTACAGAGGCTGCACAGCTGAATACAGGCGGCACCCATAGACAGCACGCAGTCATCCGCTACTACGCCATGTTCGTGGTGCGTTTGCTGCCCGTGATGGGCATGCTCACTGCTGACATAAACCGCCACGGCAGCCGGTTGCAGCATGGCGGCCGCGTGTACTGGCAGCAGTGTTGACTGCACCAGCATCAGCAGGGCCATACAACACAAGAGCGCGGCGCGATGGGTAAGGTTGCGTATCATGCAACGAGTATAGGGGAAAACCGGCCGATTGGAAGCCGCCTTGCCTGGCTTACTCCACCGCCTCGGCCGCGCCAGTCAGTGGCGCCAGAGCTTCGAGATTATTCTTGAACGCCTTGGCAAAAGCGTCGCGGTTCTGCGCCATAAACAGGCTGACCTCCTCGGCATGCTCTTCGCTAAGGGCCGGTACCGCCTGGCGCAGCACATCACCCAGCACCTCGGCCAGTTCCAGCATCTTGTCGTGACGGTCTGCTTCGGCTTTATCCATGAACAATTGCTCCGGGTCTCTGCTACTGCGATAAACGACTTCAACGGCCATATTCGTACCTCAGGCTTGGTGTGGGCTCCCGGCACTCTGGCTGAAGTGCACCGGCGGAACACAGTATACTGTATAAAAAAACAGTTAAAAGTCCTGTGTAGTAAAATTTATGCGCATCTGGTCCAGAAGTGGGCGCTTGTCCCGAGCCTGATGCAGACAGGCCAATCGGCTCCCTTGCCACGCTCTGTCATCCCGGTACTGCCTTGACGCAATAGCAGATTTTGCTATAACAACAGTGACACTGCTGCGGCTAGCGCTTTGTTTGCCGTCACGGAAGACAAGATTACCGACCACCACACGCCAACAGCGCCGGGCTTATTCCCCACGCCGTAGGCGCCCGGTACAGGCTGAACAATAAGGTGCTGTCTACCCTGCTCTACCCCATCACTCAAGTTGCACACCACTCGGCACCCGAGTTGACGCGGCTGTGATCGCGCATACCCCAACCATTTTCGCCTCGGTGGCCTGGGTGGCGCTGATCATGGCTTTTTGTCTGCTGGTGGTTGGCCGTTTCAATCAGCGCGACGGCATGCTCACCGTGGGGGCCGGGTTGCTGGCCCATGCATTGGCCTACGTATGTTTTACCCTGTTTGGCCACGCATCCCTCTGGGTTACCTACGCCGTGCCCAATTCGCTGCTCTCGGTCGCAATAGCCTTCTACACAGCGAGTATTTTCCGTATCAGCGAGCATCGCGTGCCGTGGGCATGGCTGTTCAGCCTGCCCCTTTGTCAGATAGTGCTGCTTACCCTGCTGCTGAACACCCTGGAACCCCGCACGCTGGTGGCCTCCGGCATATTGATGCTCCAATGCGCCTTTATCATTCGCTGGGCTGCACACTTTGCCCAACCGGGCGGACGCGCCCCCATTCTGGGGGTTGTGGGGGCGTCGATAAGCCGTATCGGCAACCAGATCCGGGTGGCATAGCTTGCTCGCCTGACGCCAGAGCCGCTTAAGCTCGTTCCGATCCTCTTCAG
>JBKBSI010000068.1:0-11013 GCA_046291745.1 Pseudomonas sp. | reverse complement strand
ATCGGCATCCTGATCCGGGTGATCTCCATCGTTGGCGGCAATGCGCCGGAAATGCGCTATGACGTCAGCAACCTCAGACAATCGATCTCGATCAGTATCGGAACAGTGACAGTAATGATGCTCTCACTGGGTCTGGTACTGATGTCCAAGGAGCGTACGGAAGCGGCTCTCAAGCACCTGGCCCTGCGCGACGCGCTGACCGGCATTCCCAATCGTCGTGCGATTCTGGAAGAGTTGGAGCGCGAAATTGACCGGGCCCGGCGTACTGACACCAGCCTGGCCATCGCCATCATCGATCTGGATCACTTCAAAAGCATCAACGACCAGCACGGCCATCTGGCTGGCGACGAGGTACTGCGCCACTGCGTGGAACAGATGAAACGGCGGCTACGCCAGGCCGACAATCTCGGTCGGTACGGCGGCGAAGAATTCCTGCTGCTAATGCCCGGCGCCACCGTCGAGGGCGCCATGACTGCAGTAGAAGGTCTGCGTGAGGCCATAGCAGGCAACCACACGCACTTTGGTGAACTCACCATTGCCCAGAGCTTCAGTGCCGGAGTCTGGGTCGGCGTGCCAAGCACCGATGACAACGGCAACAGCCTGATTGCCCAGGCCGATGCGGCGCTCTATCAGTGTAAAGCTGCGGGGCGCAATGCTGTGCGGCTGGCGGCGGTGGAGCCAGCTGTAGCCGCTGCTACTGAGTCCTGAGCAGAACAGCGTGATCTGCAAGCCGAGCGGGCTCCAGCGCAGGCAATCTGGAGCGCGCGCTACAAAAGGTGCTGTTTGAGCAAGACTTCGAGCCAGTCGGCAAAAACCAGTAACCGGCGCGACAAATGTTGGCGGTGCGAATAAAGCAGATTCATCGGCATAGGTTCAGCACGATATCCAGGCAGGACCTCAATCAGCTCGCCATTGGCCAAGTGGCCCTTAACATCGTAAGCGGGTATCTGAATCAGCCCGAGGCCTGCTAGGCAACAGGCAATGTAGGCCTCGGCATTGTTAACAGTAACCCGCCCTGGCAGTAACCTTGCCTGCAAAGTGCCGTCTTCAATCCACTCCCACTCATCGATTCGACCAGTGAAGGAGGATGCATAGTTGACGGCCCAATGGGTGTCCAAATCGTCAGGTTTCTGCGGCGTGCCGTGCTGTGCCAGATAGTCAGGACTGGCTACATTGATCAAAGGCAGCTTGCCAATTGGCCGCGCAATAAGGCTTGAATCGCTGAGGCTCCCGACCCGCAGAACGCAGTCGACACCGCCCTCTACCAGGTTGACCGCATGATCTGTCACTCCAAGGTCAATATCGATCTGCGGATAGCGGTCAAGAAAATCGGGTAATGCGGGGGCGACGATCAAGCGCCCGATGCGGCCCGGAACATCGACGCGCAACTTGCCTATCGGCCGTGAGTAACTCTGCCGAAACAGGTTTTCCGTATCCTCGACATCGGCAATGACTCTCTGGCAGCGTTCGTAGAAAGCAAGGCCATCGTGGGTCGGCGAGACTTTGCGGGTGGTGCGATGGAGTAACCGCGTACCTATGCGCGCCTCCAACTCCTGAACCGCAGCCGAGACAGAAGAGCGTGGAATACCAAGCGTGTCGGCGGCCCGAGTGAAGCTAGAGCATTCGACCACGCGGGTAAAGATACGGAACAGGTCGATACGGTCCAAAGTGGCCAATCTCGATTGTATGGAATTCCTGATTAGTCCTGTCAGGACCGCCGCCTTTATCCGCAAATGTTATGCGATATCTTTTGTAAGTGAAAGCGGCCAACTAACTGGTCGCAGACCAGCAAAGGAGGTCGTTCCGTGACCGATCACAGCATCAAGGGAAAAACCGTCATCATCGCCGGTGGAGCCAAGAATCTGGGCGGGCTGATTGCCCGCGATCTCGCCGCCCAGGGCGCAAAGGCGATAGCCGTCCATTACAACAGTGCAGCAACCAAAGCGGATGCCGACGCGACCGTAGCAGCCATCAAGGCGTCCGGTGCCGAGGCTGTAGCCATTCAGGCTGATCTGACCACGGCAGGCGCGATGGAAAAACTCTTCGCCGACACAGTAGCAGCCATTGGGCGTCCGGATATCGCCATCAACACCGTGGGCAAGGTATTGAAAAAGCCCATCCTCGACGTCTCGGAGAGCGAGTATGACGAGATGAGTGCGATCAATGCCAAGAGCGCTTTCTTCTTTATCAAGGAAGCAGGCAAGCACCTCAATGACAACGGCAAGCTGTTAACCGTCGTCACCTCTCTGCTCGGCGCCTTCACGCCCTTCTATTCCAGTTATGCCGGCACCAAGGCCCCTGTTGAACATTTCACCCGCGCGGCATCGAAGGAGTTCGGCGCCCGTGGTATTTCGGTAACGGCCATTGGCCCCGGGCCTATGGATACGCCGTTTTTCTATCCGGCAGAGGGTGAGGACGCGGTTGCCTATCACAAGACCGCTGCTGCGCTGTCACCCTTTTCCAAAACCGGGCTAACCCACATCGAGGACATCATCCCCTACATCCGCCTTCTGGTATCCGATGGTTGGTGGATGACAGGCCAGACCATACTGGTCAATGGCGGCTATACCACTAAATAGAGTTTTCGCTAAGGCGGTCGGCGGTCCAGCCCTGCGGTTGTACCGCCTTTTCCGCATCTTGCTGAAAATAGTGCAGAAAAAGGAGATTCACATGCACATGTTGCTCGTCATTCTAGGGGGCACCGCCCTACTCGGTATTTTTACCCTGTTCGGAAAGCTCTGGGGCCATGACATTGCTGGTATTGCCTCGGCAGCCAGATACTTTATCCCGGTGTGGCTAATAATCGCGCTGGTCAATATGTGGGTGGGGGTTACCAAGGCAGGCTACACAGTTGTTCAGGAACTGCCGATCCTGGTCGTCGTCTTCCTCATCCCTTCAGCACTCGCCGCCTTTGTGGCGTGGCAACTAGCAAAAGCCTGACGCCCTTGTAGTCGTAGCCCATGCCAATGCTGTAGGTAATTCAACACTTCAGTCCGCCCACGCGCAGTTGGCATGGCCTGCGTTCTGTCCGGCAAAAAACAACATCAGGAGCAAGCAGAAATGCCAGCATCAGACCTCAAGATCGAAACTCGGACGGGTGTAAAACGCAAACCAAGGCGAATTTTATCCATCGTCTCCAACACGGCGCAGCTCAAAGGCTTTGCGGTCGGCTTCTTTGCCGAAGAAATGACTCGTGCCTTCCTCATGCTTACCGAAGCGGGCCACAGGGTGGATATTGCCTCTCCGAACGGCGGCGAAGTGATGTTCGATACCCACAGTGATCCCCGTACACCCAGTGGCGGCTATGCCGACGACCTTATCAGCCTCGGCTTTATCCACCATGCGACCTTCGGCGCCATGCTGAAGGATACCCTGCCCATCAGCGCGATCTCGGTAGACGACTATGACGCAGTATGGGTTGCCGGCGGTGGTGGCCCGCTAGTGACATTCAAGGACGACACGGCATTGCACGCGTTGCTCGCCACTTTCTATGAAAAGGGAAAAATCGTCACCTTGATTTGTCACGGCTCGGCCCTGCTGCTCTGGACTCGGCTGTCCAACGGCAAGCTGCTGGCTGATGGCAAGAAATGGACGGGGTTTACCGATGACGAGGAAGATGAGGTGAATGCTGCCTTTGGCATGACGCTGAATGAATACACCATCCAGAGCAAGGCTATCAAGATTCCCGGCACAGGTTTTCTTTGTCGCGACGCCAACGAGCCCTTCGCCATCCGCGACGGACGCCTGATCACCGGTCAGCAGCAATACAGCAGTGCTATCACCGCCGAGCTGTTATTGGAGGCACTGGACGAATAGGCTGGCTTCGTGTGAGGACAGCAGGGTCAACTTGATTGCCCCGTACTGCAGGGCTTGGTAGTGCCGCATACCGCCTTGTCACTTGGTGATAGGGCCTTGCCGCCGGGCTGAGTGTCGGTGGTGGTAAGGCGCTGCAGTATTTCGCAGTAGGCAGCCTCGCGGCCCTCGGTGCAGGTCTTTCTCAGGACCGTCAGTTGTTTCTTCAGCGCCTGAAGCGCTGCAATCTTGTTCGCCACATGCTCGATATGCTGGTCGATCAACTCGTTTACACCGCCGCAGTCATCCTCTGGGTGGTCGCGAAAGCCCAGCAACTGCCGCACCTCATCCAGGGTCATATCCAGGGCGCGGCAGTTGCGAATAAAGGCCAGGCGCTCGACATGGGTAGCGTTGTAAAGCCGATAGTTGGCGTCGCTGCGCTCGGGTGGCGGCAGCAGGCCTGCGCTTTCATAGTAGCGAATCGTCACCACCTGACAATGGGTCTTTTTTGCCAGCTCACCGATCTTCATTCGCGTCTCTCCATAATGCTTGACCCTATAGTGGCTATAGGGTGTTTACTGCAGATTAGCAGAGGAGAGACAGGCCATGACAGGTTGTTGCGATAAAACCGCTGGTTGCAGTAACGCCCCCGATACCCGGCACGCTGGTATTGAGACCGTACCCGGCAGCAGCGACAGTAAGCAGCCAGGCACTCAGACCAGCAAAGTACGCATCGAGCAGATGGACTGTCCAACCGAGCAACGGCTGATTACTGACAAGCTGATCGGCATGCCGGGCATCGCCGCCCTGCACTTCAACCTGTTGCAACGCACCCTGACCATCAGCCATGCGCCTGAAGCGCTGGCCCCGGCGCTTAGTGCCATAAGGGCGCTGGGTTTCACTCCGGTATCCGCAGCGCAAGCAACAGACAGCACTCACCCTGCTCCGCCGAGCAAAGCCCGCTGGTGGCGCCTGGGGCTGGCCGGGGCGGCTGCCGTTGTGGCCGAAGTACTGCACTTCACCGACCTGGCGCCGGAATGGATGGTGGCTCTGATATCCATCGGCGCCGTACTGCTCTGCGGGTTGGCGGTGTACAAAAAGGGCTGGATCGCCCTCAAGCATCGCAACCTCAATATTAACGCGCTGATGAGCATTGCCGTTACCGGAGCGATTCTGATCGGGCAGTGGCCAGAAGCGGCCATGGTCATGGTGCTCTTCGCCATCGCCGAACTGATAGAGGCCCGATCCCTGGACCGCGCACGCAATGCCATCCGCGGTCTGATGAGCCTCACACCAGACAAGGCTACCGTGCAGCAGGCAGACGGGAGTTGGACCGAAATGGAGGTGGCTGAGGTAGCCATTGGCAGCCGTGTGCGGGCGCGCCCGGGCGAACGTATCAGTCTGGATGGCGAGGTGGTCAAGGGCAGCTCGACCATCAACCAGGCGCCTATCACCGGCGAGAGCCTTCCGGTGGACAAGACGCTGGGTGATTCGGTGTTCGCCGGCACCATCAACCAGGCGGGCGAACTGGAGTATCGAGTCACTGCAGCAGCCAGCCATTCCACTCTGGCGCGTATCATTCATGCTGTGGAAGAGGCCCAGGGCTCGAGGGCACCGACGCAGCGTTTTGTCGACCGCTTCGCCGCCATCTATACACCAGCCATACTCGTACTATCGGTAGCTGTAGCCATATTTCCACCATTGCTTATGGGTGGCGACTGGTTCGAATGGGTCTACCGCGCTTTGGTGCTACTAGTGGTGGCCTGCCCTTGCGCGCTGGTAATTTCGACACCGGTCACCATCGTCAGCGGGCTGGCAGCAGCGGCGCGCAAAGGCATTCTGATCAAGGGCGGTGTGTATCTGGAGCACGGCAGCAAAATCACCCACCTGGCCCTGGATAAAACCGGAACCATCACCCATGGCAAACCGGTGCAAACCGACTTTCTGGTTTTGGGCGATGGCGCGGCCGAAGACTACCAGGCAATTGCAGCCAGCCTGGCCCGGCGCTCGGACCACCCGGTCTCGCAATCCATCGCCATTCATGCGGCTGAGCAGGCTAGAGGGATGCTGGAAGTAGAGGATTTTGCCGCCCTGGCCGGCCGTGGTGTACGTGGCACCATCGAAGGGCGGCCCTACCAACTGGGCAATCATCGCCTTGTGGAAGAGCTGGGGCTCTGTTCGGCAGCAGTTGAGGCAAAGCTCGATCAATTGGAAAGGCAGGGAAAGACAGTTGTCATCCTCACCAACGCAACTCAGGCGCTGGCGTTATTCGCCGTCGCCGACACGGTCAAACCGAGCAGCCAGGCCGCCATTGCGGAGCTACACCTGCTAGGGGTAAAAACCCTGATGTTGACCGGCGACAACGCCCATACCGCCCAGGCCATTGCAGCACAAGTCGGTATTGACGATGCCCAGGGCGACCTGCTGCCTGGCGACAAACTCAGCGCTATTGAAGCCCTGAGCAGTAACCAGGGCACCGTGGCCATGGTCGGCGACGGTATCAATGACGCACCGGCGTTGGCACGCGCCGATATCGGCTTCGCCATGGGCGCGGCAGGTACCGACACCGCCATGGAAATAGCCGACGTCGCGATCATGGACGATGACCTGCGCAAGATCCCTGCATTTATCCGCATCTCGCGTCATACCAACAGCGTGCTCAGGCAGAACATCGCCCTGGCCATCGGTATCAAGGCGGTGTTCCTGCTGATCACCCTGACCGGTCACGCTACCATGTGGATGGCGGTGTTTGCCGATATGGGTGTGAGTTTGCTGGTAGTGCTGAATGGCTTGCGGTTGTTGCGCAAGTAATCAGGCATCCGGCTTTGCGCACGCTGCGAATGTCTTGGGGTCCATCTGACATGCATGGTCGAGGCGCCTGGCGCCCTTCTCCCGCGCGACATCCTCGATGGGGTCGACGGCCGACCTATTGATAACGCTTGACGTTATTAACGCATGGCATCACCATCGAACCATGATCAGATCGTTCAAGTGTAAGGATACCGAGAAGCTGGCCAACGGGCGTCGAGTAAGGCGGTTCGTGAATTTTGAGCGGGTTGCCTTGAGAAAGCTTCGGCAGCTTCAGGCAGCAAGCCTGCTAGATGATCTTAAAGTTCCGCCTGGCAATATGCTGGAGCAGCTTGCGGGTGATCGTCAGGGTCAGTACAGCATCCGCATCAACAAGCAGTTCCGCGTTTGCTTTCGCTGGACCAGAGCTGGCGCGGAAGACGTCGAAATTGTTGATTACCATTAGGAGGTACCTCATGCGCAACATTGATCCGGTAACACCAGGCGAGTTACTGAAGGAAGAATTTCTTGAGCCTATGGGTATCTCTCAATATCGCCTGGCTAAGGAAATCGGGGTGCCTGCCCAGAGAATCGGCCAGATTATTGCGGGAAAGCGTTCGATAACTGCAGACACTGATCTGCGACTCTGCCGTTTTCTTGGTTTGTCCAATGGCTATTGGTTGCGTGCCCAGGCAGCGTACGACACCGAAATTGCGGAAGACGTCCTGGAAGATCAGTTGAGTAAGATTCGACCTTGGGGTTCAGTTACAGAGATTCAGCGCAGGGCATAGTTAAAGGCTTTGCCCCCATTCCCAAGACCAGCCGGGCGACGAACCTGATCTAACTCAGCTGAACAGGGAAGGCCGAGCATTCACTACTCGAACTTGACCGCCTTGGGATTGGCATACAGCTGCTTCAGGGTGACGCGGTTAGCGCCGTCCTGGCTTTTGCGGATGTGGTTGGTCATTTCGAACTGGGCGGCAGCAAGGTCGCGGGCCAGCAGCAGCTCGCAGATCAGGTGATGTTCCTCGTAGGTATCGATGATGCTCTTCGAGTCCGGCCAGCCGAGACGGCGCACAACATGGATATGCGCATTGATGTCTTCGATGTAACCCACCAGGGCCTGATTGCCTGAGAGCCGAGCCAGATCCAAATGGAAGTTCTCTTCCGCCTCCTTCAGCGCATCAGTCAGCTCGATACCAAAGGTCTGCAGATCCGGGCGCCAGATCTCGGCAAGCGCCTTCAGACCACTGTGGTCCTGCAAGCGTGACACCTCCTCCAGCACCAGGTTCTCAAGGGCCACCCGGACATCGTAGTAATGGCTAATCTGCAGGATATCGATGTTGCGGATAAAGCAGCCCTGCTTGGGCATGACGTTGAGCAGGCCTTCGCTTTCCAGGCGCTGGAGAGCGGCGCGGATGGGGGTGCGGCTGACGTGAAAGTAAGTGGCAAGCTGAGATTCGGTAACGCGTGACCCCGGTGTAATCTCCAGGGATGTGATCATGCTCTTCAGGGCCTGGTAGATGTCTTGCGGCGACGTTTTCAGCTCCATGACAATGATGTCTCCTCGACCCAACCCGGTGTGCTATCGATCATTGTATTTCACTCCCGACATCTTCGCCGCCTGCTCCAGCCAGAGCTTCACCAATATTTATCTGCAAAATCAGCACCGCTTTTACCGCACTTGCAGAATAGTCACAGATCCTACGCTCCATTCTAATCACAGGCCCGCGCGCAAGTCTCTTGCCAGCACACCACCTTGCATAACCTTGGCCCAAACGCGCCTTATAAACGTGCAACAAAACAAAAATGCACTGTCCTCGGCCACTCTGCACCTTGAATCTTGCCCCTGCCCTTTCTCTCCGCCAACACAGGCTGCGCGCTCTGTTACAGGTCCAGGTATTCCGCTATCAAAAGCGCCTCGCCGAGGCCTTCCTGTTTACCGAAATAGCTGACTGGCTCACGGGCGTCATCCTCGATATAACCCACTTCGCAATCAATGCCATATTGCTTGGCCAGGCCGTTGAACAGGTCCACCGGAAAACTGAGGTGAATACTCTTCTTCACCTCCTGACTGATACCCAACTGCCAGTCTGCACAGTCCTCACTCTCGCAATCGTCGATCAGGGTGACATTACTGGCTGCGTTGGCATCCACATAGGCCTGCAAGGCCGCTCGCAGATCAGGCAGGTTCTGCCTCAGCTTCTTCTCCCGTTTCTCTTCAAGGCGGTCACACGCGATGAGAAGGTATATAAGCATCTGAATTACCCTGGTTAAAGTTTGCGCCGCTAGTGTACACGTAGAAATTCAGCCACGTGCACTGCCGAGCGGCCTTACTCAAGCGGCGCCTCTCCTGCGCCTTATAAACGTGCAAAAAATCAATAATGCACTGTCCTCGCTCACTTCGACCTCCTGACCTTGTTCTACACCGCCTTAAGTTACCTTAATAACCCATTGTTATTTATTGAGTAAATTTCAGTCATATGTAATGGCACGCTTTCTGCTTCACGTTGTATACAACAATGTGTATATCATGGAAAGGAGCCGATTCATGGACCAAAACCCCTGCATTGCAAAGGAAAAAACAAGCTGTTTCCGCACCGTTGCCAAGCTGCTTGGCCTATGCGCCGCCTTGGCCGTAGCCCCCGGCGTCAGTGCCGGCGCCGCCGAGTGGAGCTCGACCAATGTTCAGTACCTGTACGGTACCAAGCACCAGTCGATCTTTTTCAACACTGATACCGGCAAGCTGGATTCCCGTGACGACACCCGGTCCGTCGTCACCCTGGAACACGTCAACGGCTGGAAATACGGCGATAACTTCTTCTTCGTCGACATCACCAATCCCGACCGCTCCGACAAGGAGACCAAAACCAGTTACTACGGGGAGCTTTCCCCGCGCCTGAGCCTGGGCAAGATCAGCGGCAAGGATTTGAGCCTGGGCATCGTGAAAGATGTGCTGATCACCACCACTGCCGAAATCGGCGATGGTTTTCACAATTACCTATACGGCCTGGCGGTTGACCTGGATCTGCCGGGGACACCGGTGTTTCAGATCAACTACTACATCCGCAATGAAATTGGACCCGGCAAGGACCGCGGCAACCAGCTCACGCTGGTGTGGCTCAAGCCATTTGACGTCGGCGGCCTGTCGTTCGTCTTTGAAGGCTTCCTCGATTACGCATATGGCATGGATCACGCAGAGGACAATTTGCTCACCGCGCCCCGGCTGCTGCTCGACGTGGGCAAGCTCTGGGGTTCGCCGGGTACCCTGCAGGCGGGTGTGGAATATCAGGTATGGCGCAACAAGTTTGGCCTGGATGGCATAGATGAGGATGTACCCCAGGCCATGCTGAAGTGGATCTGGTAGCGACCAAGACAGAGGACGATCTGGCTATGACCGACAACGGCACACTACTCGCGGCGCAACCCGCGCCACTCGCGGTGAACTTGCACAGCAGCGCGCTGCTGATCATCGATATGCAGCGCGACTTCCTTGAGCCGGGGGGCTTTGGCAGCAGTCTCGGTAACGATGTCTCGCTACTGCGCAAGGCTGTCGAGCCCTGCCAGCGGTTACTGGCGGCAGCCCGCGAGGCCGGTCTCGCCATCATTCATACCCGCGAGGGTCACCGCGCCGATATGGCCGACGCTCACCCGCACAAGGTACTGCGTGGCGACCCCGCGACCCGCATCGGCGCGCCGGGCCCGATGGGACGGATCCTGATTCGTGGCGAGCCGGGCCACGACATCATCGCAGAGCTGGCTCCACTGCCCGGCGAAGTGGTGATCGACAAGCCCGGCAAGGGCGCGTTCTACCAGACTGATCTGGATCTGGTGCTGACCACAAGGAGCATCGACACCCTGCTGGTGTGCGGCGTCACCACCGAGGTCTGTGTGCATACCAGTATCCGCGAGGGCAACGACCGCGGTTACCGCTGCGTCGCAGTAGCGGACTGCTGTGCATCCTATTTTCCCGAGTTTCACCGTATCGGGCTGGAAATGATCGCAGCTCAGAACGGCATTTTTGGCTGGGTAAGCGACGCCGATGCGGTTATCGCACTGCTCGCACCCCGATAGCAGGCTCACTATTCGACACCCCATCCACGGGTGGAACACGAGGCGAAAAGCATGAACACGAACGTCAAACTATGGACGGCAGGCGATTGGAACGGGCTTTTCGGCCTGGGTACCAATGTGCTGGTTAATCTGCTGGTACTCACCGGGCTGCTCAAATTCGTACTCGGCATGCCGGACGAAATCACCTTTGGCCGCATTCTTCCCGCAGTGGGTGGCATGTTGTTTCTCGGCAACATGTACTACGCCTGGATGGCCTGGAAGCTAGCCAAAAAGACTGGCCGCACGGATGTGTGCGCGTTGCCCTCAGGGCCCAGCGTGCCGCACATGTTTATTGTGGTATTCGTGATCATGCTGCCGGTA
>JBKBSI010000067.1:0-15702 GCA_046291745.1 Pseudomonas sp. | reverse complement strand
GCGGCCGGTCAGACGGTCATGCTGCACTTGCCAATGGAGAACCAGGCGGGCTTGCCGATTGGGCCTGGAGGGCTGTATCAGGACATGCCGCGTGAGCAGTTCGATGCCAGCTTGGCAGCCAGTCTGGAAGCCTTTACGCCGATCCATGGGGTCAATAACCATATGGGTAGTAAGCTGACCGCGCTGCGCCCGCAAATGGACTGGTTGATGCAGTCATTGCAGCAACGGCAGCTGTTTTTCGTGGATAGCCGTACCACAACCGAAACCCAGGCCGCGTTCGCTGCGGCAGCAGCAGGGGTGCCGCATCTGTCGAGGGACGTGTTTCTTGATAACTCACGCGAGCCGCAGGCGATTCATCAGGCATTTCAGCGCGGCCTGGCTTTGGCCAGGCGCGATGGCAGTGCCGTGCTGATAGGTCATCCCCACGCCGAAACTCTGGATTATCTGGAGCGCTGGCTACCGGGGCTGCAAGCCAGGGAGGGCATTAATGTCGTCAGTGTGCAGCAGTTGCTGCAACGCCAGGAAGACGACTAGCGCTCGCTAGGTATTCAGCGCTTCCTTAGAAGCGCATCTCGATGCCGCGCTCGGCCATATAGGTCTTGGCTTCGCCGATACTGTATTCGCCAAAGTGGAATATGCTGGCCGCCAGCACCGCATCGGCGCCGCCGAGTAGTACACCATCGGCCAGGTGCTGCAGGTTGCCCACTCCACCAGAGGCGATCACCGGGATATGCAAGGCCTCGCTGATGGCGCGGGTCACGCCCAGGTCGTAGCCGCTCTTTACGCCATCCTGATCCATGCTGGTAAGCAATATCTCGCCTGCGCCCAACTCCTGCATCTTGACTGACCACTGCACGGCATCCAGGCCGGTGGGCTTGCGCCCGCCGTGGGTGAAGATTTCCCAGCGGCCAGGCTCGCCAGCGGCGGACACACGCTTGGCATCAATCGCCACTACTATGCACTGCGAGCCGAAACGGTCTGCGGCTTCGCCAACAAACTCCGGATTGAATACCGCAGCAGTATTGATCGAGACCTTGTCGGCCCCCGCGTTGAGCAGGTTGCGAATATCCTGGATGGTGCGTACGCCACCGCCCACGGTAAGCGGAATAAACACTTCGCTGGCCATGCGCTCAACCGTATGCAGCGTAGTATCACGCTCCTGATGGCTGGCGGTGATGTCGAGAAAAGTGATCTCGTCCGCGCCCTGCTCGTTATAGCGCCGCGCCACTTCAACCGGATCACCGGCGTCACGGATGTTCTCGAATTGCACGCCCTTGACCACGCGGCCGTTGTCGACGTCGAGGCAGGGGATAATTCGTTTGGCGAGACCCATTGGCTTTCTCCGAGAGCAGTTGCAAGCGGCAAGCTGCAAGCAAAATCAGTGAACCGGTACAGGCAGCTTTACGTTTACTGCTTGGTGCTTAAAGTTGGTGCTTAAAGATAATTGCTGGAAGCGTCACACAGGGCCTGGGCTTCAGCCACATCCAGCGTGCCTTCATAAATGGCGCGGCCGGTGATGGCGCCGATGATACCGGGGGCCTTGGCATCCAGCAGTGACTGGATATCACCCAGGTTGTGAATGCCACCGGAGGCGATTACCGGGATGCGTGTGGCCCTGGCCAGAGCTGCGGTGGCTTCGACGTTGCAGCCCTGCATCATGCCGTCTTTGGCGATATCGGTGTAAACGATCGCGGAAACGCCATCAGCCTCAAAGCGCTTGGCCAGGTCGATCACCTGCACAGTACTGACTTCCGCCCAGCCATCGGTGGCAACAAAGCCGTCTTTGGCGTCCAGACCGACGATCACCTTGCCGGGAAATGCGCGGCAGGCTTCGGCCACGAACGCCGGCTCCTTTACCGCCTTGGTGCCAAGGATTACGTAGCTGACGCCAGCGCGTACATAGTGTTCGATGGTGTCCAGTGAGCGGATGCCGCCGCCAATCTGAATCGGCAGCTTGGGGTAGGCGCGGGCAATGGCCGTGACCACCTCGCCATTCACCGGCTTGCCTTCAAAGGCGCCGTTGAGGTCAACCAGGTGCAGGCGGCGGCAGCCGCCGTCGACCCACTTGGCAGCCATGGCTACCGGATCGTCGGAAAACACCGTGGCGTCGTCCATCAGGCCCTGGCGCAGACGCACGCAAGCACCGTCTTTAAGGTCTATAGCGGGAATGATCAGCATAGCTTTTTCCTTTGGAAAAAGAGCTGCAAGCTGCAAGCTGCAAGCTGCAAGCGGGGGGCTTGTAGCTTACTACTTGCAGCTTGCTGCTCTGGATTTTTACCAGCGCCCATCCCAGGCCAGAAAGTTCTGCAGCAGTTGCAGGCCGTTGGTGTGGCTCTTTTCCGGGTGAAATTGGGTGGCGAATATATTGTCCTGGATCACCGCCGCAGCGAAGTCCACACCGTAGTGGCAGCGTCCGGCAACATGCGTATGTTTGCCCGGCTGGGCATGGTAGCTGTGCACGAAGTAAAAGCGCGCATCCTGCTCGATACGGTGCCACATCGGGTGGTCGACGTTCTGTTTGACCTGATTCCAGCCCATGTGCGGGACCTTCAGGCGTACTTCGCCGTCGTACAATTCGTTGCCGAAGAAGCTGACCTTGCCAGGAAAATGGCCAAGGCAATCGACGCCACCGTTTTCCTCGCTGCTTTCAAACAGCATCTGCATGCCGACACAGATACCCAGTAGTGGCTTTTCTTTAACTACTTGGTGAACCACCTGATCGAGCCCGAGCTGGCGCAGTTCGCTGACGCAGTCGCGAATCGCGCCCACTCCCGGCAGCACCACGCGATCAGCGGCCAGAATGGTGGCCGCGTCGCTGGTGACTTCCACGCGCAGGGCGCCAGCATGCTCAAGGGCTTTGGCGACCGAATGCAAGTTACCCATGCCGTAATCGATAACGGCTACTCGACTGGCAGTCATCGGTTACAGGCAGCCTTTGGTAGAGGGCATCATGCCGCTCATGCGCGGATCTTCTTCCACGGCCATGCGCAGTGCGCGGCCAAAGGCCTTGAACACCGTTTCAATCTGGTGATGGGTGTTGAGCCCCTTCAGATTGTCGATGTGCAGGGTGGTTTGCGAGTGGTTGACGAAGCCCTGGAAGAACTCGCCAAACAGATCCACATCAAAACCGCCGACGCTGGCCCGGGTGTACTCAAGATTCATGTGCAGGCCAGGGCGGCCGGAGAAGTCGATGACTACCCGCGACAGCGCTTCATCCAGAGGCACATAGGCATGACCATAACGGCGGATGCCTTTCTTGTCGCCAATCGCCTTGGCGAAGGCCATGCCCAGAGTAATACCGACGTCTTCCACTGTGTGGTGGTCGTCAATGTGCAGATCGCCACGGGATTTGATATGCATGTCGATCAGCCCGTGCCGGGCTATCTGGTCAAGCATGTGCTCAAGGAAGGGCACCCCGATGTCGAAGTCGGACTGGCCGGTGCCGTCCAGGTTGATGTCGACTTTGACCTGGGTTTCCAGGGTGTTGCGCTCGACACTTGCCTTGCGCTCCATGGCGTTTCTCCGCTGAATAATCAATCAAGGGCGTGCATTATACGTGCAGCATGGCGCCCGGGGCTACAGCCGGGTGATTGCGTATTGGTATCGGGCAGATGGGTGGGTGTGCGTTGACTGCGAGGCGGCAGAACGGCGTCATGACAGGCGGAGTAGAGGATGGCTGATATTGAAGTGGTGGTGGTTGGCGCTGGCGTGGTTGGTCTGGCCATCGCCCAGCGCCTGGCGCGGGCCGGGCGCGAGGTGCTGGTGGTCGAGCAGGAGGCCTGGGCCGGGCAGCATGCATCCAGCCGCAATAGCGAGGTGATTCACGCCGGTCTGTATTACCCGCCGGGTTCCTTGAAGGCCCAGTCGTGCGCTGCCGGGCGTGATCTTTTATATGCCTGGTGTGAAACCCATGGCGTACCGCACCGTCGGATCGGCAAGTTACTGGTGGCTGTGGAGGATGGCGAAGTGCCGACACTGGCAGCCCTGCAACGCAATGCCCAGGCTAACGGCATAGAGCTGCAATGGCTGGATCGGGCGCAGTTGCACGCCCGTGAGCCATCGATTCGAGGCGTGGCAGGCCTGTTTTCGCCGCTGACCGGCATTGTTGACAGTCACGCCCTGTTGCAGTCGTTCGAAGCCGTATTGCAACAGGCCGGTGGCATGCTGCAGTACCGTACCCGGGTCGAGGCGCTGCAGCCGATCAGTGATGGTCTGCGCCTGCGGGGCTACAGCGCTGATCAACCCTTCGCGCTGGACTGCCGTTATCTGGTCAATGCTGGTGGGCTGTTTGCCCAGCAATTGCTTACGGATATGCCTGGGCTGGATTCCGCGATCATTCCGCCGTTGCACCTGTGTCGGGGGCAGTATTTCAGCTACAGCGGTCGCTCACCGTTCCAGCATCTGGTGTACCCGATGCCTGAGGCCAATACTGCCGGGCTAGGTGTGCATGCCACTCTGGATCTGGCCGGGCAATTGCGTTTCGGGCCGGATGTGCGCTACACAACAGAGCTGGACTATGCGGTATGCGAGGATGACCGAGAAAATTTTGCCCGGGCCATTCGGCGCTACTGGCCGGACTGTGAGTCACAGCGGCTGGTGCCAGCCTATGCGGGGATTCGCGCTAAACTGACGGGCGAAGGCGAAGTCGCGGCAGATTTCATCATTCAGGATCATAACTGTCATACAATCGGTGGATTGATCAATCTGTTCGGCATCGAATCCCCTGGTCTGACCGCCAGCCTTGCGCTGGCTGAAGAGGTGGCCAGACGTATTGATAGCCTCTACCCTTAACATCGTACTGATCATGAGGAATATGCATGAAAGCGCTTGCCAAGCTGCTGGGTCTGGTCATTTTTGGAGCGGTGCTGCTGGCAGTGGCGGTGCTGTTTTTCGTGACGCGCCTGTTCGACCCGAACGATTACAAGGACGATATTCAGCAAGCCGCCCGGGACAAGGCAAATATCGAACTGACCCTGGGTGGTGATATTGGTTGGTCGCTGTTTCCCTGGCTGGGCATCGAGCTCAAGCAGGTTGGCATTGCCGCTGTAGACCAGCCCGATGAGGTGCTCGCCGAGGTGGGTACTCTGGGTCTGGGTGTCGAGGTGCTGCCGCTGTTGCGGCGTCAGTTGCGCATGAGTGACGTGATTCTCGATAGCGTCAGTATCAACCTGGTCAAGGATGCCGACGGGCGTGGGAATTGGGAGTCTATCGGCCCGGATCGCCAGGATGCAGCCGCGGAGCCGGATGAGGGTGCCGCCACTGAGCAGGAACAAGATGCTGGCCGCGATCTGGATATCGTCATCAACAGCGTACGCATTACCAATGCCCGCATAGCCTATACAGACCAGTCCAGCGGTCAGCGGCTGCAGCTTGAGGATGTGAACCTGAGCACTGGTGCGCTGATTGAGGGTGAGGCCTTCGATCTGGCCTTTGTTGGCCTGCTGACCACTGACCAGCCGGTTATGCGCATGCGTATTGATCTGCAGTCGGTGGCGCGTTTTGACCTGCCCCTCAAGCGCTACCAACTGGATGCCATGACTCTGAAAGTTGATGCCAGCGGAGAGCCGTTTTCTGGCCGCGCGGTCAATCTGCAGTTGCAGGGCAACAGCCTGATTGACCTGAATGAGCAAGTGGCAGAGCTGGATCAGATTCGCCTGTCCCTGGCCGACCTGCGCGCTACGGGCAAGCTGCGCCTGACTGACCTGGATAGCGATCTGAAACTCTCTGGACGTCTGGATGTGGCTGAATTCAGCGCCCGAGCCCTGATCACCGCGCTGGGTCAGGAGTTGCCCGACACCGCCAACCCGCGCGCACTGGACAAGGTCTCCCTGGCTGCCACCCTGGACGGCTCAGCCAGTAGTCTGATGCTCAATGACCTGCGCTTGCTGGTCGATGGTACAGAGCTGGTTGGCTCCCTGGGACTGGCTGACTTCGAGCGGCAGGCGTTGCGCTTCGATCTGACTGGCAACAGCATGAACCTGGATGACTACCTGCCACCTGAAAGCGAGGCCGAAGCCAGCGCACCGGTGGGCGCCTCGGGAGGCAGTCGGTCGGAGGCCGCCCCGGATGAGTGGAGCGACGAGCCGGTATTGCCGCTGGACATGCTCTCGCGCCTGGATATCGATGGCAGCCTGAGTTTGCAGCAGGTACGCCTGACAGGTCAGGACATCAGCCCGTTCAAAGCAGCCCTCACTGCCCGCGATGGGCGCATTCAACTGACCCGTTTCGAGGGTGGATTGTTCGGAGGGCGCTTCAGCGCCACTGCCGAAATCAATACGCGCAGCACGCCGGTCAGCCTGAGTGTGCGCAAGCAGCTTACCGGTGTGGACTCGCTGGCGGTGCAACGTGCCTACGAGGTAGCGGAACAATTGCGCGGCAAGCTCGACTTCAATCTTGATGCCAGCGTCAGAGGTAACAGCCTCAAGCGCTGGATGGAGACTTTGAACGGTAGCGCCCGCTTCAATGTGCTGGAAGGTGCGCTGCTCGGCGTCAATCTGGAACAGCAGGCGTGCCAGGCTATTGCGCTGGCCAACCGGCGGACGCTGGCTGAGCCCCGCGGAGCTGCAGATACGCCGTTTTCCAGTTTGGGCGGGAGCTTCCGCATTGTAGATGGCAAGGTCAGCAACGATGATCTGCTGGCTGCGCTTCCGGGTATTGCGGTGAAGGGGCGTGGTGAGATCGATCTGCCGCCCCAACGCCTGGATTACCGCCTGGGCCTATTACTGCAAGGTGACAAGTCGGAAATGCCGGACCCAGCCTGCGCCATCAATCCGCGCTATGAAGGTATCGAATGGCCGATCCGCTGCCAGGGCTATCTACATAACGCCGCCAGCAGCTGTGGGGTGGATACTGAGGGCGTGACGCGCATTGCCGGACGCCTGCTCGGGAATGAGGCTCAGCGCAAGATAGAGGAGCGTCTTGAGGAGAAGCTCGGCGAAGACGCCCCAGCAGTGCGTGACGCTATCCGGGGGCTGTTCAACCGGTGACCGTTGATAGCTTTGCGGCGGCCGTGCTCGCCTGGTACGACGAGCATGGTCGCAAGGACCTGCCCTGGCAGCAGGGCATCACGCCCTATCGGGTCTGGGTCTCGGAAATCATGCTGCAGCAGACCCAGGTCGCTACGGTAATTCCCTATTTTCAGCGTTTCATGCAGACCCTGCCGACAGTCGAGGCCCTGGCGAGTGCGCCTGCGGACGAGGTGCTGCACCTGTGGACCGGACTGGGCTACTACAGCCGAGCGCGCAACCTGCACAAGGCGGCAAAGCAGGTGGTGGCGGAGCACGGCGGTGAGTTTCCGGCTGACATCGACGCCTTGATTGAACTGCCCGGCATCGGCCGTTCCACTGCCGGTGCCATAGCCAGTCTGAGCATGGGCCTGGCGGCACCGATTCTGGATGGCAATGTCAAAAGAGTGCTGGCCCGTTTCCATGCAGTGGAAGGGTGGCCTGGCACCAGGTCGGTGCATGATCGCTTATGGACGTTGGCTGAACGGCACCTGCCAACCGCGCGGTTTGATCACTACACCCAGGCGATGATGGACCTGGGAGCAACGCTCTGCACCCGTAGCAAGCCTTCGTGCCTGATCTGCCCGCTGCAGACTGGTTGCCAGGCACATTTTCTTGGTCAGGAAACGGCCTATCCTGGGTCCAAGCCGCGCAAGAGCATACCGGTGCGCCAATGTCTGATGCCGCTGCTGGTCAATCCTCAGGGTGAGGTCTGGCTGCAACGGCGTCCGGACTCGGGGCTATGGGGCGGGCTCTGGTGCCCGCCGCAGCTGGATAGCCGCGAACAGCTGGATGCTTTGGTTGTTGAGCAGGGCTGGCACCCTCAGGGCATTGAAGAGCTGGCGCCGCTGCGCCATACCTTCAGCCACTTTCATCTGGATATTCAGCCGTTGCTGGTTCGGGTCTCAGTCGGCTCGGGCGTGGCCGAGCCGGGGCAGGTCTGGTATAACCTGCGGCAACCCTCCCGCCTGGGTCTTGCTGCGCCGGTAAAGAAATTGCTCAAGCGGGCCGAACTGATTATCTGAATCGTCAATTGTCCGACCTTTCAACAGGAGAATGCCGTGACGCGTATGGTGATGTGCCGCAAATACAATGAGCAGTTACCCGGCCTGGAACGTCCGCCCTATCCAGGCGCAAAGGGTGAAGCGATTTTCAATGAAGTGTCGAAGAAAGCCTGGGATGAATGGCAGGCGCACCAGACCATGCTGATCAATGAGCGGCGCCTGAACATGATGGATCCTGAGGATCGTCGCTTTATCCAGGGTGAAATGGACAAGTTTCTGTCTGGCGAAGAATATGCCCAGGCCGAGGGTTACGTACCCCCCACGCAGTAAGGGACGGTAAGCGGCTGAAAGAATGGGACAATATTTTCCTGTGGCGCTTGACACATACAACCTTAAACCGTTTAATAGCGCCCCGTTGCCCAGATAGCTCAGTTGGTAGAGCAGAGGATTGAAAATCCTCGTGTCGGCGGTTCGATTCCGTCTCTGGGCACCATTATTTGAACCCGCTGGTTTTCCAGCGGGTTTTTTTATGGGCAGAATTTATTGTCACCTCCGAGTTTAATCTGGAAAGACTTTTGCATGCATATTCGGGACATGACCCGGACAGGGTTCTTGGTCATGCGCAATAGCTGTGCTAGTTTTGCCGGATGACAGGATTATTGCAGAAGGATCTGTTGCCTTGCCGGCTTTTACCGGCTGAAATCAATCTTCAGGTACCGGCATCTCGGTACCCTTGGCGCTGACTGGAAAACAATTACGTGACCCCGCCCGCTCTTGAAGTGCGTAATCTGCATAAACGCTACGGCGACCTTGAAGTGCTCAAGGGCGTTGACCTGGTCGCCCGCGACGGTGATGTGATTTCCATTCTTGGCTCTTCCGGCTCCGGCAAGAGCACCTTGCTGCGCTGTATCAATTTGCTGGAAAACCCCCACGAAGGGCAGATCATCGTTGCCGGTGAAGAGATGAAACTCAAGCCTTCACGCAACGGCGCCTTGGTGGCGGCCGACAACAAGCAGATCAATCGCTTGCGGGCCCGGGTTGGCTTTGTGTTCCAGAGCTTCAACCTGTGGCCGCACATGAGCATTCTCGACAACATTATCGAGGCGCCCAGGCGCGTGCTCAAGCAACCCAAGGCCGATGCCATAGCTGCCGCCGAACTGTTTCTGGAAAAGGTTGGCATCGCCGACAAGCGACATGCCTTCCCCGCCCAGCTGTCTGGAGGCCAGCAGCAACGTGCCGCCATTGCCCGCACGCTGGCGATGCAGCCGCGGGTCATTCTGTTTGATGAACCTACCTCTGCGCTTGACCCGGAAATGGTCAACGAAGTGCTCAGCGTGATCCGGGCGCTGGCCGAGGAAGGACGTACTATGCTGTTGGTTACCCACGAAATGGGATTTGCCCGGCAGGTCTCCAGTCAGGTGGTTTTCCTGCACCAGGGGCAGGTGGAAGAAATCGGTACCCCTGAGCAGGTGTTCGAGCATTCGAAGTCCGAGCGTTGCAGACAATTCATGTCCAGCCAAAAGTAAGGAGCAGTACCCATGAAAAGCTACAAGAAGGTGTTGTTGGCAGTTGCTGCCGCCATGCTGATCAGTGCACCGGCCATGGCCGATAAACTGCGTATTGGTACCGAGGGAGCCTATCCCCCCTTTAACCTGATCGACAGCAGCGGTGAAGTGGTCGGTTTTGATCTGGACATCGCCCACGCGCTCTGCGAAGAAATGGGCGCTGAGTGCACCGTGGTTACCTCTGACTGGGATGGCATTATCCCGGCTCTGAACACCCGGCGCTTCGACTTCCTGGTAGCCTCCATGTCGATTACCGAAGAGCGCCAGCAAGCGGTTGATTTCACCAACCCCTACTACACCAACAAGCTGCAGTTTGTGGCGCCCAAGTCCTCCGACTTTGCTGTCGACAAGGACAGCCTCAAGGGCAAGACCATCGGCGCCCAGCGCGCGACCATCGCCGGTGAGTGGCTGGAAGACAATCTGGGCGATGTGGTGACCATCCGCCTGTATGACACCCAGGAAAACGCCTATCTGGATATGAACTCCGGGCGTATCGATGGCGTGCTGGCAGACAACTTCGTGCAGTACGAGTGGCTGCAGAGTGAGGCCGGTGCCAATTTCGAGTTCAAGGGCGAGCCGGTATTTGATGACGATCGTATTGGTATCGCCGTACGCAAGGGCGACCCGCTGCGTGAGCGTCTGAACGAGGCACTGCAGGCGATCATCGATAACGGCACCTATGCCGAAATCAACGCCAAGTACTTCCCCTTCAGCATCTATTGACCTGACTGGCCGGGCCCCGTGAGGGGCCCGGAACTGACCCGCGCCCATGCTTGATTTACAAGGTTTTGGCCCAGCCCTGATTGAAGGTGCCTGGATGACCGTTCGTTTGTCCCTGGCAGCCGTCGCCTTGGGCCTGGTGCTCGGGCTGCTCGGAGCTAGCGCAAAGATCTCCGGCAGCCTGCTGTTGCGCGGCATCGGTACTTTCTATACCTCGGTGGTGCGCGGCGTGCCGGAAACGCTGTGGGTATTAATGGCCTACTTCGGTACCGTCTCGACCATGAACTGGTTGGGCAACCATTTTGGCTATCCCTACCTGACGCTATCACCTTTTCTGGCAGGTACCCTTGCGCTGGCTTTGTGCTTCGGCGCCTACGCTACCGAGGTGTTCCGGGGTGCCCTCTTGGCCATTCCCCCGGGGCAGAAAGAAGCAGGGCAGGCGCTGGGCATGTCGCCCCTGCGCATCTTCTGGCGTATCACCCTGCCACAGCTGTGGCGTGTGGCGCTGCCGGGTCTGGGCAACCTCTATCTCATTCTGCTCAAGGATACCGCCCTGGTGTCGTTGATTACCCTGGACGAAATCATGCGCAAGGCCCAGGTAGCCGGGCAAGCAACCCGTGAACCTTTCACCTTCTACTTTGCTGCAGCGCTGATCTATCTGGCGCTGACGGCAGTTATCATGGTCGCGTTGCACTGGTTCGAGCGGCGTGCCAACCGTGGTTTTGTGAGGACTGAACTGTGAGCTGGGAAGAGCGCTGGGCGCTATTGGTGCAATGGGCGCCGCAGCTGTGGGACGGTACCCTGCTTACCCTCCAGTTGGTGGGCATCGCGGTGGTGGTGGGGCTGTTCTTCGCCATTCCGCTAGGCCTGGCGCGGGCGTCGCGGCACTGGTATGTGAGCGCGCCTTGCCCTACACCTATATCTTCTTTTTCCGTGGCACCCCACTGCTGCTGCAATTGTTTCTGGTGTACTACGGCCTGTCCCAGTTCGAAGCAGTGCGCGCCAGCATGTTCTGGCCGTACCTGCGCGACCCTTACTGGTGCGCATTGATCACCATGACCTTGCACACCGCCGCCTATATTGCCGAGATCCTGCGTGGTGCGATTCAGGCGATTCCCTCCGGTGAGGTCGAAGCTGCCAGAGCACTGGGCATGTCCCGGCGTCAGACGCTGCAGTACATCCTTCTGCCCAGGGCCATCCGTATCGGTCTGCCTGCCTACGGCAACGAGGTGATTCTCATGCTCAAGGCCAGTGCCATTATCTACACGGTGACACTGATGGATGTGATGGGCGTGGTGCGTACCATCAATTCGCGCACCTACCAGTACGAGATGTTCTTCCTAGTGGCGGGGCTTATCTATCTGGTGATTACTCTGGTGTTTACTCAGTTGTTCCGCCTGGTTGAACGCTGGCTGAAGATCGAGGCCAGTCAGCGGCGCTGACCCATGGATCTGGCGAACCGCTTCGAGCAACTGGACGCCTGGCTGGCCCGTTACCAGAGCGTCTGGCGCGCCAAGCCCTTTGTCGAGCCGCTGCTGGGCTGGGAGGCACAATGGCCCGAGCTTGCCGAATGGCTGCGGGGACGCACACTGGAACAGGCTGAGCGGGCGCATACGCAATTGCATAGCCTGCAGGCGCCAGCGCCCTTTGCTGAGTTGCTCGCCGAAGCACAGCAGCTTGTAGAGCTGCCGGACTGGTCGCAACTCCCGCCGACATTACCCGAGATCCTTGGGCGTCATATGCCTGGACGCAAGTGGCAGCAGATAACCCGCTTTGCCGCCGTTACCCGCCAGCGCTGGCAGTACCAGCCAGAACATTGGCTGGACTGGTGCGCAGGCAAGGGGCATCTCGGTCGTCTACTGGCCTGGCAGACTGGGCAGCCGCTCACCTGTCTGGAATACCAGCCAGCCCTGAACTCAGAGGGAGCCCGGCTTAGCCAGCACCTGGCGGTGAAGGCCGAGCATCTGGATGCCGATGTGCTCAGCCCTGCCGCCTGGACCTTGATTGCCCCGCAACACAGCGTAGTGGCGTTGCACGCCTGTGGTCAGTTACATATGACACTACTGCAACAGGTGGTAGGCCAGCAGTGTCCACAGCTGGCGCTGTCACCCTGTTGCTATAACCGCATCGTCGGCCCCGCATACCAGCCCCTTTCGCAACATGCCTCCAGGGCCAGACTGCAACTGAGCAAGGAGGACCTGGCCTTGCCGCTGCAGGAGACCCATACAGCAGGCCAGCGCAACCGCAGACTGCGTGACCAGTCCATGGCCTGGCGCCTGGCCTTCGACCTGTGGCGGCGTGAGGCGACTGGCAGTGATAGCTATCTGCCGACCCCCTCGCGCCCGGAAAGCGCCCTGAACCAGGGTATGCCTGCGTTCTGCCGTGAACTGGCGAGCTACCATGGTCTGACCCTGCCAGAGCCTGCCGACTGGCAAGAGCTTGAGGCCAGTGGCTGGCAGCGCTTGGCGCAGGTGCGCAATCTGGAACTTGTCCGCGGGCTGTTTCGCAGACCTTTGGAGGTATGGTTGCTGCTGGACCGTGCACTGTTCTTGCAGGAGGTAGGCTACAGCGTAGAGCTGGGCCAGTTCTGCCCTGTGGACGTCAGCCCGCGTAATTTACTCCTACTAGCTGAACGCCCTGGTTAACAGCTCACTACCAGCCTGTGAACCGGTTGCGCACAGAGTTATCCACAGGAAGGCCTGTGGGCGAGTTATCCCCGGCATCTGTGCATAAACATGTTGATGGCGTATTGGTAACCTGCTGGGAGTGAGGAAATACGGGGCTTGCAGCCCGGTGGTCAGAAATGAATCAGAGTGGATATCTCAAGCAAAACAACAGCTTGAGGCCTCTATGTCAAGTGCTGGTAGAGAAGTCATGCACAAGCTGGGGCAGGTGACATATTTATCCCCAGCATGACTTTATTGCACCTCGGTGACGCACATGACTTTACAGACGCAACAGGCTCTATATAATGCGAGCCCATGCCGGTATAGCTCAGTTGGTAGAGCAACTGACTTGTAATCAGTAGGTCCCGAGTTCGACTCTTGGTGCCGGCACCACGTAAATCAAAGGCTTGCTTAGTTTTAGCAGGCTTTTTTTGTCTGTGTACGTACAATGCTGCGTACAATTGGTTGGCTTTCGTTGAACCGGTACTAAGCTTTGCTGTCTACTGAGCTGAACGGTTGAAACAATCGTGTAGTCGGCAGGTTCTTGAATTGATTGCTTGCATCTGCAAATTGACACCGTTGTTTCGACGAACTAATAATGGTTTACCAACCTTAGTAATTTCATCTAAGTAATCTGCTTAGGTGCTAGGTAGTAAATGCAGGAGATGACTATGCATTCAATTTTGCGCAAGCGGGTCGTGAAGGCGGCGGGCAGCGCTATGGATGTGTTTCCCGTCACTGACTACACCGTGTACACATCGCGTGACTCGAGTAACGTGCGTATCTACAATTACTGGAAGACTGCGGGTGTTTACTTGGAAAAGGCGGCTGCAGTTTATGTGACTGCTGATGGTCAGATACGGATTCTAGAAAATGGCGAGAAATCACAGCACTCGAAAAAGGTCTCCTGCAAGCTCCCAGAAAGAGACACCGAGGAGCGGTATTACGCGTGAGTCCTTGCCGTATGAAGCGGAAGAAGAGCTAGAGCAACAACTTGACCCCATAATCACAACCATAGGGCAAGGCGGTGAGCTGACCGAAGAAGATGGTCGCATTCTTCAGGGGATTCTTGATCGGGAAGGTCCGAAAGAGGTCCTTCAAGTGGCGATCAGGACCGCATCCTTTAGCGGGCCACTACCTCCGCCGGCACTACTTGCTCAATATGATCCCGAAACACGTAAAACTATCGTAGCTATGGCGGAGCGTGAGCAGCTTCACTCGCATGAGATGCATTCTCGCGGGTTGGCCGGGATGATTGAAAAGGACAAGCGAGGCCAGCGTTTTGGAGTATCTATCGCAATTACTGGGTTGCTCGTCGCTGCCTTCATATCCCAGTACAGCCCTTTGGCGGCTACAATAATTGGGACTCTGGACCTTATAGGCATGGTTGCTATTTTTGTCGCTCCTCGCGTCCTTGAAAGTAGAGACCAGCGACCTGACTCTAATGTTGAGGCCGCCCCGGAGCAGAAGAAAACAAAGAAGAAGTAGTTTCCCTGATCACTCCGCCGACGGCCTGACCGTCGGCACGCTAAGATCATAAACATCCATCATCGCTTGATCCTTATGCCCGCTGGCCTGCTGCTTCTCGGCCCGGGTTCCCTTCGTATCTGTAATTCCCTTCCGTTTGAAGTCATGCATGCCGAAGCGTTGCTCTGGGGTGAGCACGCCGTCTTCTATCGCAGCCGTTATGAATCGCTGCCAGGCTGTGTCCAGTCCGGACTTGGACAGTGCCCGTCCGCTTGTGCCGACGATGATGGGGCGGCGGTCGGGCTGTAGGTTGACGGCGGTCTTTCTCTTTTCCCAGGTGATGGATCGGGTGGCTTTGGCTGCGTTCCAGGCGGCATGCAGGCGTGGTGTCCATCCGACTACGTTGTCGCGGGAGCCTTTGCGGCGGTTGGTGAGGATGCCGGTGGGCAGTTCGTTGACGTCGGTCAGCGTTATGGTCTCGATGCCGCGCAGGCGGCAGAGG
This sequence comes from Pseudomonas sp., assembly GCA_046291745.1. Taxonomy (GTDB): domain Bacteria; phylum Pseudomonadota; class Gammaproteobacteria; order Pseudomonadales; family Pseudomonadaceae; genus Halopseudomonas. The sequence goes on along the minus strand of JBKBSI010000067.1, from coordinate 774 downwards.
TAGCTGAGTTCCATGACGATCCAGAGGTAGGGTGGGCATGCGCCTTGCTGGCCTCGGGTGTGCTGGCCGCGTTGCTGGGCGCGTTGGATGAGGGCATTCATTATCTGTGTGTCTGGCAGGCGGCGGAGCTTGCGTTCCTTGGGTGCTTCGAGGCCTCGGGCTGGGTTGCCTTCAAGGTAGCCGCGGTTGCGGCCCCATTGCATGACGCGGCGCAGGTAGCGCAGGCAGTGGGCGGCTTTGGATGGTGTCGGTGTCTGCCAGTTTGTCGATGATGCGTTGGATCATGGGGGAGGTGAAGCGCTTGACGTTGAGTTTGCCTAGGGGCTGGTCCAGCTTTGTTGGGTATGCGGCCAGGATGCTGCGGCAGTAGACGTAGTCTTCCTGGGTTTTGGCTGATAGCTGCTTGAACTGGTCGCTGTTGTGGAACTCGGCAAAGGGGTGGTTGAGATAGATCTCGGCAACGTTGAATCTATATCTGAATCTTTCGCTGATGAGCTATTTGGTATTCTGGTGCGCGACAAGGGGCTAAATTTTGTGACGGCCTGCGTAAAGATTACTCATGCGTCTGAAAGTGCTCTGCGTTCTATTGCTATCGCAATGCAGCGAAGAGCAGCTCCAGCCGCTGCTTAAGCCTGTTATAAGAAAGCTCGCATGTTGCGGGCTTTTTTCAGGTTCTTCACGGAAGTCCGGGGCAACCCGGACTTTTCGTTTTCGGAATGAGGTGAGGCGGTGACATCTCGGTCATGATGGTTGTGCGACCAACACCATAATCCG